>CAZLEE010000247.1:0-5619 GCA_964558455.1 uncultured Verrucomicrobiota bacterium | reverse complement strand
TTGAGCGGTTCACGCTATTTCAAGCCTCCGGCTCTGCCGGAGGTTACTGACTCTTGACAGTCTGACCGGCTACACCTGGGTGCATCACGGCGCGCTCAATTATCAAACCTTCCCCACATCCGACTACAACCAGGGGCGCGACGTTTACCTCAAGTTCATGGAGACGGCCCTGACCAACTATCCTGCCCCCTACTTTCCCAACACCACCATCAATTGGGACAATTCCCCGCGCGCGCACGCGCAGGCCAGGTGGGACAGGCCCGCCCCTTATGTGGTCAATCCGGTCATGGTCGGCAACACCCCCCAGGCGTTCCGCGATGCCTGTCAAATAATCAAGCAACACATTCTGGCCATGCCCAACCAGCCCAGGATCATCACGGTGAACGCCTGGAACGAATGGCCCGAGGGCAGCGTGCTTGAGCCGGAAAAGCAGTACGGCTACGGCTATCTTGAGGCCATCAGCAACGTTTTTGGCGTCCATCCCGCCGGCCGTTAAGATAAGCCGGCATTATGATAGGGCGTGACGAATGGGCTGTTCCCTTGTCTAAGTTTACATGACAGCGAAACTGCCCGGACACAGGAGCCCTATTCGATTATCGGCCACGGATGCGTTCACGCTGGTTGAACTGCTGGTGACGGGTGCCATCATCGCCATTTTGGCCGCGCTCCTCCTCCCGGCGATTTCCCAAGGCAAAGGTCAGTCCCAAAGCGCCGCCTGCAAAAATCATCTGCGGCAAATCGGGCTGGCCATGACAATGTATGTCTCCGACTACAAGCGCTATCCCCCGCTGGCGGATACAAACACCTTCCAAATCTGCTTTGACAGGTTTTATCCCTATTATCCGCTCCAGTGGACCAACGCGGCTTGGAACTGCCCAACATTTCTGGCAAACGGCGGAGAGGTATACAACCACCTCACAACCCACTATTGCAGTTGCAGTTATGATTATAACTGGGCCGGGACCGGGAGTCCTATTACGAACCACTTGGGTTTGGGCTTCCGCATGGACAGGGATCAAACAATGGCGCGTGAACCCGAGGTGCTGGCTCCCTCCCAGATGTATGCCGTTGCTGACACACGACCCGCGATATGGAGCAACACACCCCACGGAAACATAAAGATGCAGCTATACAGTTTTGGGGTCAGCAGATTCAATCGTACCGCCACCCCGGAAAGCCCTCCGCCGCACGATCAGGCATACAATGTCGTCTTCTGCGATGGACACGTAATCTCTGTGTTGCGAAGCGACTATCTCTACCCGCCGCGATGCGCAACCCACTGGAACCGCGACAACAAACCGCACCCGGAAACTTGGATATACCCGTGGGCTGTGACCAACTGACCAGGCGCCAGACGTTGCTTGTGCCAATCCCAACGGGATTGAATCTTTCAGCCCAGGGTTGCGAGGAACGAGCTACCCTGGGAAAAGATCAGGAAATAATTCAACCTTGTAAAGGTTGAATCAAAGGGCAGGATGCGTATCACCACGCCATATTCCAATCATTGGCTAAGATACTGGTTCAGACCGTGTTTTTAACCAAAGACCGCCGTCCATTTAAGGTTCTCGACAGTTCCCTGTCTTTTATTTGAATTTCCCGCAAATAGAAGATAGAGTCCCCCTTGGATCCATGAAAAACACGTCGCAAACCGCACTGCCATCACCCGACTCTTACCCTCTTCAAAAGGCATGAGTGGTTCAATTGAAACCCAGGACGACGCAACCCGATACCCTGAACTGGTTTTTGGGATCATTGGCGCCATCGGCACTGATTCCGACAAGATAGTCGGCGCATTGGATCACGCCTTAAAACAGGTCAGATACAGGCAAATAACCATTCGATTGATTGATGGGCTTCGCCAGTTGGAAAAATGGAAAGGCATAGCCACAGAACCCCTCGACTTGCGCTACACAAGTCACATGGATGCCGGCGACGAGTTTAGGGAACTCCTTGGCCGGGAGGATGCCTTGGCCCTCATTGGGGCCGCCAGCATAGCCGGGGAGCGCGCGAAAATCACGAAAGAGAGAAACAAACCAGCCGCCCGCACCGCTTACGTGCTGCGATCACTTAAAAGACCTGAAGAGGTTTCAACGCTGAAGAGCCTTTATGGCAGGAACGTTTTTACCATCGCAGCCTATTCACCCAAGTCCAAGCGTTCCGAGCGGCTGGCCATCAAGATCGCCAAATCAAAGAACGCCAGCCGAACTGCGGACATTCAGGCCATTGCCAATCGGTTAATCGACCGCGACGAAGCCGGGCTGCAGAAAAAATTCGGACAAAACATCCGCGAAGCGTTCCCCATCTCCGACTTCTTCGTGGACGCGGACAGCCCCAAGCTTCAACAGCAAATCACGCGCATTGTCGAATTGATCTTCGGCAACACCTTTCACACACCCACCCGGGACGAGTTCGGCATGTTCCATGCGTGGGCTGATTCACTCAGGTCCGCCTCCCTTGGCCGCCAAGTCGGAGCCGCGATCTGCACTGAGGCGGGCGATCTCCTGGCCACCGGCTGCAACGAAGTGCCCAAGGCACACGGCGGACTCTACTGGTCTGACGACGACCCGGACGAGCGGGACCACAGGCGCGGGGAGGATTCAAACGATGTAATCAAAAATGAAATCCTGACCGACGTTTTGAAGCGGATGAAGGACGGCAAATGGCTGAACGATGAAAAGTCCGGGAAGCCGGTGAGCGAACTGCTGGGCGAGGCTCTCGCAGACACGTCGCCAACGAGTTTGAAAAAAGCCACCCTCATGGGCATCACCGAATATGGGCGAATGGTCCACGCCGAAATGGCCGCTCTCATGCAAGCGGCGAGGCTGGGCATCCCCGTCCAGAACGCGGTTCTCTTTTGCACCACGTTCCCGTGCCACAATTGCACCAAACACATCGTGGCGGCGGGAATTTCCCGTCTGACTTTTATCGAACCCTACCCCAAAAGCCGCGCTCCCGAATTGCACGGCGACTCCATCGCAGTGGAAGCGGATGCGGACGACAAAAATCACGTCTCCTTCAAATCTTTCGTCGGCGTTTCGCCCCGGCTCTATTTTAGTTTGTTTTCGGTTGGCGACTTGGTTAGAAAAGAGGGGAGCAGAGTCAAAGAGTGGAGGGGTGAAGACGCCAGTCCAAGACTGGCAGAGACGCCGTTTGCGTATTTGCCAAGCGAAGCCGAAATGCTCGCCCTCTTTGACAAATTACTCAAGCAGACTAACCTGTCCGTTATGGAGAGCTAAATTATGAGCGACCGAGCATGGCTGAAACAAGTCTTGGCAGACGCCAACGTCTCCAACCAATCACGACCCGATTGGGCGAGGAAATCTTCGGTGCAGATCGCGATCAACTCTCTGTCTGATTCCCCGCCCGCCACCCCGGATTCGTGCGAAAAAAAGAGTCCCAGTCACGATGGCAACGATGGCAAACCGGAGTGGTGCATGCAATAAAATGGGCGTCAGAAGGTCAGGCCGCGCTTTTGCCTGATTAGGCGGTGATTTCATTTTTCATCCAGATAACCCATCATTTCTTTAACCCAACATTTTTCATCATGGAAGCACAAGCGGATATCGGTTTAATCGGTTTGGCGGTCATGGGCCAAAATCTCGTCCTGAACATGAACGATCACGGTTTCACCGTGGCGGTGTTCAATCGCACAGTCGCAAAGGTCGATGATTTTCTCAACCACGAAGCCAAAGGCACAAAAGTCGTGGGCGCGCACTCCATCGCGGAATTCATCGCCCTGCTCAAACGCCCCCGCCGGGTCATGTTCATGGTCAAGGCCGGCCGGCCGGTCGATGAATTGATCGCCGAGATTTTGCCCCTGATGGAAAAAGGCGACATCATCATCGACGGCGGCAATTCCTTGTTTCAGGACACCATGCGGCGCGCCAAGGAACTGGAAGCGAAGGGATTTTTATATGTCGGCACGGGGGTTTCAGGCGGGGAAGAAGGGGCGCGGCGCGGTCCCTCCATCATGCCGGGGGGTTCCAAGGCGGCTTGGCCGCATGTCAAAGATATTTTCCAGGCGATCTCCGCCAAGGTGGACGGCAACACGCCCTGCTGCGATTGGGTGGGGGAGAACGGGGCCGGTCATTATGTCAAAATGGTGCATAACGGCATTGAATATGGCGACATGCAATTGATCTGCGAAGCTTATCAATTGATGCGGGACGGCCTGGGCATGTCCGCCGCTGAAATCCAGCCGGTCTTCGCCGAATGGAACGAGGGCGAGCTGGATTCGTATTTGATCGAAATCACGGCGAACATTCTGGCCTTCAAAGACACCGACGGCCAGGCGATGGTGGACAAGATTCTTGACGCGGCGGGGCAAAAAGGCACGGGCAAATGGACCGTCATCAGTTCGAGCGAACTTGGCGTCCCCATTACCCTGATCACGGAAGCGGTTTATGCGCGCTGCATTTCGGCGTTGAAAGAGGAGCGGGTGCTGGCGTCGGCAAAATTGAAGGGGCCAAAACGAGCCATCGCGGGCGACCGCGCCGCGTTCATCGAGGACATTCGCCAGGCTTTGTATGCGTCAAAAATCGTTTCCTACGCGCAGGGCTACATGCTCATGAAGGCGGCGGCCAAGGAATACGGCTGGAACCTGAATTACGGCGGCGTGGCGTTGATGTGGCGCGGCGGCTGCATCATCCGCAGCCGGTTTCTGGGCAAAATCAAGGAGGCGTTCGACCGCAGTCCTGACCTGGCCAACCTGCTGCTGGACAAGTTTTTCCGCGGCGAGATCAAGAAATGCCAGCGATCCTGGCGCAAGGTGGTTTCGACCGCCGCGCGCAAGGGCATTCCCACCCCCGCCTTTTCGACGGCGTTGAACTTTTTTGACGGTTACCGCTGCGCTTGGTCGCCGGCCAACCTGCTGCAAGCGCAGCGCGATTATTTTGGGGCGCACACTTACGAGCGCATCGACCAGCCGCGGGGACAATTTTCCCACAGCAACTGGACCGGCCACGGCGGCGGCGCCTCCTCCGGCAGCTACACCGTCTGAGCCGGAGGTTTCATCCGGGCAAAAAAAAGGATGGCACGCCTGGCGCGTCATCCTGGTTAAAACAAGCCCCGATTAACGGCGGGGAGCCCGGCGTTCGCCGCTGCCACCGCCGGAAGGCCCGCGATCTTCGCGAGGACGGGCTTCATTGACGGTCAAGGCACGGCCACCGATTTCCTTGCCAGCCAGAGCTTGGATGGCAGCCTGGGCGGCCTCTGGGCTGCCCATGGTGACAAAAGCAAAGCCGCGGGAACGTCCGCTCATGCGGTCGGTGATCAGATTGACTTCTGAAACCGGCCCGTGTGCGGCGAAAAGATCCTGAAGATCATTTTCAGTGGTGTCGAAGGATAAATTCCCGACATACAATTTTGTGTTCATTCTAATTTCGGTCTAAAACCAGCATCTTGCTTCCCCCGAACTGTTCCCGGCTATCGGGTTTCGAATCAACACTGAACAGCGTTCACCTGAAGATTCACCAGATGGGAATTTCGACAACATAGTCAAAGACACGGGGACTATCCTGTTTTGGTCAAAATAATGCAAGAATTTTTTTTGTAACAATCTGCCGCCGGGTGTGAGACATAATTCTTCATTTAGGCCGCGAGGGGCAGCGCGTCGTTGCG
>CAZLEE010000246.1:0-5626 GCA_964558455.1 uncultured Verrucomicrobiota bacterium | reverse complement strand
CACCAGGCGACACTACAGCTTGTGCTTGGTTGCGTCAATAGGATAGCCAGACTGCCGGGATATGGCTTCGCCCACGGTGCGCGGAAGGACACGGTCCGTTTCAACCAAACCGTGAACGATTACTTGGAGAATCGCCCGAACCTCCGCCTGGTCTTTGCGTTAATCGAGTCCGGTCTGGCGCCGCAAGAAATAGATCTGGAGTTCGTGGAATGGCTCGCGCGCCACGCCGTCCCGTTCGTCTTCGTCTTCACCAAAACCGACAAGGTATCCGCCGCCACGGCGCAGACGAACATCGCAGCCTTTACAGATCGCATTTCGGCGTGGTTCGAAAAGCTGCCGTTGGTGTTCACCTGTTCAGCGACGACCCGGCAGGGCCGGCAAGAGTTGCTCAGGGTAATCGACGACGAGATGGCGCCAATAAACACTGCGGCAAATCAGACACGGGTGTCTCCCGAAAGCTCCCCAAGCCCAAGTTTGGAAGCGCGCGTCCGGGCAAACCGAAAACGGCGTCCCGACCTCAACCGCCCTTGGTGAGGTCGCGGCTGTCAGATTGAGTCGATGCCGGAAATCTGGCGGTCCAGTATCAGGATATAATCACCCATATAACCACCTCTGCCGCGGGAGCAATTGCCCATGGACAAATGTCCGATTGTTGCGATCCTCAATTGCAAAACTGTGGCGAACCTTGATTGTATGGAGCGTAACTTAAATGAGTGCAGCACCCTTGATTGGAAGCAGTCACCAGGCAAGGCCTTGCGCGTCAGCTTTTGCGCGCTGATAGCGCTTTTGGGCGTATTCCAATTTTCCGAGAATACGGTGGACCCGGATTTGTGGGGACATGTGGTTTTTGGCCGGCAGATTTTGGAAACGGGCGCCATCCCCAAAGTGGAGTCGTATTCCTGGACGGCCTGCGGGCAACCGTGGATCAACCACGAATGGCTTTCCGAACTGGCCTTGGGCGCGGCTCATAAATGGGCTGGCGGCGGCGGTGTTTTGCTTTTGAAAATGGCGGCGGGTTTGTTGACCTTCGCCTTATGCCTCCGTTTGGGCGGGGCGGGCCTGGCTTGGCCGGCGCGGTTTGTCACCTGGTGTTTTGGCGCGCTGGCGGTGGTCGAAATTTCCTACGGCTTCGCCGCCCGCCCGCAGATTTTTACCGCGCTTGGCCTCGCTGTCGAATTATTGCTGTTACGGCGCATCCACGCCGGCGGACGATGGCGGGCTTTGGCCTTGCCGGCCTTGTTCGTGGTCTGGATCAATATGCACGGCGGCGCTTTGGCGGGTTTTGGATTGCTGGTCTTGACCGCCTTGGCCACTTCCGCGCAATGCTTTTGGCGGAAAATCCCGCGCGGTGCCATCGTGACGTTATGGTTGGCGACGGGAGCGGTCGCGGCGGTCCTGTTTTGCAATCCATGGGGGGCTGGTTTGCTAAGTTGGTTGATTGACAGTATGTTATGGATGCGGCCCGAAATCCAGGAATGGAACCAAACCCCGTTGGGCTGGGATCATGCGGCCTTTTTCCTCCTGGTCGCTCTGGGGATATTTGCCTGGTGTTGCACCCGACGGCCTCGCGCCTGGTGGGAACTGGCTGCCTGCGTGATGTTTGCGATTCTTGGCTGGCGCGCCGCCCGCAACGCCCCCTTGTTCGCCTTGACCGCCTTGGCACTGATCCCGCCGCACCTGGCCGACGCCCTGGCGCGATTCCGCCCAGCCTTTGCCCGCTTGCAAGCTGCGGTCGGTACCCCCAACTCGCAAAAAATTGCCGCCTCGCTGTGTTGTTGTGGGACACTCTGTATTGGAACCGGAACATTTTTACTCCATAAGGAGCACCCGCTAACCATGGAAGCGCCCCGTTCCCAATACCCGGTCGGCGCGGTGGACTTTTTGCGCGAACACGAAATGCGGGGCCGGTTGCTGGTCTTTTTTGATTGGGGGGAAATGGCCATTTTCCAATTGCCGGACTGCCCCCCGTCCATTGACGGACGCTTGGATACCTGTTATTCCCGGCCATTGATTGCCGAACATTGGAAGTTTTACAACGGCCAGACCGTAAATCCTAACATACTCAATATCAACGAGTCAGACTTGGCCTTGCTGCCGGTGAATCTGGCCGGCGCCGTCGAATTGGCCAAGCGCCCGGGTTGGAGGACGATCTATTATGATTCGCTGGCCGTGGTTTTGGCGCGCGACGCCGCACGGTTCCCCAAGCTTCAAAAACTGGCCCTGCCGGTGGCGGGATCCGAGGCTGCCACGGCCGGCCGGATGCCTTTCCCATCGCGGTGATGCGGCGGCGATTGACCGAAACCGTTTGCGTTTGGCATGGCCATTGCTTAATGTTTATCGTGGTTCGCAGAAGGCAATAAGTGAACTCAATGTATTCATATAACCCGCCTTCCGCATCGTTCACGCCACATGTCGAAAGTCGAATTCATTATGAAAAATAAAGTTACTCGCAAGTCGGGCTTCACTCTGGTTGAAATTATGATCGTGGTCGCGATTATCGGTTTGCTGGCCGCCATCGCTATTCCTAACTTCGTCCGCGCCCGCACAACGTCACAACAAAACGCTTGCATCAACAACCTGCGTATGATTGACGGAGCCAAGCAGCAATGGGCTTTGGAACAACACCAGACCTCCACCGCCATACCGCAGGGAACTGACATCCAGCCTTATCTCGGCCACGGCGCCGCAGGCGAATTGCCTTACTGCCCTGCCGATACCACCTCGACGTTTGCCGCCAGTTACACCATCAACAACGTGAGCGCCAAGCCTGTTTGCCAGATCGTTCCCTCGACCCACGTTCTGCCCTGATGACAGTTTTGCTATGATCCTGTGAGGTCATGGTTCGCGAAGAGGCTTGGAAGCAATTCCAAGCCTCTTTTTTGTTGCGCATTTTATTTGTGCATTTGTTTGAACAGGTCTGGACACGCGAAATGGCGCTGTTTACACTTCCCCCCGAAATATGCACATGAACAGGTTGACAGGCCCGTTTAAACCCTTTGTCTGCGCCTCCCTTTCGGCGGCGTTGCTCGCCTGGCCGGCGCGCGCTGAAAACAACGTGCGCGAAATCGTGGTGGTTTACAAAACGCACTTCGACATCGGTTACACCGATCTCGCCACCAACGTCCTGACCCGCTACCGCACCCAATTCGTGGACGAGGCGCTCAAGGTGATTGAAGACTCGCGCTCGCGCCCGCCGGAACAGCAGTTCGTCTGGACCTTGCCCGGCTGGCCGTTGAAGGAAATGCTCTGGTCCGGTCAAACGCCGGAGCGGCGCGAAAAAATCCTGCAAGCCGTGAGGGATGGACGCCTGACGGTTCACGCCATGCCTTTCTCGCTCCAAACCGAAACGCTGGATTTGGAGGACTTGGTGCGCGGCATGAAATTCTCCGCCGACCTGACGCAGGAAAACGGCTTGCCGCTCCCGCGCGCGGCGAAAATGACCGACGTTCCCGAACACACCTGGGTCTTGCCCGTGTTGTTGAAACATGCCGGCGTCAACTTCCTGCAAGTCGGGTGCAACGGCGGCAGTTTTCCCATGCGTGTGCCCCCCTTGTTCTGGTGGGAGGGACCGGATGGTTCGCGCCTGCTTACGTCTTATTCGCCCCACTACGGCACCCCCCTGCTCCCGCCCAAGGACTGGCCTTACCGCACCTGGCTGGCCATGATTATGACCGGCGACAATCATGGCCCGCCCACCTCCCAGGACGTGGACAAAATTTTGCAGCAAACGGCCAGGGAATTGCCCGGCGTCAAAGTCAAATTCGGACGCCTTGAGGATTTTTACGACGCCATCATGGCGGAGAATAAGACCAACATCCCCGTCGTGCGCGGCGACATGCCGGATACATGGATTCACGGCTTCGAAGCCATGCCGCAAGCCACCAAGCTCGGCTGCGATGTCCGCCCGCTGGAAGGCGCGCTGAACATGCTGGATACGGAACTGCGCGCCGCCAGCGTCCATACTTCCCCCGTGGCCGGACCGCTGGCGCTGGCTTATGAAAGCAGCCTGCTCTACAGCGAACATACCTTCGGCTACTACGGCTCCCAACCCGGCGCCTTTTGGTTCGGCGAGGAATGGGCCCAAAAACTGGCCGAGGGCAAATACGACCGCTTCCTCAAATCGTTCGAGGACAAACGCGACTACATCCGCACCACCGCCAATATCGTCACCAACGAACTGAATACCCGCATGCAATTGCTCGCCCAAAACGTCAATGCCGACGGGCCGCGTGTCGTGGTCTTCAATCCCCTGCCTTGGCGGCGTAACGGCGAGGCGGAAGTTCAACTGCCGGATAATTGCCGCGCCGGTTTGCTCGATGTGAAAACCGGACACCAGGTGCAACTTACCGGAATGGACGGACGGACGTTGCGGTTCATCGCCAACGATGTTCCCCCCGGCGGCTACAAAACGTACAAAGTGGTGCCGGACACCTCCGTAAAAGAAAACGCCGCCAGCACCGCCGGCATGATCGAAAACAAGTTCTTCCGGCTCGAAGTGGACGCGGCCCGCGGCGGACTGGTTTCGTTGCTCGACCTGAGAACAGGCCGGGAAATGGTGGCCACGAACGACGAAAACAGTTTGGGTTCTTATTTGCACGAGCGTTTTTCCAAAACCAACGTGGACGGCTTCACCAAAGCTTACAATCCGCGCAGAGGGGTGTTTAGGGATTTTGGCAAAGAGGGCATGCCCGACCCCGGGCAATCGCCCTACGCAGCCATCTCGCTGACCAACTGGGCCGTCTCGGTGCAATCCAACGCGATGGCAAAAACCATCGTTCTCCACTCGTCAGACGCCGCTCCGCTCGCCAAGGCGGTGACCTTGAAATACACTCTCTACGTGGCGCAGCCCTACATCGACGTCGAATGGGCGGTCGAGGACAAGACGCCCAACCCGATTCCTGAAGGCGGTTGGCTTTGCCTGCCTTTTGCCATTGATCAGCCGCAATTCCAGCTCTCGCGCCTCGGCTCGCTCATCAACCCCGCCACCGACATCATCGACGGCGGCAACCGCCACCTGCTCTGCCTGAATGCCGGCATGACCGTCATCGGACGCGACGGCTATGGCGTGGGGATTTGCCCGCTGGATTCACCCATGGTCAGCCTGGACGAACCGGGCTTGTGGAAATTCTCGCTGAAATACACGCCGCATCGCGCCCGCATTTTCGTGAACCTCTACAACAATCAGTGGAACACCAACTTTCCGCTCTGGCAGGACGGCTCATGGAATTCCCGCGTGCGCCTCTGGATGATCCATGGCGTCGATCCGGCGAAAAATCTCATCACCCCCGCCTGGGAAGCCCGCACTCCCCTAGTGGCGGCCTACGCCACCGGCCAGCCTGGAACATTACCGGCGGACAAAACCGGACTCAGCCTCTCCCGTCGCGGAGTGCTCGTCACCTGTTTCGGACCCGATCCCTACAGTGACCGCACCCTCCTGCGCGTCTGGGAACAAGCCGGCCAATCCGGTTCCGTCAAAGTGAAACTGCCGTCAGACTTCCGCGCCACGCGCGCCGTGCCAGTGAACCTGCGCGGCGAACCCGCAGGCGACGCGGTAAAAATCAAACACGGCACATTCACCTTAGATCTGGGAGCCTTCGCCCCCGCCAGCTTCCGTCTGGAATAAGAA
>CAZLEE010000245.1:0-5629 GCA_964558455.1 uncultured Verrucomicrobiota bacterium | reverse complement strand
CATCAGCGAGATGCGGTCGCAACGCCCGGCCTCGTTCATGAAATGGGTGGAGATGAAGATCGTGACCTTGTCGTCGCGCGCCAGGTCAATCATCAATTGCCAGAGGCTGTCGCGGGCGATGGGGTCCACGCCCGAAGTCGGTTCGTCCAGGATCAGCAGTTCCGGTTTATGCACCATCGCGACAGCCAGCGACAGACGCTGGCGGATGCCCAGCGGCAAATTGTCGGGCATGGCGTCAAGCACATCGCCCAGACTAAAACGCTTGACCATCTCATCCACCCGCGCAGGGATGTCTGCTTCCGGCACGGAGAACAGGCGGGCGTGCAGCACGAGGTTCTGATGCACCGACAGTTCCGAATACAGCGAGAACCCCTGCGACATGTAGCCCACCCGCCGGCGCGTGGCGATATCCTTGGAATTGACCTCGTGCCCAAGCAACGACGCGCGGCCTTCGCTGGCCGGCAATAGGCCTGTCAGCATCTTCATGGTGGTGGACTTGCCGCAGCCGTTGGAGCCGATGAAGCCAAAGATCTCGCCCCGGCGGATGCGGAAATTGACGTGGTCAACGGCGACGAAATTGCCGAAGCGCATGGTGAGATTCGTGGCCTCGATGGCGATCTCGGCATTGCCGCCTTCCGCCAGCGGTGGAATCGTCACAGCCCGATAGCCGCGTCGCTTCTCTTCCGGCAGCAGGGCGATGAAGGCCGCGTCCATTGAGTTGCTATGGGTGCGCTCAAGCAGTTCGGCTGGCGTTCCGGTGGCCAGCACTTTGCCGGCATCCATTGCCACCAGCCAGTCGAAGCGTTGCGCCTCGTCCATGTAGGCGGTGGCCACGATCACGCTCATGCCGGAGCGCTCGTCACGGATGTGCTTGATCAGGTCCCAGAATTGGGCGCGAGCCAGGGGATCGACGCCAGTGGTTGGCTCATCGAGGATCAGCAGATCCGGGTCGTGGATCAGCGCACAGCACAGACCCAGTTTTTGTTTCATTCCTCCAGACAACTTGCCGACCGGACGCGACAGGAAGGATGAGAGGCCGGTGCCGCGGCACAATTCGTCAATGCGGCGGCGGCGCTCGTTCGCACTGTGGCCGAACAGGCGGCCAAAAAACTGCAGGTTCTCCTCCACCGACAACGTCGGATAAAGATTCTTGCCCAGGCCCTGCGGCATATAGGCAATATGAGGGCAGACGCTCTCACGATGGCGCCTGCTGGCCATGTCACCGCCCAAAACATCGACTTGTCCCTGCTGCACCGCCCTGGCGCCGGCCAGCAGCGACAGCAAGCTGGACTTGCCGACCGCGTCCGGGCCGATCAGGCCAACCATGCGCCCGGCCGGGATGTTCAGCGTAATGCCGTCCAACGCCACGGTTTTACCGTAGTGCAGACCGACGTCGGCCAGACCGGCGACCGGCGCTGGATGGGATGACTCCGGGGTCATTCCGGCACCTTGATCTCCAAGTTCGGCGGCCACTTTGCTTGCGGATCGAGTTTGATCCAAGCCATGCCGGGCAGACCGGTCTTGATCAGCTTCAGATTTTTCTGCAAAAGCTCGCGGCCGATCTGCGCCTTGACACGGAACATCAACTTCTGCCGTTCGCTGGCCGTCTCCACGGTCTTGGGCGTGAACTGCGCGACACTGGCAACGTAGGATACCTTTGCCGGAATCACATATTGTGGCGTCGCATCAAGCACGATGCGGACTTCGCTGTCCAGCGCCAACTTGCCGACCGCCGTCTCGGGCAGGAAGAAGGTCATGTAAACGTCATTTAGGTCAACCAGGTTGAGAACCTTGCCGCCTCCAGCCAAAACCTCGCCCGGCTGTGCGACGCGGTATTGCACACGGCCCTTGCACGGCGACTTGAGCTGACTGTCCTGGATGTCGGCTTCGACGCGGGCGATGACCGCCTCGCTGGCGGTCACGCCGGCATTGGCGCTGACGACTTGCGCTTGTGCGGCCTTGACAGCGGCTTGGGCGGCGGCCACTTGGGCCTGCGCCGCGTTCACTGCGGCCTCTCCACCATGCGCATGGGCGCGGTCGTCGTCGAGTTCTTGAACCGCCTCAACACCCTGCCTGGTCAGCGTTTCGGTGCGCGCGAGCCGCCGCTGCGCGGCATCCAGTTCACTCTCGCGCTGCACCACCATGGCCTGCGCGGCAACTGTGTCGCTTTTGCGCGCGGCCACCTGGGCTTCGGCGCTGGCGACCGCAGTGACGGCTTGCCGGGACTGGGCGCGCGCCTCGTCGCGCTGCGCGTCGAGCACGTCAATCTGCATTTGCGCCAAAAGCTGGCCGGCTTGCACGAAATCGCCTTCGTTGACCATGATGTCCCGTACCCGTCCGGCGAGCTTGGCGGCGACGTCGATCTCGGTGGCCTCAATGCGACCGTTGCCACTGACAAAACCTTTACCGGGGCCGGATGGTTTCAACTTAATCCATGTCACTACCGCGATTACTACGACAATGACGGCAATGACGGCCCAGATTAATACCTTCTTCAACAACTGTTTTTTATTCTTTTGTGGAGCAGCCGGTGTGGCGGATGGAGCAGCCGGGGCGGCGGATGGTGTCATAATAGATTGCTCTCCTTTATTGAAACGGAAGTGACAGGGGCGGGAACGTACATCATGTCACGGTCATATATGTATGTATTCTCCATGTAATCATGCAGTGAGCGTTCGGGTGTCTTCATGCTCGTATTGAATCATCGCTGCCACAGGATTCGTGCGTCTTCCAGTTGGATCGAGACGCCGTCGCGATGCGGAATCACTTGCGCCATGCAGTCTCCCGGCGGGCGCGCCGCGATTGCCGGCCACGACTGATGCGATGAGAATTACCAGCGCATGGCTCAGGCATGTTTTCACATTCATCCTCTTTTAGCTTCTGCTTGTTTACCAGTGACGCATATGGGGTATTATACTGATAGTGTAAGACCCCATGGCGGACGCACCGTGGCACGGCCTATTCTTACAACGTGGAAAATAAAAATTCTTCCAAGGCCAGAGAGCGGGCGGGGCATTGCGACCAACTGCGGGCCAATTCCAAGGGGGCCACTCCAAATCCAGAACATCAACGCATGCGCGAAGATCAGGGCTTGCGTCAGATGATGACAACGTACAACTCACAAATGTTTTTCCGCATTGACGGAAATTTTAGTCCATGAGCACAAATCCATTAAAGCAAGGCCTCTTTACCGAAAACTCCGCCGGCATCGGCACGGTGACGCGCAAAATGGTGCGACAGCGCGCGATTGAATTGGCGGCAATCAACGGGCGTCCCGTGCAAGAGGTGTCAAAATCCGACTTGGCCCAGGCCCAACGGGAACTGACGGGCAAACCGGACATGGATCCGAACGAGGCGGTGCTTGAAGACACGCCCGAATCCGAGCGTTGGGACTCATTGCCTGGCTCGGTTGGATCCAAGGTGCCGGTGGCTCCTGGCGAAGATGAGGATGACGAGGGGCGAAGTGACAATGAGAGACTCGTTGAAGAAGGCATCGAAGGGGCGGAGCATGATCAAATGCGTCAATCCAGCCTGAAGCCTGACATTAAAAAACGCACCTCTTTATGACTGCGGCGATTTCCGAAGGTTGAACATAACACTAACGGGGATTACAATTAACTATGACGATGCTCGAAGATATGACCATAGAGCAACTTAAACGCGCTCTTGCCATCAAGAAACAGATCGAAGTGCTGCAAGGTAATCTCGATTCAATTGGGGGTGGTGGCGGTGACCCCCTTGTTTCAGCAACCGACACAAAACCACTGAAAAAGAAACGCCGGATGTCCCGTGCCGGGCGGGCAGCCATTGCGGCTGGCGCCAGGGCGCGTTGGGCAAAGATCAAAGGCGCGGAAGCAATGTCCGATGGCGAATAGAGACCATTCCTGTGGTTGCGGGTGTTTGGAGTGACAGCTTTACAATCTCCGGAATGATGTTGAACTCATCGCGCTGATGCAGCGCATGTGGCCGGACTCCACTTGTCCGGCCCATTCATTCGAACTCAACTGCACTGAGTTTCAAATCCCAAATTTCCGAGGGTGCAATGGGGCGGCTGCCAACGTCGGGCGCGAAGATGCGGCGAGCACACCAGGTGAATCACATTTACCATGCGGCGTGGTTGGCTCATCACTGATGTGTACGCGCTCCGTCGGGACTTGGCGCTTCCCCGATGGCAGGACAGGGATTAGTTTTTCCTCAACCGTCAAGGCACGATACGTCACGGGCACCTGCCATTCGGCGTAGTTCGGATCAAAAATCTTCATGGCGCTGACCACCCGCAGGCGAAAAGTCTTTTCGATCAATCCTCCCTGTCCCGGCAGGATTTTGAAGTGGATGCGGAAAAAGGACCAGCCGCCACCTCGTGCCTTTTCCACTCCTCCAATCATTGGTTCGCTTAATATAATCGCGCCGAACTGTTCCCACATTCCCTTGGCTTCGTCCCCGACGATTTGAACGACCTTTTGCGGATCCACGCCAGCCGGAATCTTGACATTCCCGTAAGCGTCCACACCGCCGGGCGGAAACCGGCTGACGGTGCCGATGTTTCGGTTTGGAATTAAAACCTTCTGATGGAGAAAATTGATCAGCGTGGTGAAACGCAGCCCGATTTCCTCCACGCGGCCAATGACGATGGTGTCGGGACTTGCAATTTCCACCAAATCCCCCACATCCATGGCGTCGCAAAAAATCAGCGTCATGCCGCTGACGATGTCCTGGACCAAACCCTGTGAACCAAAGCTGATGGCCAGGCCGATGATCGAAGCGCCGGCCAAATAGGCTGTCAAGTTAACTCCGAATTCCTGCAGAATCAATCCAAAGGCAAAAAAATAGAGGGCAAAAATGAGGGAGCTGACGGTGAGACGGCTGATCGTGGCGAATTTCGGCTGGCGTATCCTGAAAAGAAGCGGATGCATTTTCTGATGGCTTTTGCGCTTGAGAATGAGCCATTCGCTGCTGTGCCGGATGATTTTAACTGCCACATGCACGAAAACGACCAGACCGACAATAAGAAGCAGCCGCATTTCCATGGATGAACCTTTGCCCGAAAAATGACCGTAAATGCGACTCGCCACGGTATCATCTATTGCATGCAAAAACGAAGTCGGCATCGGGTTCGTCATATATGCAAAAAACGTCAAAACCTCCTGAGAGAAGATCAACACCTTACACGGTCTCAAGAATCACGAGAATGACCAGCTCCCCGGCTTGGGCTTGGTTTGGTGCTATGTCTTATTGTGAAACCCATGAACCCGCTGGAGATTGCGTTCCGCGATCAGATCCGCCTCCGCCTTCAACCAATGCTGCACATCACGCCCGGGCCGTGAACCTTCATTTTTATAAGTGAAATACGCCTTTCTGGCCACCTCACTTGGTGATGGCACAAAAGCCTTTGCCTCTCGGTCTGATTCCTTGGTTGCAGCCGTCGCCGACGGAGCAGGGGGCTTCTGGTTCTTATCTTGATAGAAAATTCTGTGTTTCATGATGTCATAATACGTCGTGGAACGGCACGTCCGCTATGGGGTGTTCACCCCTGTCGGGAAATCAACCTCAGTTAGGAGCCGTCAAAAAATAACATTTACGCTTCTTCGACGTTTGTAATGGGTATCAATAGAACGGTATCTCCAGTTTG
>CAZLEE010000244.1:0-5685 GCA_964558455.1 uncultured Verrucomicrobiota bacterium | reverse complement strand
CCCTGCGCTACATCCACAGCAGCCGCAGACTCGATAAGTTCTAGAAACACAGACTCAATGAACAGGCCACACGCAACGACGCGCTGCCCCTCGCGGCCTAAATGAAGAATTATGTCTCACACCCGCCGGTTCCCGGCGCTGGTTCTTGTCTTGAAGTCCAACCCGAACTCTGGCATCTCTGCCCTTTATGCGTTTGACCGGATGCGTTTCGAAATGTTCGTCCCTGATCCTGGCTTTGCTCTTTTGGGGCAGGTCCGGCGCGGTGGCGGGCGATGCTCTTCCTCCGGCCGCCGAATACCACTCGGCGGGAATGGGGCGGTTGATTGGCAACTCGAATTTGGCAACTCTCAACAAGATGCTGGCGTTACCCTCCGCCGCCCCGGTTCGGAAATTGGTTTTCGATAAATTTTCGTGGTGGGTGGCCAATAGTTTTCAACTCGGAACGAACGGAACCAGCGCCTTGCTTGCGCCCTTGTTGAACGATGTTACCCGGTCGGAATCCGCCGGCTGTTTCGGGGGCGCGACAACCAATCCCCCCGGTTTTGTGGTGGCTTTCCGACTGGAAGAGGCGCGGACGCGGTTTTGGAAAGATAGTCTTGACAAGGCTTTTGGGCAGCCGGGGGAAAGTTTTCAGGCGGGAGATTTTCCTGGAACCCGTTGGGAGCGGGGATCAAATTCGTTCTGGATGATCCCTGCCAAAGGATGGCTGGTGATCGGACGGGGCGACGATCTTTCCCGGTCGCGTGACGGCTACCTGGAACAATTGCGCCAGCACGAAAGACCGGCGCCGCCGTTGCAGGATAAATGGTTGGAAGCGGATTTGGACTGGTCAAAACTGGCGGCATGGCTGCCGGACTGGAGCCGCCTTTTCAAACCGGCTCATGTTCAGATTAGCGTCACCCCGGAAAAAGATAACCTGCGTCTGACGGCGCGGGTGGTTTATCCCGGTCCCGTGGAGTGGCATGCGCCGGCCGGATCGCCGCCGGTTGAACTGGTGCGAAACCCCATTGTCAGTTTTACCGCCGGGCAGGATGTCGGGGCCTTCCTGAATCTGGATTCCACTTTTTCCCGGTTGGATGCCAGTCCGTTGACCAATCAATTTTTTGCCTGGGCCTTGAACCAGATGCCGCTTCAAACTTACACGGCATGGCCGGCCGCCAACGCCTCCAACGCATTGGAAACTTTCTCCACCGAAGCCATGGCCGGCTTCAATCTCAGGTTGAATCAATTTAATCACACCGCATGGCAGTGGCGGAACAACCCGCGCCGGCTGGTCTTGTTGGATTTGCGGGTGATGTCGCCAACCTTGGAAGCGGAGCGGGATGCAACCGGGGAATATTTGGTCCTGTCCATGTTCCCGAGAATGCCGGGCGGACAGCCGGCGCCGGACGCCCTTTGGAAAGCCATTGCAGGACGGACCAACCTGGTTTATTACGACTGGGAATCGACCGGGAGCCGGTTGCAGGAATGGAGGCTGCTGGGCAGCATCCTGGCCAGCGGCTCGGCCGTCTCATCGGATGACGTCTTCACCGCGAAAGTGACGGAAGATAAATGGCTGGGCGATTTGCGCGACGTGGCCGGCCGCACGGTGACGGAAATCACGCGGGTGGCCCCGGACGAATTATCGGTGGTCCGCGATGCGCCGGTCGGACTGACCGGCATTGAAATTTTTATGTTGTCGAATTGGTTGAGCGCCATTGGTTCCTCCCCTGTCAACCCTGTGGCGCATTGAAACCCGAACTGACTGTCATGCAATTCCAAATAATATTCAATCCCACCAGCGCGGCGGAACTGGCCAAAATGCCGCGCGAACTCCAACTCCATATCCTGGGCGAATTCCGCGGCCTGCCCCAGGAAGTCCTGAAAAGCGAACGGCACCATTTTGGCGAGTTGGAACGCGCGGGCAAAACGCTGCACCGCTTCCGTCTCGGTGATTACCGGGTTTACTTTGAACGCCATGAACTGGGTGTGGTGGTCCATCGCATTCTCAGCCGCAATACGCTCAAGGATTTTCTGTTCCGCTCCAGCCTCCCCACCGGCGAAGACGAGGCTTTGCAGGAAAACCCAAAATTCTGGGAAATGATCGAGTCCGCCAAGGAAGGCACCGCAAAGCCGCAGTAGCCGCGCCCCGCTATTTTGCGGGCGGGACAACGGGAGCCGGAACAGGATTGGCCTGCTGGCCTGCCGGAACGGGGGCGGACGGAGTATCGGCGCCCGCAAGTTCGTCCGGCAAAATGGTGATGGCAATGCGCCGGTTCTTGGCCCGTCCCTCCGGCGTCGAGTTGTCGGCCAGCGGACGATACTCCCCATATCCGACCACGCCGACCCGGCGCGGATCAACCCCTGCCTTTTCGGTCAGAAAATGAACGGCGGCCAGGGCGCGGGCGGTGGAAAGCTCCCAATTGCTGGCGTAGCGGCTGCGGATGGGCACGTTATCCGTGTGTCCGATGACATGAATTTTGAGATTGGGATGCCCGGCCAGTATTTCCGCCACCTTGCGCAACACGGATTCCCCGGCGGGCTGCAAAACCGCTTCACCGGAATCATACATGACTCTGTCAAGTATGTTCACCGTCAGCTTGCCTTGCAATTTGGAAATGGTGACATCCTTGGATTCAAGGTCGGCGCGCATCTCCGCCTCAAGACCCTGGGCCGTCTGGCTGTCGGCGGCCTTTTCCGCCTGCAAAGCGGCAGCCTGCGATTGCAGGGTGGCGGTCTGCGACTGCAAGTTGGCGGCCTCTGCCTGCAAGGCGGCAGCCTGCGATTGCAAAGCAGCAGCCCGATCCTTCTCCTGCTGGATTTTGGCGAGGGCGCTGCCCAAGCTGGCTTTGGCCTCATTCAACCTGGATTGCAACATGCGGGTTTTTCCCAGCGCGGAAGCCCAAAGCAGGGACGCGGCGATCAGGAGCGCGGCCAGAATCCCGGCCACAATTCCCCAAGGCGGCCTGGAATCCTCCGGCGCGCCCTGCGTTTTCTGAGTTTTCTGCGCCTTCTGCGCGTAATCAGTAAATGGTCCGGTTTCCTCGCTCATATTTCCCGGCGCAAGTTAACCAAAAAACGCGCCGGACGTCCAGCCACGGATTGCGGCCAGACGCGATCCCCAGCGCGAATGATCTTGCCACACACTTTGATTCTTGCAGAATGGGCGCCGCTGCTGACATATTGCCGGATGCGGAACGCGGGAGAGTGACCGCCTTTTGCCGTCCCTTGAGAGGCGGCAGGCGGTTCTTTTAATGTGGAATTTGGTAGGTTACCCAAGTGGCCAACGGGGGCAGACTGTAAATATGGTTCATAATAAACGACTTACGCAGAATCATTCAGACGGACAAGGACTTAAACAGACAACCATTTTTCTCCCAAAACTCTCAATCGGACACTTTCGACCCCATTTTTGACTGCGCGGGATACAAAATGGGATACAAGGCTAAAGGCATTAGACTCCTGACTCGAACTCAGCTCCATTTAATACTGCCCATTCGACACTTCATTTCGTCAGACGCTTGAACCCATTGTAAATATGGGGGTTATAAAATGGTGATGGTTATTATTCCAAAGAATACCGCTTAAACACCTCCACGCATCCGCCCCATTTTTCACCATATTTGGACCTGACCATCGCAACTTTACCGCCCTGCCGGACCGCCATACTTCCAGTCCTTGGTAGCGATCTCAATCCACAGCCTGATCCAAGAGCCGATGAGATGGGCTATCGGCGATCCAAGACCAGCCAGGGCCGGCCGGTCCGTCGAGCAGTGTGGGGGCCAATGGAGGAGGCGCGTCCAAACGCTTACCATAGGGCAACCAGAGCGCAGCGCCGGCATCCTCAATGGCGCATCTTAAGACACCAAAGAGGCGCTCATGCTGGTATTTGTCGCTGGAAAGGACGGCGCTCAGCGGAACCGAACCGCCAGCCAGGAGCCGTCTGTGTCCGCGAGCAACAGGCAGCGGGGCGGTTAGTTGTTCGTAGAGGCTGAAAAGGTATTCCATCTTCCTACGCTTCATGGCTGGTTTGGAGGGTCAGTTTTTTAACTGGTTGACAGCGGTGGGTTTGCGGATATCTTGTGCCCATGAGAATCGCCGAGAACAATTGTCGGGAATCCCCCCAAAGCCCTCCTGTCGTCCGTCGTTGTCCAATCTGCGCGGACGAAGGCTTGAAGAATCGCTATGTGGCCAAAGAGATGGTCAATGGCACTCGCGAGACATTCGACTACCTGTTGTGTGCCGCCTGCGGCACTCTTTATCTCGTCAAACCACCGGCAGACATTGGCCCCTATTATGCGTCTTATTACAGCACGAAAAACATGGCCGCCTCCCCTCCGATCAAGAATTCGCTCAAAAAGCGCGTTAAAAATAGGTTGTGCCGAATTGCGATGAAGCATCTTGGCCGGCTTTACCCTGTCAAACCACCGGCGGACTTGGCCCCTATTGTGGCGTCTTATTACAGCACGAAAAACATGGCTTCCCCTCCGATCAAGAATTCGTTCCAAAAGCGCGTTAAAAATAAGTTGCGCCGAATTGCGATGAAGCATCTTGGCGGCCCTGTCTCCAAGATGCTTGATCGCTGGGTTGCTCTGCCTCCGCAGGCCGGATTTCAGGCGTTGTATCGGCTCAAGCTTTCTGCGGACGATGCTATTCTCGATGTTGGCTGCGGCGACGGCACTATGGTCGGGGCTTTGGACCGTATCGGATTCACCCACGTCTGTGGCTGTGATCCGTTTATTACCCAAGAGAAAACTTTTGATAATGGAGCACGCCTGTTGAAGTCAGAACTGAGCGGTGTGCCCGGCGTTTGGGACTTGATCATGTTGCATCATTGTTTCGAGCATGTGCCTAACCCCGCTGCGACGGCCCGAATGATTTGCGAAAAATTGAAACCGGGAGGCCTCTGCCTTCTGCGTTTTCCCAATGTGGACTCGGTGGAATTTACGCGCTATGGGGAAAATTGGTGGGGGTTGCACGCCCCCCGACACTACTTTCTCCTTTCGCAGAAGGCATTAAAACTGGTGTGGCAGGCTACAGGCATGCATATCGAACAGATTTGGTGCGATTCACAGCCCGACCACTACATATATAGTTACGAATACATGCTCAATCTGGCTGAGACCGACCCGGGTTCGGTGCGGGCGTTGTGGGATAAAAGTCCGCTCTGGAACAATCTTGAGAGGGATCACATTGCCCACAATGTTCCGTGGTATAACGAACATCTCATCGGCGATTGGATTGTCTATCTATTGCGTAAGGACCATTGATTTTAAAGAGGGCAAGCCCAAGCTGAATTTGCGGTTGACTGTGCCTGCCCGACTTCATGTGTAGGATGGTGAGTTTGCCGCGCCAAAGCAGGTCAATGGAGTTGTTATGGCCTTGCAAGTTGCGGACGTTCATTTCAAACGCGGCCACAGAGGCGCGGCGGAGGCCGAAAACTTCAAAGAATTCGTTGTAAAATGTCTGCTTGTCCGCACGCTCCGACCTGGCCGCACACCAATTGCGCGAAAACCGGATGGCGCGGTCACGGACTTCGTTCCAAGAAAGACGAGGCATATTGCGCCGGGAGAATATGCCGGGTTGGCTTTGACAGCAAGCGCGGGGAATGGCTCAACAGGTCGCTATATTGAACGTCCGTTATGCCTTCTGCTTAGAGCCTGTTTGAAAAGTCAGTATTTCTCAGCCGAGACGTTTGAGCATAAG
>CAZLEE010000243.1:0-5687 GCA_964558455.1 uncultured Verrucomicrobiota bacterium | reverse complement strand
TCCGAACCGGCCAAAGAACAGGCCCCCGCGCCGAAGCCTGTGGAAACACCGCCGCTCCCGGTCAGTGTTCCGCCTGCAGCCGCCGCAAAACCAGCGCCGATGCCTGTCGAGGCCGTTGCGCCTGCTCCTTCCCCCGCTCCCATCGCGCCCGCGGTGAAAATCGCGCCGTTGCCCGCAACTGCCCCGGTAAAAACGCCTCCGGCCCCCGCAACTTCCGTAACTCCGTTGTCCGCAGCACCTGTGGCGCCCGTGGCCCCTCCCGTGCCTGCGCCATCTGCGGCACCCGTGACGCCTCCCGCGCCTCCGTTATCCGCAGCACCCGTGGCATCTCCCGCCCCTGCGCCGTCTGCGCCCGTGGCGCCCGTGGTTCCCCCGCCCCCCGCCCCTCCCGCGCCAAAGCCTGTTCCCAAGATCGGGGAAAAAGTCGGGTTCGTTGTTTTGCCGGCAAGACCGCTTCGTCAAACGCAGGACAAATCGGCCGGTCGCGGCGGTCCCGCCGGCAGAGCAGAGTCTCCCCGGCGCGGCGACAATCGCGGCGTCCGAGGCGCCCCCCCCGCTCCATCCGGCCAACGCATGGGCCAAGGCCAGCGCCAATCGAAACCAGGGGTGCCTTCCGCACCGGCCCGGCCCGAAAGATCGCTGCCGGGCGCGGATGCCCAAGTTATCATTCTCAAACCGCCCGTCATTGTGCGCGATCTGGCCGATCAACTGAAACGCAAGCCCTTCCAAATCATTGCGGATTTGATGGAAGTCGGCGTTTTTGCCAACGTCAACCAGTCCATTGACGAGGATGTCGCGCAGAAAATCTGCGCCAAGTATAATTTCCGGTTCGAGGTGGAAAAGCGCGAACGCGGCGGCGGCACCCACACTCCCATCAAGAAAGTCGAACTTGATATGGAGGACAAGCCGGAGCAAATGAAGCCGCGCGCCCCGGTGGTCACCATCATGGGACACGTCGATCATGGCAAAACCACCCTGCTGGACGTCATCCGCAAATCCAACGTGGCGGCGGGCGAAGCGGGCGGAATCACCCAGCACATCGGGGCCTATACCATTTCCTTCCCGCATCCGGAGCGGAAAGACGAGATTCAACAGATCACTTTTCTGGACACGCCGGGCCATGCCGCCTTCAGCGCCATGCGGGCGCGCGGGGCAACAGTGACGGACATCGTGGTGCTCGTGGTGGCCGCCAATGACGGCGTCATGCCGCAAACCCTTGAAGCCCTCAGCCACGCCCAGGCCGCCAAGGTCCCCATCCTCGTTGCTGTCAATAAGTGCGATCATCCCAATGCCAATCCGATGAAAGTCCGCCAACAACTCCAGGAAAGAGGGTTGACGCCTGATGACTGGGGTGGTGAAACGATTTTTGTCGATGTCTCGGCCTTGACCAAAAAAGGCGTGGACAAGCTGTTGGAGATGATTCTGCTTCAAGCCGATTTGCTGGAATTGAAGGCAAACCCCAATCGCCGCGCCAAGGGCAACGTGATTGAGTCCGGCTTGGAACCCGGCGGCCCCACCGCCACCGTGCTGGTGCGCAAAGGCACTTTACGCGTGGGCGACGTGGTCATTTGCGGACCGTATTGGGGCAAAGTGCGCGCCTTGATCAGCGAGGAAGGATCCCGTTTGAAAGAGGCCATCCCGTCCGTCGCGGTAAAAATCCTGGGTCTGAACGGCGTGCCGGAAGCGGGCTTGGAATTCAGCGTTCTCGAGGACGAGAAAAACGCGCGCGACCTGGCCGATCAAAGAACGCAGGACGCCCGGACACTCTCCACCGAAAACCGCGCCAAGGTCACCTTGGAAAACCTCTTCGCCACCCTCGACGCTTCAACGGCCAAAGTACTCAAAGTGGTCATCAAGGCGGACACGCAGGGTTCCGTTGAGGCCATCGTTGAAGCGCTCAAGAAGATTGAAGGCGGGCAAGTTTCCCTGGAAGTCATCCACAGCGCCGTTGGCACCATCACGGAATCCGACGTCCTTCTGGCTTCCGCGTCTTCAGCCATCATTCTGGGTTTCCACACCCGCATCGACGTGGGCGTGGCGGACCTGGCCAAGCGCGAAGGGGCCCAGATCAAACTTTACGCCATCATCTACGAGTTGATTGACCAAGTGAAGGAAGCCATGGCCGGCTTGCTTGAGCCGGACGTAAGGGAAGTCGTGATCGGATCGGCGGAAGTTCGCAAAATTTTCGAGTTGTCCAAGGGCGGCAATGTTGCCGGATGCATGGTCAGCACGGGACGCATCGTCCGAGGCAAGGCCCGCGTCATGCGCCGCAAGGGCTTGATTTACGAGGGTGTCATCCAAACCCTGCGCCGCTTTCAAGATGAGGTCAACGAAGTGCGTGCCGGCATGGAGTGCGGCATCCGCGTCGAAGGCTTCAATGAAATGCAAACGGGCGACGCCATAGAATGTTACACCACGGAAAAGGTCGCGCCGAAGACGACTTGATGCCGAAAGGTTGCAATGTCTCTGAGATTAGAACGAGTGCGCGAATTGTTGAAACGCGAGATTGGCGAAGTCATTCGTCGCGAGCTGCCCGTGGCTGAAGTCGGCCTGATCAATGTCAACGACGTGAATGTGGCGCCCAACTTGAAAACCGCCACGGTTTTCGTTGGCGTGTTCGGAGGCGATGCCCAGAAGAAAAAAGGCATGGAAGCCCTGGACAAAAACCGCAAACGCATCCAAGGCATCGTCGGTCACGGTATTGTCCTAAAATACACCCCGCAACTCCGCTTCGTTCTCGACGACTCCGTCGAACGCGGCAACAAGGTGCTTCGCATCCTGGATGAATTGGACAAACCCGCCCCGCCCGAAAAATGAAGGCCCGTCTCAGCGTCATTGACCGCATCCTCGCCAAAATCGGGGAAAGCCAGACCATTTGCATCGTGGGCCATGTCCGTCCCGACGGCGATTGCGTTGGTTCGGAATTGGCCCTGGCCCTGGCCCTGCGCAAACAAGGCAAGAACGTGCGCTGCTGGAACCAGGATGCGATGCCGCAAAAGTACGCCTTCCTCGATCCGGGTAAAATCCTGGAAACGCCCAAACCCGGCCAGGAATTTGATCTCGTTATCGCAGTGGATTGCGCCTCTTTCGACCGGGTGGGGACGACTGGCGAAGCGGTGGGCCAGCGCAAATTTCTCATCAACATCGACCACCACCAAAGCAACGCCCGTTACGGCGATTTGAACTGGATCTCGGGCCGCGAGGCTTCCACAGGCGAGTTGATTTTCCGGTTGATGCAATCCGCCCAATGGCCCATCACCCCGGCGATGGCCGACTGTCTTTTCACCGCCGTTTCCACCGACACCGGCTCATTTCAATACCCCACCACCAAACCGCTCACCTATCACACCGCGGGCGACCTGGTGAAGCTGGGCGCGAATCTCGAAGTCATTTGCCAGGAGGTTTACCAGTCCTTTTCCCTTTCCCGCGTCCAATTGCTCAAGCATCTTTACAGCCATTTCCACCTCACCCACGGCAACCAGATCGCCTGGTTATGGCTCAAGAAAAAAGATTTTGTCCGCACGGGAGCGGACCGTTGCGACACCGAAGGATTGATCGACCATATCCGGGCGATTGAGCCGGTGGTCGTGGCCTGTGTTTTTGAAGAGGTTGACTCCGGCATGGTGCGGGTCAGTCTCCGCTCAAAATCGCCCCTTATCAACGTCAACCAGATTCTGGCCCAATTCGGCGGAGGCGGTCATGCCGCCGCGGCGGGCGCCCGAATCGCCGGCCAGGATACTTCTGTGCAACGCCGGGTGCTTGGGGCCATCAAAAAGGCCCTGGACGCGGCTTTTAAATGATGCGTGTATTTGATCCATTCGACGGCGCCATTCTAATTGACAAACCGGCCGGACCGACTTCCCATGACGTGGTGGATGCCGTGCGCCGGCAGTTTCAACTGGAAAAGGTTGGTCATTGCGGAACCCTTGATCCCAACGCCACCGGGCTTCTTATCCTGGTCCTTGGAAAAGCAACCAAGCTCTCCGAAAAACTCATGTCCGACGACAAGGTTTATGAGGGAACCGTGAAATTCGGCGAGTCCACCGACAGCTACGACGCCGCAGGCGAAATGACGGGATCCCTGCCCGTGCCGCCGATCACGCTGGAAGAATTAAACGCCGCCGCCGCGACTTTCCAAGGCGACCTGATGCAAATGCCGCCCATGGTTTCGGCGGTGAAAATCAAAGGCGTGCCGCTCTATAAAATGGCGCGCAAAGGCATCGAGGTGGAACGCAAAGCCCGGCTCATCCATATCTACAGCTTCTGTTTCTCCGCCTACAACGAGCCATACGGCCAATTCCGCATCGCCTGCACCAAGGGAACCTATGTGCGTTCACTCGCCCACGAAATCGGCCTGAAAGTGGGTTGCGGGGCGCATCTGTCCGCGTTGCGGCGGACTGTCTCCGGGAAATTCGATGTCAAGGATTCCATCCCGTTTGAGGAAGTGCTCAAACTTTCGTCCGCCGATTTGCAGAAACGAATCCTGCCGTTCCTGACCTTGGCGCAGACCCATTAAAACCGGCCTTTTCCTGACTCGATGAAAGTCATCCATTCCCCCTCTGAAATAATTCCGGGTCCGGGCGGGGTTTGCCTGGCCATGGGCGTTTTTGACGGCTTGCATTTTGGACACCAACGCGTCATCGGGCAGGCCTGTGAGGACGCGAAAAAAATCGGGGCCGTCTCCGTCGTGGTCACTTTTGACCGCCATCCCAATACCGTCATCGCCCCGCAACACGCGCCGCCCTTCATTTATCCGCCGTCCAAAAAGCTGGCCGTCATCGCCGACTTGGGGGTTGACACCACCTGCGTCATTCATTTTGACGCGCTCTTCAGCCAGATGCCCGGCGAACAATTCGTGCGCGCACTGACGCGCCCGGACAATATCGTCCGCAGCATTTCCGTCGGGGAAAGTTTCAAGTTCGGCCACCAGCGTTCCGGGGATGTGGCGCTGCTCGAAAAGCTGGGACAGGAACTCGCCTATGCCTTGCACGCCCTGCCCGACGTCTGCCTCGACGGACAGGCCGTCAGCAGCACCCGCATTCGCGAAGCGGTCCGTCTCGGCCAATTGGAACTGGCCGGCCAGTTGTTGGGCAGGGTCTATACTCTTTGCGGAACCGTCGTCGCCGGCGCGCAGGTGGGCCGGCAACTGGGTTTTCCCACCGCCAATCTGAATGCCACCGGCGCCCTCGTTCCGCCTGCGGGCGTCTATGCGGCCAACGCCCTTGTCCAGGGCAAAACGTATCGCGCGGCGGTCAACATCGGCCATCGCCCCACCGTCTATGCTTCCCAGGAAGGGTTAGGCGTGGAGGCGCACTTGCTGGATTTTGACGGGAACATTTACGGACAGGAGATTGAGTTGACATTCCTCGCAAAATTGCGCGACGAGGCCAGATTCTCTTCCCTGGCCGCGCTGCAACAACAGATCAAGCGCGACGTGGCCGCCGCACGCCAAGTGCCCGATCCTTAGCCGTCCCAAAAACAACTTGTTGTAAATGTCATTTTTGTGACGGCTCCCCACCTGGCTCGGACCGGAGCGGAGGGGAGGTGTTTTTGAAAGCCCGCGAACACCCTGCTGATTTCAGACGCCCCGCCAAGATCAGTTGTGGCGTCGTTGAGGGAATGTGTTCGGCTCGGTTTCGGCCTCGTTCATTTGATCTGTTTGGCAGGTGTGGCCGGTGGCAGATAAT
>CAZLEE010000242.1:0-5810 GCA_964558455.1 uncultured Verrucomicrobiota bacterium | reverse complement strand
GTCAAACTCTGGGAGTCTCTCCAGCAGAGCTGGAGGATTTATTGGGTATTAAAAAGCCATTTGCGGTGTTAAGTAATTCTAATTGTTCAACATGTTCAAAAAAGGCTGAAAGTGGACGGGGGGAAAAATGCTAAAAAACTGAAACGCTAAAAAGCTGAAATTGGGAAAGTGGAAAGCACAAATCGGCGGCCGTAGTGCGGGAATCTGCTTCGATGGATCGTATTAGATTTCGACAGAGATGGAACTTCCGAAGCGGCACAAGAGCTACCAGCTTAGCTGGCTGCCTCGCCCTCCCGAGAGGGAGGGTTGGAAGGAAGGCGCCGCCCCGGCCCCGACTTTTGTTGCCGGGGGCGGGGAGGGGTGTGTCTGACTTTTGCTTTTGGTCAGGCTTCGGGGCCGAATACTTTTTCGAATTTGGCTTTTACGTTTTTGAAGTGGAAATCAGGGGTGCAGAGCTTTTCCAGTTCGCCGGGGGCGAAATACTTTTTCGCTTCCGGGTCGCGCTGGAGTTGGAAAAGGAAATCGGCTCCTTCGTCGCCGTCATTTTTGGCTTTCCAGGTTTGCATGGCGGCGCGCTGGGCCATTTCGTAGGCGGCTTCGCGGGTGAGGCCTTTTTTGATCAGGGCCAGGAGAACGGTTTGGGAATTCCACATGCCAAGGGATAGGGCCATGTTGCGCTTCATGTTCTCCGGGTAAACGATCAGGCCTTCGGTCAATTTCTTGAGGGTGACGAGCATGTAGTCCAACAAGGTGCAACTGTCGGGGAAGATGATGCGTTCCACGGAGCTGTGGCTGATGTCGCGTTCGTGCCAGAGGGCGACATTTTCGAGGGCGGCGATGGCGTTGCCGCGCAAGACGCGGGCGAGGCCGGTGAGGCGTTCGCCGGTGATGGGGTTGCGTTTGTGGGGCATGGCGCTGGAGCCTTTTTGGCCGACGGCAAAATACTCCTCGGCTTCCAAGACTTCGGTGCGCTGCAAGTGGCGGAATTCGGTGGCCCAGCGTTCGATGCTGGCGCCGACCAGGGCGAGGGCGCTGATGAATTCGGCGTGCAAGTCGCGCGCGACGACCTGGGTGGCGATGGGAGCGGCGCGGAGGCCGAGTTTCTGGCAAACGTAATCCTCAATGCGGGGCGAAAGGTGCGCGCTGGTGCCGACGGCGCCGGAGAGTTTTCCGACGGCCACGGTGTCGCGCACGGATTCCAAACGGCGCAGGGCGCGGGTGAATTCGTCGTACATCAGCGCCATTTTCAGGCCAAAGGTGGTGGGTTCGGCGTGGATGCCGTGGCTGCGGCCGATCATGGGCGTGAATTGATATTTACGGGCCTTGGCGGCGATGATCTGGCGCAAGGCTTTGACGTCGGCGATGAGGATGTCGGCGGATTGCACCATTTGGACGGCGAAGGCAGTGTCAATAACATCGCTGCTGGTGAGGCCGAAATGAAGCCAGCGGCTGGCGGGAGCGCCAATGTTTTCAGAGACGTTGGTGGTGAAGGCGATGACGTCGTGATTGAGGGTTTTTTCCAGTTCCTTGCAACGCTCGATGGTGAAGGCGGCTTTGGCCTTCATTTGGGCGAAGTCCTTTTCGGGCACGATGCCTTCGGCCACCAGGGCTTCGCTGGCGAGCAATTCAATTTGCAGCCAGATTTCAAGTTTGCGTTGTTCGGTCCAGATGTCCCGCATGTCGGTCCGCGAATATCGCTGAATCATAGGGGACAACTCTAACGGACGGATCAACGTTTGGCGATTTTATTGCGCGCGGCTTCGAGAATCTGGCGTTCGCGCCCGGTCAGGCTGTGGATGCCGTGGGTGGAAATTTTTTCGAGGATGGGGTCCACTTCGCGGCTGATGAATTCGGCGGGGGGCAAATCCCGGACCGGTTGCCGGGTGCCGCGGGAGGAGCGGCGGGGGGTGGCGCCGACCAGTTCCGGCTTGGGTTGGAGCCGGCGCGTGATGGGGCGCCAGAATTCAAACCGGCCGGGGATGCGCCCGGCCCAGCGGATGAAAAAGATGCCGGTGAGCATGCCGCCCAAGTGCGCGGCGTGCGCGACATTCCCGGTCAGGGCAGTGAAGTGAATCTTGGGGCCGAAAACGCCGAGCAGGGCGAAGACCGCCTCGAAGAGGAGGAAGAACTTTGCCTGAAAGGTGACAGGGAAGAAATAAACGAACATGGTAACCGGCTGATCCGGGGCACGGGTGGCGAAGGCGGCGATCAGGCCGAAGACCCCGGCGGAAGCACCCATGACGCCGCCACTGAAATAAATTGGAAAAGTGAGCGCCAAGGCGATTTGGAGCAGGCCGCCGATGGTGCCGCTGAGCAGATAAAGAATGAGCAATTGTTTTTTGCCCAGCGCTTCCTCCATGGCGCGTCCGAAGAAATAGAGGCCGATCATATTGCCAAACAGATGCCACCAACCGCCGTGCATGAATTGAAAGGTGATTACCTCGTAATACCGGTGGGCGTGCAAGCCGCGAACGCTGAGCGCAAACAAGTCATCTATGGTTGCGCCCCAGATGGCTTGGGCGATCATTTGCGCGAGGAAGCAGCCGAAGACCGAGATCAGCAGAACGGTGGTCATGGACCAACCCGGCCGGTACTCGTCCCTCATATATGATCGATCATCCAGCATCGCTGGCGCAACTTTAACCGTTTTCTCCCGTTTTTTCAATGCTTTCGCGCATTTTGATGGCGATTCCGGTGAGGGTTGGAAGTGAATTGGCGGGATCGCGGTCCACCACGAGCGTCCTCATTCCTGGTCGCAGGCTGGCGATGATCGGGTTGCCCGCCGCGCCGTGGACGAGGAGGGCGGTGGACAAGGCGTCCGTTTCCGTGGCTGACGGAAGGGCGACTGCGGCGAGAACGGAGCCGGAAACAGGGGCGCCGGCGCGCGGATCAAGCACATGGCCGAAGGTTTTTCCCTCGTGCGTAAAGAATTTTCCCCATACGGCGGAGACGGAAAGGGCTTCGTCCCGCAGCGGCACCGAGGCGTACCAAGCCGGCCCTGCGCTGTCCGGCGGAGATTCGACGGCCACCTTCCACGGTCCGCCTCCGGGAGTTGTGCCGATTCCGTAAACGGTGCTGGTGCCGCCGTGGAGCAAGGCGCTGGCAACGCCGGCTTCGCGCAAGGTGGCGACCGCTTGATCGATGGCGTGGCCTTTGCCGATGGCTCCCAAATCCAGCATCACGCCTTCCACGTCAAAACAGACCGTCAGATTATCGCCATCCAGGATGACATGTTCCATGCCGACATGCCGGCGGACGAGAGCCACCTCGGCGGGATCGGGCATGGAGCCGGAGCCGCCTAGGAACCCCCAGCAGCGCAGAAGAGGCGCGAGAGTGATGTCAAATACACCGCCGCTCTCGCGGTGAAGCTGGCGGGCGTGTTCGAGCAGCCGGAAAACCACGGGGCTGACCCGGACTGGTTCAAAAGCGGCGCGGGCGTTGATTCGGGCGATTTCGCTGGAAGGCCGGAAGAGGCTTAGTTGCGCCTCGATCCGTTCCACCTCGGCCAACGCTTCCTCGGCGGCGCCGCGCAAACGCGACAAATTTTCGCCATGGAGGACAATCTCGAACCGGGTTGCCATGGCATTGCGGGCGAGAGAGAGAGTTTCCATTTTGCGGGGGCTAGGGCATGAAGCGCGGTTGGCGGACCGGTCCCAGATCGTGCTTGCGCAGCAACTCAATGAATCGCGCAATGCCGCGCCGTTCGTCCGTTCCCAGATGGTAATGAATATTCCACTCCAAATAATCCTTGCGGAAGGCGTAATCAAATTCCGTGCGGTTGGAGATGATGAAATCGAGGGTGTCGATGCCGAAATTTTTTGCCTCACGCAGGCGGCGGCGGAGGGGTTCGTTGGGGATGCGGCGCAGCGCCCAGACCGCAAAGACAAACGGAAGGCCGGTCCACTCTTGCCAAGCCGCACCCAGGTCCCAGATTTGGTGCTGGTGCGGGGCGCGGATAAATTCAAGGGCAGGATCGCCGATCATGAAAACATTGGGCAGGGCGGAGGCGCCCTTGTAATCCGGCAACGGTTTGAGCGCGGGTTTCAGGCCGTGTTCGGCGAGGAGGACCCTGAGCAGGTTGAAACCGGCCAGCGAAGCGGTGTCGCAGTAAATTTCGCGGATTTCCTCGAGAGGCTGGGAGTGGGCGAGAAACACGCTTTTCACCTCGCCCAAGGAAGCGACGGCGATGCCATCCAAAATATCGTAACGATCGGTCAATAATACCGCTGTGATGCTGACCAAGGCGGCGTCCAGCTCGTTTGCGCGTAACTTTTTGGCCAAGGAGGAGGGCGGGACAAAAATGATCTGGTCCTCCAGACCGCGGGTGAGCGGGGCGGCGTTCAAGTAGGGGACGGAGCCGACCTTGAAGGGGGCGAGGGAATTTTCCAGCGAGCTTTCGCGTTGCAACAGAACTGGGCGCGTTTCCCGTTCAAAGCGGTGGGCAAGTTCTTCCGGCGTCTCGGGCGGCGCCAATCGCAATTTGGGAAGGTTATCGGGCGGGGACATGAGGATTAAAGGTTAAGACTGGTTCAGTACCGGTTCGGCTGGCATGGAGGCCGTCGGGACCGTATCCCAAGTTTCGATGGGTTGGTAAAATGTGTCGCGCTGCACGGGGATGCGGCCGGTTTCACGGATGGCCTTGACCATGTCGGCCTCGGTTTGCAATTGGGGCGTGGTGGCGCCGGCCATGTGGAAAATGTTTTCCTCCACAATGGTGCCGTGCAAATCGTCCGCGCCGTAATTCAGGGCCACCTGGGCGAGCTTCATCCCCAAGCCGACCCAATAGGCGGTGATGTGGTCGAAGTTGTCCAAAAAAATGCGGCTGACGGCGAGGGTGCGAAGGGAATCAAAACCGCTGGGGCGATGTTTGACAGGGATGGTGTTGTTCTCCGGGTGGAAAGGAAGGGGAACGAAGCCGGTAAACCCATGGGTTTCGTCCTGCAAGTCCCGCAACAATCGCAAATGATCCACGCGATCCGCCAAGGATTCGACATGTCCGTAAAGCATGGTGCAGGTGCTGCGTTCGCCCAGTTGATGCCAGATGCGATGCACGTCGAGATATTCTCCGGCTGATTCCTTGCCCTTGGCGATTTGGGAGCGGACCTCCTTGCGGAAAATTTCCGCGCCGCCGCCGGTAAGAGAACCGAGGCCGGCATCGCGCAATTCAATCAGGGTGTCGCGCGTGGATTTTTTGGCGAGCCAGGCAAGGTGCAGGATTTCGATGGCGGTGAAACATTTCAATTGCAGACGGGAGTCCAGCGCCTTGAGCGCGCGCAACATTTCCGTGTAGTAAGAGAAAGGCAGCGAAGGGTGCAATCCGCCGACGATGTGCAATTCCGTGATGCCAAGGTTGAGGGCTTCGCGGGCTTTCTGGACAATTTCCGGGACGGTGAACTGCATGCCGTCGGCGTCGCGTTTTTTGCGGGCAAAAGAGCAGAACTGGCAGCTCAGGATGCAGTAATTGGAATAATTGATGTAGCGATTGATGATGTAACTGGCGCGATTGCCGGTTTTGCGTTCGCGCACAAGATTGGCCATGGCGCCGAGGGCGTTGAGGTCTTTGCTCTCCATGAGGCGGAGGGCGTCCGGCACGGAAATGCGCCGGCCGGCGTCAACCTTTTGGAAAAGGTCGCGCAGTTCGTGATTTTGCCAGAAAATTTTCATTGTCTAAACCTCAAGAATGGAAACACAACCTCGACCACCGCCACAATGAGAAACACAACGCTGATGACGGCGTTGAGCCGGAAGAAAGCGTGATTGATCCAGTTCAAACTGCGCCGCCGCGCCAGCCAATGCTCCATCACCAGGCA
>CAZLEE010000241.1:0-5860 GCA_964558455.1 uncultured Verrucomicrobiota bacterium | reverse complement strand
CGTCAAACTCTGGGAGTCTCTCCAGCAGAGCTGGAGGATTTATTGGGTATTAAGTGAAGAATCTATTTGTTCGTCAAGTCGGATTGCAGTTGTTCAATCACGCCTTGAGCGTAACAGAAACCGGGCAAATGCGCAGTTTAAACTTTGCAGAGGAGGCCGGGAACTTTACTCTGCCGCAAGCCGCCATGCTGAGCACATTGCGCATTAAAAATCTGGCCCTGGTTTCCGACCTTACGCTGCACTTGCAGCCGGGCTACAACGCCATCACCGGCGAAACCGGCGCGGGCAAATCCATCATAGTCGGCGCCCTGCACCTGCTGCTGGGCGAACGCGCCGACCGCGACCTGATCCGTTCGGGCAGCGAAAATTGTTCCGTGGAGGCGATTTTTGACCACCCCGCCTGGCGCGGCCTGGGGCCGTGGCTCGAACAAAACGGCTTGGAACCTTGCGCCGACGATCAACTCCTGCTCAAACGGGTCCTGACCGTCAGCGGATCGAACCGGCAATTCGTCAACGGTTCCCCCGCCACCCTCCAGGTGCTGGCGGCCATCGGACGGGAATTGGTCGATATGCACGGGCCGCACGAACACCAGTCCCTGCTCCATCCCGCCCGGCAATTGGATATTCTGGACGCGTTTGCCGGTCTGAATGAAACCCGCCGGAAGTTCGCCGGCCTGATCCAGCGCCGGAGCGAGCTGGAAACGGAAAAAGCCGCCTTGATTGTCGATGAGCAGACTTACGCCCGGCAATTGGATATGCTCCGTTTTCAAACCCATGAAATTGCCGCCGCCAAAGTGCGGGCTGACGAAGAAGGCCTGCTGACCGAGGAATTGCAGCGCGCCGGCAATGCGACGCGCCTGCTGGAATTGAGCCAGGCCGCGCTTGATTTGCTCGGGGAACAGGAGAATTCCCTGCTGCTCCAGGCCGGCACACTGGGCCGCACCCTGCAATCGTTGCAACGGCTCGATGCGTCCGCCGGAAGCCTGACCGCCCTCCAGGAACAAGCCATGTCGTCGTGGAACGAATTGTCCTCGGGACTGCGCCGCTACGGCGAAGGCATCGAGGCCGACCCCGCGCGGCTGCGGGAATTGGAGGAACGCTACAATGCGCTTCAGTTGCTCAAACGAAAGTACGGAGGGACGTTGCAGGAAGTCATCGTCTTCGGGGAAGAGACGCAACGGAAATTGCAAAACCTGGAACAGCGGGACACGGAATTGGCGCGGATCAACGGCGGGCTGCAAAAGTTGGAGCGCGAATTGAAGGCGGTGGGCGGAGAATTGTCCGCCCGGCGGCGGGAGGCCATTCCCAAGCTGGTCAAAGCGGCCGCGAAACAACTGCAAGGCCTGGGATTCCGCCAGAGCCATTTCGAGATCAGCATCCAGACCGGCGCGACGCCCGACGCATCGGGTTGGGACACGATTGAATTTCAGTTCGCGCCCAACGCGGGCGAACCGGCGCGGCCTTTGCGCTCCATCGCTTCCTCCGGCGAAATGTCGCGCGTGATGCTCGCGCTCAAAACCGTTTTGGCGGAGGAGGATGAGATTCCCCTGCTCGTCTTCGATGAAATCGACGCAAATGTTGGCGGCGAAACCGCAGTGGTGGTCGGGGAAAAAATGAGGCAGATCGCGCGGCGGCATCAAGTGATATGCATCACCCATCTGCCCACCGTGGCCGCAGCCGCCACGGCGCATTACGTGGTGGAAAAACGGGTCGATGCCGGACGGACCATTTCCGAAATCACCCTGCTGGATGACGGCCAGCGCGTCCGTGAAATCGCGCGCATGCTCGGCGGCCAGACTGAAACCGCACGCCGCCACGCCGGTGAATTACTGGACAACGCCCGGTCGCCGGAATGACGCGGAACGGGCCAGCCCCAGTCCCCAAAAATCATGTCAACAATCGCCTGGCCCGGCGCACCCAGACGCGGTCGCGCTTGCGCTGAAAGGCGGGGGCGTGCGCGTCATCGTGGATCACTTCGCGGAACTGGGCGTTGGCCAATTCCTTCCCGCCCTTGGCCAGGTATAATTCGCCCAACTGCGCCCGCGCCCGCGCGTAACTGTGTTCTTTCAGGACTTGCTGCCAGGTTGTAATGGCGTCGTCCGTTTTCCCCAATGCCCCCAGCGTCTCGGCCAGGGCCATGAGCGAATAGCCGTAATCGTGCCGCGGATTCTCCGCGCAGACCTGCTGTAAAATGGGACACGCTTCCGCCGCCCGTTTCTGGCGCAGAAGACATTGGCCCAAATGAGCGCGGGCATCAATGTCCTTGGCGTCCCGCTCCAGCGACGCCCGGTAATTGGCCTCGGCCTTGGTCAGATTCCCCTTTTGAAAATAGATGTCGCCCAGTTCGAGGTAATGGTGGGGTTTGTCAAGATTATGGATCAGGTCTTCCAGTTCCTTGATCCGGTGCCGGCTGGCCGCACCGGGCAGCTCAAAACCTTGCATGGCCGGCACCGTGCCGCGATAGACCATGAAAAAATAGAAAAGCGGGCTGATCGGAAAGAGGAAGAAAAAAAGCAGCCATAACCATTCCCCGCGCCGGATGGCGTCGATCAACATCCAAAGCCAGAAAATTCCCGCCAGGAAGGACAGGATGGGACTGGCAAAGAGGCGGTTAAAAATCAGGCCAAAAAACATGGAGAACATCCCGGTCATTTTCCGCCTTGGGGAAGGAAGATGAAGCAGGCCGCCCCCAGAATGCAGACGAACGCCGCCAAGTGGTTCCATCTGATGGTTGCGCCCAGGTAAAGGACGGAGAAAACCGCAAACACGGTCAGCGTGATGATTTCCTGCGCCACCTTGAGCTGGGCCGGCGAATAAACGTTGCTGCCCCACCGGTTGGCCGGCACTTGCAGCAGGTATTCAAAAAAAGCGATGGACCAACTCGCCACAATCACCAAAAAAATCGGCTTGTCCTTGAATTTCAAATGCCCGTACCAGGCGAAAGTCATGAAGATGTTGGAGAATGTCAACAATACGAACGGCAGCCAGCGGGATTGAACCAGATTGGTCATAACGAGAGCCGGACCGGAATGTTTTTCGTGGCAAGGTAGCGTTTGACATCGCCGACGGTGTATTCGCCGGAATGGAAAATGCCCGCCGCCAGGACGGCGTCGGCCCGGCCTTCGAGGAGCACGGCGGCCATGTGCTCCAGATTGCCCGCCCCGCCGCTCGCCACCACCGGCACCCCCACCGCCTCGCTGATACGCCGCGTAATCACAAGATCAAACCCGGCCTTGGTGCCATCGGCGTCAATGCTGTTCAAAACGATTTCCCCCGCGCCGAGCGCCACCGCTTTGACCGCCCAGTCCACCGCCTCCCATCCGGTCGTCTTCCGTCCGCCATGCGAGAAAACCTCCCAGCGATCCGGCGCCACTTTTTTGGCGTCAATCGAAACCACAATGCACTGGCTGCCAAACTTCTCCGCGCCCTGCCGGATCAAATCAGGCGTGGCCAGTGCGGACGAATTGATGCTCGTCTTATCCGCACCCGCCCTGAGCATCATTTGCATGTCCGCGACCGAGCGGATGCCGCCGCCCACCGTCAAGGGCATGAAACAACAATCCGCCGCGCGCTCGATGACCGACACCATGCTGGCCCGTCCGAAGGCGCTGGCGGTGATGTCAAAGAAAACCATTTCATCAGCCCCCTGCTCATTATAGCGGATGGCCAACTCAATCGGGTCGCCCACATTACGAAGTCCGCCCGCCTCGGCTTTGCCGAACTGCACACCCCGGGTGACTTTGCCATCGTGAACGTCCAAACATGGAATAACTCGTTTTGCCAGCATACTCGGTAACGGAAAATAACACTGAAATAAGAAAGGAAAAGAGCAAACGTTTGGGCTTTGCTTTCTGGACGCCAACGCGCTAATGGTGGTCGTCTCGTGGTTAAAAATTGGTTCATCAAGCGCGTTTCAGGAAAATTTGCCGACTCGCTCGCGCTCCCTTTGCTGGTGGCCGCAGTCATGATGATTTGTTCCGTGGTCTGCCAGCATGGCGGCGTGTTGTACTGGGAAACCGAGGCGCGGCTGCCTTATTACCTGTCGCAGGGTTCCTTGCCGGACAAAATTTACGACAGCGATTATCTGGACGCAGGCATGTTCCAGGCCCGGGAGTTGAGCTATTTTTTTGATTACCTCGACAGCCGGTTCATCGCCGCATCGGTCAGGTTGGGTCATCCCCATTTTATCTCGCTGACCCAATATGTTTTTTTAATCCTGATCAGCCTGGAGTTTTGGCGGTTCGGCGTCCGCGATCTCAAGGTCCATCGCGGGATCGTGCTGGGCGTTCTTTTGCTGTTCTGGACCGCGCCGTCCGTTTTTTGGGGAGGGGCCATTTTTCGGACATCCAAGATCGGCGTTTCGCTAGCGCTGGTGGTTTTGTACCGGCGCATTTTCCTGGTTCTGCGCGAGGCGGAGAACAATCCGGATTACAAATTGCCGGGACGAACTTGGCTGGCCTGCTCCGGGTGGGCCTGGGCGGCCACCCTGTTTGACCGGCAGGGAGTTTTCATGGTTGGAACCGCCGTCATTTTTCTTGGCTTCCAGCTTTGGGGCCATCGCCAAAAAAGCCTTCTCATTTTTACAGGCGCCTTCGCCTTCGCCCTGGCCTTGAGTGTCGCATACAATCACGTCGCGGCCCCCGCGCTCACCCTGGCTCTCAACGGTTACTGGCCCGACTTCAAGTATCAAGATCTGCCCTGGCCGAATCTGGCCGCTCATCCGCTGTTTTTCGTCACATCGGCATTCTCGCTTTATTTTGACACTCTCCGGTTTTTCATCGGAAACCCGCCCGTCTGGCTGGCGTTGGCGGTGTTGGCCGGAATTTCCGGCCTGCTTTGGAAGAAATGGCCGCGGGCGGCGGCCGGCAAACGGCTCTCCAGCGGCGCGCTCGGATTTTTTCTGAGCCAGACCGTATTGATGTGGCTCCTGATCCTGCTCATGGTTTTGCGGCATGCCGCGCTGCTTTGGCCGGATGTGAAGCGGGTCTATTATTTTCTGCCGCTGACGTCGATGTTTGCCATGACGTTATTGCTCGCGTTTTCCCGCTGGCCCGCGAGCCGGATTTCGTTCCATAAGCCGGCTGCTCTATTTTTAGGCGTGTGCCTCGCGGGCAACCTCATCGCCCTGCCCGGCCACAGGGCCATCCTGAGCAAAGGGGACGCCCGAAAATTTTACGACGCCGCGCCCGCGCTCCTGCAGGCGCTGGGCCGTCCGCAAAATGCGCCGGGCGCGGTTGCCCCGGAAATCGCCACCAACCGCGTCTATCAATTTTTCCACGACGGTCATTTTGTCAAATACCCCCTGCTCCCGTCCGCGCCGCCGCCGCGCCCGCGACCCCTTCCAGCCAAAAAGTCCCCGTAAGACCGGCGGCGCTTTTAATTGCAAAACGTTCCATCGCGTTTCATAATGGGTGCCATAAGGATTGGATACATCCGGATTTTAACCTGGCACTGAACATGACTAAAAACATTGCAACTGCGGTTTTGCTGGCCGGATTGTTGGCTGGCGTCCCGGCCGCCCGCGCGCTCGACACCACCACCAACACCGCCGCACCGTCCGCGGCCAAGGCAGTCAAGGCAAAGCCGTATCCGCTTAAGACATGCATTGTGTCCGGCGAAAAACTGGGCGAGATGGGCGACCCGGTCGTCCTGATTTATAAAGGGCAGGAGATGAAATTTTGCTGCAACGGATGCGTCAAGGATTTCAAGAAAAACCCCGACAAATATCTCAAGAAACTGGCGGAGGCAGAAAAAGTGCTGAAGAAATCCGCGCCTTAGGCGGTGGAAATAAATAAAGGTGGCAATCTGCCTTGTTCTTTTGCCGCCCAGCTTCGTTGTTCACTCGTTGCAGATCACTGCG
>CAZLEE010000240.1:0-5949 GCA_964558455.1 uncultured Verrucomicrobiota bacterium | reverse complement strand
TTTTTCGTTCTTGCCTGACGCCAACGTGACCGCAAAAGCGCGCCTGTCGTCGGCCGACTAAAGAATTCTAAGACAAAGGATCGTCCTTTCCTATGGGGTATAACCCGACCCTGCACCGTTGGAGGCGTCCTCCTAAAGTTGCTTCAACCTGGTGAATCGTCGTTCCGAAACGCAGATTGTGGAAATCAGGCTGGCCCCCCTTGAGAACGATTTATAGCCAGGAAGGTTTCGCGGCGGCGTTTGCGGACTTGCAACGTTGGAAGGCCGCCATGGCCGCCACCAGCACCGCGGCTGACAAGGCAATTGAACCGAAGAATTTGGCACGGCTGGTGAGCACGCGAACGCCCGCCTTCAGCGCGGCCATATCCCCGGCCAGTTGGGCGCGGTTGAGTTCGCTTTCGGCAAGCAAAAATTATTTGCGCAATTCAAGCGAGTTCATTCGAAGATTTTTTTCAGACATGCGCGATCCTTTCGGAGTTGGTCGAGCGAGGCGGAAAGCGTCTCCCAGTCGCGCAGTAGTCTGGTGAGTCGCAGGGAAAAACAAACCCCGGCCGCCCCGTAGAGGCCGGTCAATATGAAAAGGACGGCTGCGGGCGAGCAGCCCCATAATAAAATCACAATGGCAGCCGTGAGCGTAATGCCGGCGAGCAGACCAAATGCCGCCACGCCGAGAGCCAAAAGGAAGGCGTGCAGGAGACATTCGCGTTCCTCCTGCACTTCCACTGTCACCAGTTCGAGCCGGTTTTCTCCGATGATTAACAACCGCTGCGCAAAGTCTTTCGAGGCCGAGGCCAGTCGCCTGATGCTGTCAGTGGATCCTTCCATAACGCCGTCAATCGCGGTTGCGGGAGCACCGGCGGGCGAGGAGATAACCGATGATCGCCCCGACCCCGACGCCGATGGCGATGGCTTGATAGGGGTGCTCATGCACGGCCTCGTCGGCCGCTTTGGCGCCTGCAACGGCCTTGTCGCGGACGTTGCCCGCGATTTCCCTGGCGCGTTTCAGCGCGGCGGCGAGACGTTCACGGGCTTCTCCAACCTTTTCTCCGGCCACGTCGGCGGTGGCGGTCATCAAGGCTTGCGCGTCTTCGGCCAGTTGACCTGTCTCACTACTCATTTCCTGTGTTTGTTTGTTCATATTTTTCGCTTTCTGTTTGCTTGTGTTTTCAGTGGCAAATGTAATTCATCGGGCGGCTGGGCGCAATCGACGGCGGCATGAACTATTCGGGGAGCAATGCGGCGCACACGGGTACGGCCAAAGCTGTCCCGGAATGACCGCAGAGACTCACATCGGCTCACTCATTCAATCCGCCGTGCCGCCATGGAAATGGATAAGGCACCCCGTAACGGCGAAAAATATCCTCACGAACTTGCGCCGGATCGTCCGGGGTGGCCGGCGGGGCGGAACGGGCGGCCACGATGGCATCAGAGACTCGCTCCGGGATGGTCGGAGGACGCAGGGGCGCTCTGCCGAGGATCATCGCAACCGTGGCTTGTGGTCTCACAGTTTCCAAAACCTTGTCAGGACCGCCTTACAGCCTGAAAAAAGTCTTTGCTTTTGTCGGCTGAGTCTTGCGTTTCGCGCCTGCATTGATCGTCTCGGCTTTTCCTTGCTGACCGGTTGCCAGAAGCTCCCGCTCAGCTTTGAGCCAGTGTTCCTGGTCCCGACCATGTTGACAGCCTTCTTTCTCCCAGAGACGCCAAGCCGCTTTGGCGATCTCAGCTTGTGGGACAATCTTTTTTTGCTCAGTGGTAGTATTCATATTACTCATAATGTAGCGTGTCTAATTTGTTTTCTAGTTTGCAGATTCGCGCCCTTTTGCGCCTGCCCCCCCCGATTCCACCCGGCAATCCGTGTTGCGCCCGTACCCCTGCGCCGTGACGAATTGCCGGGCGGCGGCGCTGGTTCCTCTATCAGCGCCGTCCAACTCCACTTCGGTTCCATTGGCGAAGAAATCCATCCGGCCCCACTCCGCCACCTGTTTGAGCTGGGAAATAATGCCCTGCGAAGCCCCCTTCTTTTGTGTGTCCAAATCAAACAAGGCCACCAGTGCCTTGGAATGATAATCTCCCAAGGCAAGGTAATGGTTGAGCCAGTCCATGACCTCCTCCGGCAACTCCGCCCGGTCATGTGCGGCAATGACGATCATGTCCGCCGCCGCTGCTTCTCTGATGGCTAGTTTCCTCAAGGCGGTTACGGCCAGGAGATCAAAATTCCACAAGCTATAGATTAACCGCCCCTTTGCTTCGCAATTGCCCCCGATGCGTTCCAACACGGCGCACGCTTGCGCTGCGGCGGTCGAATTCTCACACGCAATAACCACCCTCATGTCTTTCGCCGAATCGAACGGTCCCATGCAGGGCTGATTGATTACCATGTTCACGCGGCTGATATTAGGGACGCCTCGAGTTAAAAACTATTGGCTAAAGTTCCCAACGTGGCCGGGCAGATTACGCACCCGGCCTAAAGGTTTACTTACATCCACCCGGGACCGAAGCTCTCAGGAACCAAGTTCCAAAACGATCGCCCCGGGCCAAAACCGTTTGGGTGATTTGCCTCGGGATTTGTTGGGCGCTTCAGATTTGAAGCGTGTCCGGCACCTCCGTCCTGCGGATGATTCGTTAGCCATCCCACTGGACAGCGAACCGGATCAACTGGGAGGTGCTCTTGAGGTTGAGTTTCTCCCGGATGTTGGCGCTATGCACGGCGATGGTTTTGGCGCTCACATGGAGTTGGCAGGAAATTTCTTTGGCCGCGGCGCCCTTGCCGAGAAGCTGAAAAATTTCAAATTCGCGGTCGGTGAGTATCTCCATCGGCGACCGATTCTGCTGTAGTTGTCCGGAAAAGCGGCGCAGAACACTCTCCGACACTTCCTTGCTCACATAGATGCGATTGTTGAGCACTTGGCGGATGGCTCGGATCAATTCTTCGGGCAGCTGGTGTTTGGTGATGTAGCCGCTGGCGCCAGCGCGCAGCATCCGCCCGGCGTACAACGATTCGTCATGCATGGAAATGGCCAGAATTCTTAATTGAGGACGGATGGCCTTGAGGTCTTTGACCAGTTCCAGCCCGCTTTTCCCGGGCAGCGTAACATCCACCAGGGCCAGATTCGGCGCCAGCTTCGGAACGGCCGACATGGCCTGGGGAGCGTTTGCCGCTTCGCCACAAACCATCATGTCCGGCTCGCGGTTGATGGCGCCACGCAAGCCCTCGCGCATCAGCGGATGGTCATCCACGATGAGGATTTTCTTTCGCGCCTCCGCCTTGGGCGTGCCTGCTTTTTGCATTGCCATATTATTTCTTCCTCCCGGTGGCTGGCTTGTGGCCGCCGCTGATGTCCTGGCCGGACGGATGGATGGAACAGACGACGGCGGTGCCGCCGCCGGCCTCTTTCCGAATGGCGAAGGATCCGCCGATCATTCCTGCACGGTAGCGCATAATACGCATTCCCATGCCTGGTTTCTTGCCGTTCCTGGCCGTGATGCTCGGGCCATTGCCTCTTACCACGAGATTGATGCGTTCTGGCGTCTTGGCCAGACTGATCTCAATCCGCCCAGATCTGCCATGCTTGATGGCATTGGTGACGGCTTCTTGGGCGATTCGGAATAGATGTGTCGCGATCGCGTTGTCCTCAATCAAGACGGGTCGCCGGCAGGAGAAACGGCATTCGACCCGGAACATGGTTTTGGTGCGTACGGCCAGCGCCTTGAGGGCTGCCATCAGACCGTTGGATTCCGGTTTCACCGGACGCAGGCCACGTGCCAGGTTGCGTGTCTGTGCGATGGCCTCGTATATCACCTTCAGGATCCTGCGCGATTGCCGGGCTTCCGGGAGGGACTTGGCAGCGAGATCCTTTTGCAACGTGTTAGTCATGTAAGCCGTACCCACCAGAAGCTGGCCCAGTCCGTTATGAATGTCGCGGGCGATCCGCTGGTGTTCCCGCTCGCCGGCTTGCAGGATTTCATTTTCCAGCGCGATGCGATCCGTCACGTCGCGCAAAAAAATGGAGGAATACTGGAACTCGCCATTGCTCCAGGACGGGCTGGCGTTTACCACCACGTGCCGGATCGCGCCATTCTTGCACCGCACTGTCATCTGAAAGTTGCCAACCATCTCTTTGGCCGCCAACCGCGTCAACAACTCGCGCCCCTGAGACGGATCCACGCTGAAATCGTTGAAGAAATGCCCCAGATAATCCTTGGCCGGGTAGCCAAGCAGGTCCAGTTGCGCCTGGTTGGTGCGCAGGATGGTGCCGCTGGCCGACAACCAAGCCATGCCGATGGGTGCCCGGTTGAAAAAAACCGAAAGATTGTGCTCGCTGCGGCGCAGCGCTTCTTCCGCCCGTTTGCGCGCGGCTTGGCCGGAAATCGACGTGAGAGCAAAAGAAATGTCGTTACTCACTTGGGTCAGCAGACCCAATTCCTCCTCGTCAAAGAAATCAGCCTGACTCGCATAGACTTGGAAAGATCCCGTCACTTTGCCCGCGATCCGGATGGGAAACGCGGCCGTATGATACAGTCCGAACTTCAGCGCCTGGTCGCGCCACGGGGCCATGCGCGCGTCTCGGTCAACATCCTCAATCACCACGGGTCGGTTTTCGCGGATGGCCGTGCCCACCGGCCCGCGGCCTTCCGGCTCGTCGCGTGTCACCACGCGAATGCCATCGAGATATCTGGTCGCGCCAGCCTGCGCCACTGGTTGCACTGATCCGTCGAGCGAAACCATGCCGATCCAGGCGAGTTTAAAACCACCTTTTTCCACGGACACCCGGCAAATCTCATCCAGCAGTTTCTGCCGGTCAGGGATGTGGACAATCGCGCGGTCAACACCGCCAAGGATTGCCTGCACGCGGTTGAGTCGGGCGATTCGTTCCTCCGCCCGCTTGGGTTCGGTGATGTCGTTAAGCGTGAGTCGCCACCGGGCGTTGCTCATCTCCGGACTGTTGGTGGCGATGCCTTGCACCTGCACCGTCAACCGTCGGCTCTCGGACGTCAGCAGATCCAGTTCGCAAGCCGACTTTTCGTTCGAGTTCAAAACCCGGCGTTGGTAGAGGTGAAAATCATCCCGGGCTTCGACGGCAACGAAACGGGTGAACTTTTTATGAATCAAATCACTGCGGTCCAGGCCGAGCAGCCCGCCGGCGGCCAGATTGGCGGCCGTGATCTTGCCGCTGGCATCCAAGGTCAGGAAGCTGGTCGGCGCAAAATCAAAAAGGTCGGCATAGCGGTCCCGGGCTGCTTCCAGTTCCTGTTGTGCCCGGCGCAGTTCGTCATTCTGCATCTCCAATTCGATCTGGTGGACTTGTAGTTCATGCACCAGTTTCTGCACGTCCTCCGCCGGCATGTGCGCGATTTCGCGCGAAGTCTTGCCCAACAGACACTCGGCTCGTGAGCGTAGTCCTTTGGAAGGCGTGGAATGTTTTTGGCGTGCTTTCATGCGCGCGAATCCTTTCTACTGCGGTGCGATTTCTTTTCAGCTTCGCGCCCGGCGGTCACATCTTGAAGACTGGCAGAATCACGGGTGACCGAAATCGTCCGCAGACCCGTTGGGGGCTTGATTAATATGCCTCGGAGGAGTTGTCGATGGACCGCCTTTGTTGACAGCCCGCAAACCTCCGCCGTTTCGTTCACGAAATAAACCGCCTCTTCCAACTGGAAAAGCGGACTCGTTTGAACGCCCATTCTTACAGGCCGCGTTTAACCGCATTTACCCAGCCGCCCCACCCCAAGTGGGGTCTCCGATACAAAAACAAACCCGGCGCCTTCGAAGCGAAGACGCTTGGCCATCCTCGGAGGATTCGTTCCTGCCGGGAGACCTGCAGCCCACACGACCAGAACAATATCGTGGACGTCCACGACTTAGTCAAATGAGGTCGAAGTTTGAGTTGCTTGACTCAGCCCGATTGACCGCCCTGGCAACGTATCAATCTTGCTGAGCATGTGCCGCAC
>CAZLEE010000239.1:0-5988 GCA_964558455.1 uncultured Verrucomicrobiota bacterium | reverse complement strand
CCGGGAAGATTTTTAATTGTGGCTCGCAGAACACGCGTATGAAAAATCAAAAATCAGAGCAGTCCGGTCCGTCCCGCCGCAAAAGCAGCAAACCCGCTGCCGCGCCCCCCAAGACAACGAAGAAGATGTCCGCCCTGCCGCCGCCCGTGGCGGTTCCGGCCGGAAAGCCGGGGCGGAGCGGAAAATCACAGTTGAAAATTCCGCCGATTTTGCTGGAAGGCGATGCGCCGTCCGCGCCCGCCCCGGGAGGGCCGGGAAAGCGTTACGTGCTAAGCCCCACCCCGCCGGAAGCGCATACGCCGTCGTCGGGCCATGAATTGCCGGATGGCTACGGCACCAAGCAATTATTTTTGACAGCGCGGGATCCGCACTGGCTTTACGCCCACTGGGACATGACGCTGCCCCAACTCAGGGAATACAACAGCCTGTCGTCGGACAAGCATCTGATCCTGCGGGTATATGTCGGGGAACTGGGGGGGGATCTGCTGCCGGAAATTCATGTGCATCCGGAGTCGCGGAACTGGTTTGTGCCGGTGCCGAAGGCGGGGACCAAATATCTGAGCACGCTGGGCTATTACGATTCGGTGAAGCGCTGGGTGATGCTGGCGGCTTCGGGGGCGACCTTTACGCCGCCGGATTCGCTTTCGGATGAGACGGCGCTGCGTTTTGCCACCATTCCGCAAGACGTGCCGTTTGAGCAGTTGGTTGCGATAGTGAAGGGGGCGTTGCGCGAGCATTTGCCGCTGGTGGAGGCGGTGCAACAATTGCGGGCGCAAGGCCACGCCGGATTGCCGGCGCCGAAGCAGATGCAAAGCACGTGGACGCCGGAGCAGGAAAAGGCCCTGGCGGAAGTGGTTTCAATGGATCAGGTGCGGCGGGTGTGGGTGGGGTCGCTGGAAATCACGGAACTGGTGCGGCGGCAATTGCACGGGGAAAACTCATCCATCAGCGCGGCCGGGTTCAGTTTGCCCAGCTCGCCGGCCGGCGGGTTGGGGAGTGTTTCAAGCGGATTTGGCGGGATGCCGAAGCAGCGCGGATTTTGGTTCAACGTCAACGCGGAATTGATCATTTACGGCGCAACGGAACGGGACGCAACGGTGACGATTGGAGATCGCCGGATCCAATTGCGGCCGGACGGCACGTTCAGTTTCCGTTTTGCGCTGCCGGACGGCGATTTTTCACTGCCGGCGGCGGCCCGTTCCGCGGACGGGGTGGAGACGCGCGCGGCGACCTTGAAATTCAGCCGGCACACGGCGTATCGGGGCGATGTCGGCGCGCATCCGCAGGACAAAAAACTGAAACCGCCGGTGGTCGGCTCGGTGAGTTAACAAAACCAATCCCTTATCAGCCATGCCGGACAACTCGTACGAGAAAATCGCGCAATCCATCATCCACCTTTTCGCCTTTGCGTTGATCATGACGGGGATTTTCCTGGGCGCGCCGGACCTGTTTCTGTATTTGTCCCATCATCCGCCGGCGGGGGCGGGGAGTTTGATCGTGTCCGGCCTGCTTTTTCTGGCGGGTGTGATCCTATTTTGGAAAAGCAGCGCGCTGGCCGGGTGGCTGACAAGGAATCTGGACTGACACATGCAAGGTTATTTCGCCCTACTTTTACACGCGCACCTGCCATTCGTACGCCATCCCGAACACGAAAAGTTTCTCGAAGAAAACTGGCTTTATGAGGCCATCACCGAGACCTACATTCCGCTGCTGCAAATGCTGGAAGGCTGGCGCAAGGACGGAATGGCGGCGCGGCTGACGATGTCCTTTTCGCCGACGCTTTGCGCGATGCTGCTCGATCCGCTGTTGCAGGATCGGTATGTGAGGCACATCGAAGGGCTGATCGCGCTGGCGGAGAAAGAGATTCATCGCACCCATTGGGAGCCGACGGTGCGCGAACTGGCGTGGATGTATCATCACCGGTTCAGCGAAATCCGGCAGACGTGGCTGCAATACGGCGGGAACCTGGTGCGGGCTTTCCGCACTTTCCAGGACGAGGGCATGCTGGAAATCGCGACCACGGCGGCGACGCACGCCCTGCTTCCATTGTTGCTGGATGACCGGCCGTCGTTGCGCGCCCAAATTTTCACCGCGCGCGATTATCACTGCGAATGTTTTGGACGCGAACCGCGCGGCATCTGGCTGCCGGAATGCGCCTACGCCGAGGGGGTGGAGGAAGTATTGCAGCAGGCGAACATCCGTTGGTTTGTGACGGACACGCACGGGATATTGCACGCCCGCCCGCGGCCGCGCTACGGGGTTTATGCGCCGGTGTTCACCCCCTGCGGGGTGGCGGCTTTTGGACGGGATTTTGAATCGGCCCGCCAGGTCTGGAGCAAGGAGCAGGGCTATCCGGGCGATGTGCATTACCGCGATTTTTACCGGGACATCGGATTCGATCTTGATTTTGATTACGTCAAGAATTATTGCCCGGCGCCGGAATTGCGCGGGTTCACCGGCATCAAATATCACCGGATCACGGGCGGGGCGGGAGAGAAAGAAGCCTATGATCGGGCGGCGGCGGTGCGGACGGCGGACGGGCATGCGAATCATTTTCTGCAAGCGCGCGTGGAGCAAATCAACAAGCTGGGCCTGATATTGGATCGGCCGCCGCTGGTGCTTTCGCCTTACGACGCGGAATTATTCGGGCATTGGTGGTATGAAGGGCCGGAATTCCTGAACTATTTCATGCGCAAAGCCTATTACGACCAGAAGGCCTTTACCCTGACAACGCCGACGGAATATTTGCGGCGGCATTCGACCCTGCAAGTGGCGACGCCGGCGGCGTCGAGCTGGGGCGAGGAAGGTTACTGGCGGGCCTGGCTCAATGAATCCAACGAATGGATATATCCGCATTTGCGCATCGCCCAGCCGCGCATGGCGGAGCTGGCCAACCGGTTTCCGCAGCCGACGCCGCTGCAGGAGCGGGCGCTGCAACAAGCGGGGCGGGAATTGCTCCTGGCGCAGTCAAGCGATTGGCCGTTTATCCTGCGGACGGGCACCAGCCCGGATTACGCGGCCAGGCGGGTGAAAGACCATCTGCACCGGTTTCTGACCCTTTACCAGGAATTGACCGGGGGAAATATCGGTGAAGAGTGGCTGGGGCGGGTTGAGCAAACAGACAACCTGTTCCCGAAACTCAATTACCGCCTGTGGGCGGACCAGTGACGGGGACGAGGCCGCTAAGTTTTGATCATTTCCAGAAACGCGGTCTCGTCCAGGACCAGCACGCCCAATTCCTGCGCCTTGGCCAATTTTGACCCGGCTTCGACACCGGCGAGAACATAGCTGGTGTTCTTGCTCACGCCGGAGGCGACCTTGCCGCCGAGAGCCTCGATGCGGCGCCCGGCTTCCTCGCGCGTCAGGGTGGGGAGTGTTCCAGTCAATACGAATGTTTTGCCGGCGAGGGGCAAACCCTCCCTGCCCAAGGCCGCCTTCTGGCTTTGCGGATGGATGCCCAGCTCCGACATGCGCCGCAGGACGCGCCGCCCGGTTTCGGACTGGAAGAACTCCAGCACGCTGCGGGCGACGACGGGGCCCACTTCGGTGTTGATGCCGGATTCCTTTTCATTTTTGCGCCGGCTTTTTTCGGCAAAGCCGGAGTCAATCAAACGTTGCGCCGCCTGGCCGGCGGCTTCCTGGAGCGGGCCGGCCGCGATGGATTTGTCGCGGCGGGCGAGGCGGGCCTGCCCGGTTTTTTCGTGGTAGGCAATCACGTCGCGCAAGAGCGGGGAGGCGGCCACTTCCTCGATGGTGTCGTGAAAGGCGGCCAGTTGGGTGGCGGAAGTTTTGCCGACTTCGGGGATGGCGAAGCCGAAAAGCCAGCGGGAGAGGGGGGCGGTTTTGGCGCGTTCGATGGCCTGAACGGCTTTTTCGGCGTTTTTGTTGCCAAAGATGCGCGGCGAATCTTCGGCGCCGAGGTTGAGCGCGCCCAGCTTCTCAACTGTCAAGTTAAACAAATCCAGCGTTTCACGCACCCAGCCGCTCTCGACCAGTTTGTCGGCCACGATGCCGCCCACGCTTTCGATGTCGAGCGCGCCGCGGGCGGTGAAGAATTCCACGCGGCGGGTGGTTTGGGCGGGGCACTGGAGATTCTCGCAGCGCCAGGCGACGTATTGGGGATCGCGCCGGATGGGGCCGCCGCAGACCGGGCATTTCCCGTCCAAATGTTTGACAAAGTCGAACGGCACGGCTTGGGGCGGGCGCATGTTTTGCACCACGCCGACGACGGCGGGGATGACTTCGCCCGCCTTCTCAATGGTGACGGTGTCGCCGATGCGGATGTCCTTGCGTTTGATCTCGTCCTCGTTGTGCAGGGTGGCGCGGCTGATGGTGCTGCCGGCCAGGAAAACCGGTTCCAACTCCGCCACGGGCGTCAGCACTCCCGTCCGTCCGACCTGGATGCTGATGGCGTTCAAGCGGGTGTGGGCTTGTTCGGGCGCGTATTTGTAAGCCATGGCCCAGCGAGGGGCTTTCGCGGTGTAACCGGCCAGCTCGCGCAGGGCCAAGTCGTCCAGTTTGATGACCGCGCCGTCGGTTTCGTATTCGAAGTCGCGGCGGATTTTGTCGAGGGCGTCGATGGCATTGAGCAGTTTCTCCTCCGAGAGGCAGGGCCAGATTTTGTCCGGGGTTTTGAAACCGTGCCGGGCGAGCCAGAGCAGCCATTGCTGGTGCGTGGCCGGCAGGGCTTGGCCTTCGACCTGGCCGACGCCGTAAAAGAGGGCGCCCAGCGGACGTTTGGCGACGACGCGGGGGTCCAGTTGTTTCAAAGAGCCGGCGGCGGCATTGCGGGGGTTGGCAAAAGGTTCCTCGCCGGCGGCGGCCCGTTCGGCGTTGAGTTTCCTAAAGCCGCTGCGTGTCATATAAACTTCGCCGCGGACTTCGAGAAGGGCCGGCGGCGGGTTGCCGGAATGCGAAAGCCGCAGGGGAATGGAGCGGATGGTCCTGAGGTTGGAAGTAATGTCATCGCCCACGGCGCCGTCGCCGCGCGTTTCGCCGGAAACGAAGACGCCGTTTTCGTAGCGCACATTAACGGCCAGGCCGTCGATTTTCGGTTCGACGGTCCAGATGAGATTTTGATCGGGCAGAAGTTTCCGGGCGCGGCGGAGGAAGTTGCGTACTTCCTCCTGGGAATACGTGTTGTCGAGGCTGAGCATCGGCGTCGCATGGCGGATTTGCCGGAAGGACTTGACCGGTTCGGCGCCGACCCGCTGGGTGGGGGAATCGGGCGTGACCAGAGCGGGGAAATCGTTTTCCAAATCCTTCAACTCGCGGTAGAGACGGTCATATTCCTGATCGCTGATGACAGGGCGGGCCTGGACGTGATAAAGCTGGTCGTGCCGGCGGATTTCCGCGGCGAGAAGGGCGTGTTTCGTTTGGGCTTCGGACGCTGTCATATATTCCCACTCTAAACAGGCCGGGCGCGAATGTCCATCAGCGCGAAGGAGGAGCCAGCGTGCCAGTTGACTCGCGCCCCTTCAGCGGCAACAATTTTCCCTTGGGGCGAATTCCACGAAAAAAACGGCTGAACTACCCACATTAAAATACTGGAATGTGGGTAGTTCAATTATAACGAGACCATTACTTGGGGATCAAGAGAAAAACAAATTTTTCAGAATCCGCGAGTTGCCTCAAATCAAATGTCACCCGGGAGGGGGGGAAGGCGAAAAAAGACATCGTTGCCTCAAATTAAAAGACACCGGAGAGGGAGTTTGAGGACACGAGTCACCTCAAGTTAAATGTGACCCGGGAGGAGGGATGGAAGGCAGAAGAAGACATCGTTGGACGGCGGTCTTTGGTTGAGACCACGGTCTGAACCAGGATTTTGGCCAGTGATTGGGACCTGGCGTGATAATACGCATTCCGGCCTTTTGACTCAACTCCTACAGAGTTGAATCAATTCCTGATCTTTTTCCAGGGTAGCTCGTGCCTCGCAACCCTGCAAAGGGTTGAATCAATCCCACAAATATCTTTCGTCAAATTCCAGTT
>CAZLEE010000238.1:0-5998 GCA_964558455.1 uncultured Verrucomicrobiota bacterium | reverse complement strand
TGCCATCTCTATCGTAACTTGAACGCGCTTAAATTCATATATGGAAAACCCAACACAAAAAATTCTTCGCATTGCCCGCACCTTTCCTTCCCTAAATCGAAAGTTGGCTGGCTGGAACCCACCAGCGTTCGATCCGGATAAATTCTTTCAAATGATGAGCGGCGCTTCCCACGGGGAATGGCTGTGCGCCATGTTTATCTTGAACGTGTGGGACCCCGGCGGTGCCAAACTTAAGGAGGAGTGGCGTTTTGAGTTTTTCGATTTCGCCGGAATAGCGGATTCTGGAAACCGCCGCGCCCTACTGAACTGGTTAGCCAACCCGGAATGGCCTTAAAATCCGGTCCGCCGCAATGCGGCAGTGCGGCCCACGCGAACCGTGGACCGCCGATGAGTCGCCGGAAGCCGCTTCCAAAGACACAACGGCTGCGAACGGGCCTGACTTCGCCACTTAAAGCCGGTTCCACGCCGCTCCATTCCAGCGCCAGCCGGTGAACCGCTCCACCGGCTCGCGCTTCCATTCCACGCCGTTACACCGTCTCAAATCGCCGAAGACAGGCTGCCCCGGCGCCATGAGCACGGCAGCTTTCGCCAAGTCCCATCAGCCGGCAGGCCGCGCATCAGGGCCTTGCCGAAACTTCCGCCCTCACGACGCCCCCAAAATCAGTCCGACCACTGGCCGGTCCGGGCAAGCCGCTGGCCTTACGCCTCCCCGCCACCCGCCAAGCGACGGCCCACGTCTCACGCGGCCGTCAGAAGTCGGCACAGCGCGGCCCCGCGCCCCCTTTGACGGCCACAACATTGACAAGCTCCGCGCCGGCGTGGCACAGGGAGTGCAATCCGTAGCCTTCGCACAACACAGGTTTGCTGTCACAGTCCGTCCCGGTGCCAGGGAACCCCCGGCAAGCCCCCCTGTCACCGGGTCCCCGCCGTCAGGCATGAAGCGATGCCCACACGGTTCCCTTGATTTTCAGCATTGTCTCCGCCCCGCACTTGGATTTACGCTCGCTTGCAATGCCGACGTTCGCCGAATACTTAGAAAAGTGGCTCAAACAGTCCACGGCACAGGGATTGACCAATCCGTTGGTCAAAATGCCTGTGAAGCGGTTTCGGCGTTTACAGCAGAGTGAATTTGATTCTCTGGCCAACGGCGGCACTTTGATCGTCGGCACGATGGCTGACCCCATCGCTCGCAACCTCCACAAAAATTATCAGACTCGCATTCGTGAACGTGGCGAGCATTGCGCATTCGTTTGCACGGGCTCCGTGGAAATGATTGTCGCTGGCGCGGCAGATGGAAAACAGCGCAAGCAGCTTTTCCCGGTTTGCCTAAAACGGGCCACGTTTCAAACCAGCGGTGACAAGATCAAGGCGGTCATTGCCGATGATGAAACCTGGTTATTTAATCCAGTTTTGCAGGCCCATCTCCGAGCCCTTGCAATCCCTCCAGTTCCAGCATCCATTGCCGATAATCCAGTTCAGGCCACCGACTGGGTCGAAGCCCAGCTTGGCAATCGGGCATCACAGGTGACAGCCGACAGCTACGTCGGTCTTTTCAGCAGCCAGCAGATGGTCGTCCAAAATCGTCTTGCCGATCCGCCGTTGCGACAGGCATTGGCAAAAAATCCGGTTGTGCAAGCGAAAATCTCAGGAACCAAAATTGAGGTGGTGGATCTCGGAGAAATCACCGACGATGGGCTGGAGGAGCTTGGACTGACGCTGCCCTGCGATGACAGCCAGTTGCGTGTCATCCAGCTTTCTCACAACAAACACTGCTTACAAGTTGAAGGGCCTCCTGGCACTGGAAAATCACAGACCATCGCCAACATTATCAGTAACGCGCTCTACCACAAGCGCAACGTGCTCCTGGTCTGCGACAAAAAGGCTGCAATCGTCCAGGTCGAAGAACGTCTATCGAATGTCGGGCTTAAGCCAGCAATGCTGAATCTTCACGATGAAGATTTGGACAAAAAAGAGTTTCTTAAACAAGCAACAAGCAAGTTTCCCGGCTGGCAGACCGCGCCTATTTATCCTTTCACTCAATTGAAAGAATCGAGGCAAACGCTCAATGAGCGTGTGCGGTTTGCTCGCGGGATTGCCCACCCGTCTTTGCAGGTGACGAAACGCGAAGCTTTGTCCGGCTTGATTCAGTTGCGAAAGGAGTTGAAGAATGTCCCGACCATTCCGATTGCTAACTGGCAGGCGCTTTCCAAAGAGCGACTCACAAAATTGCTCGCTTGTTTGGGGGAATGGCCGGAACTCGCCGCAGTCCTGACGGACAACGCCAATGTTTGGAACGACGCCCGCGTAGAGGCGTTCGATGACAATCCAAACGCCGTGAATGAACTTCAAAGCACAATCCAAAACATCCTGACGCAACTTGTGTCACTCCTGGACGTGAAGGAATGGGCGGCCTCAATCGGCATCGAGCTACCACTCAATTCGGACGCAAACGTCACGAGCGTGCTGGCGCTGGTAACCACCGTTTTGGAGAAACCCCCGTGCCACCCTCGACTGATTGGGAATTCAAACATTAGCCAAGCGGAGCTTGCCCGCCTGAAATCCCAATGGGAGCGCCGCGAGAAACTCACTGCCGCGCGTCATCCAGTTGTATTGTCGGAGAAATATTCGGACGAAACAGAAAAGGCGGCACTCACACTGGCGGAACGGGCAGCCAGCGAATTGCTCCGCGCCGAAAACGCAAAAACATGGGCCGATCTGTCGCGCCGGGAGGAATATCATGCGGACAGGCACAACGAAATTGAAGCCAACCACAAAGCGTACCGCCGACTCTGCGAGCAAATCGGCTTGGTGTATTCGCCGATGCTCACGATCAGGCGGGCGCAGCTACAATCCGTTCTCTCTTTGGGAAATCTCGGAACGACCATTCCTCGCGGATGGTGGAGATCGGACACGACCCCGGTTCTCTCCGTGGCCGGATGGAAAGCCCACTTCCAGGCGTGCGCCGCTCACGCCAAGAATTCACCGCTGCCACTACATTTCGTCGCGCTGGAACGCGTGGCGAAAACGCATTGGGAGCATATAGAGGCAAAAGCGGAGCACGGATTTAACGTCGTCAGCTATTGCGTGCATTTCGTCAATGACCGCAAATGCAAATATGCACTTCGGCAGGTATTTCCCACTATCCCCACGAGGGGCTTCAAGCGGTGGCAGGAGGTCACGCTTCACGCCGTCACGGCAATGCGCACGGTTCAATCCTTCCGAGAGGCGGCGGAATCGCATGTCGTACTGAAGCAACTAACGTCAGCCTATCTTGCGGTGGCGCACCAAGATTCCGAAAGCGTCCAGACTTACTTTTCGCGCGAAGACGTTCTGGCACTCGAAAAAATCGCGGCGCTCGCCGAGCAGATGCGCGACAGGAATGACCTGTTTGAGGTTACAAGCGTTCACTGGCAGACATTTTGGGAATCCACCAACGCCAGCTTGCTGGCAACCGTCAGAAAAATCTTCTCGGATTTCGACACGCTGGTCTTGCCTGACGCGCAGCAGTCCGACAATCTCGAAGACGCGCAGCAATTCTACCAAGCGTCACGGCAGCGAATCCATAAATTCCTTCAGGATTACGAACAACACGAAGGCGACCGCGCAAATTCCGTCATGGCCGCATTTGCAGCACAACGAGACTTTGCTGATTGCCAGCAAAAACTACTTTTTCTCACCAAATATCTGGAATTGCAAAACGCTGGTCAACACCAACCGGATTGGAAATGGCTGGGTGAAGTCATTGCGTGGCGCGACCTGTTCGAGCGGCTGCGAGGTCCGCAAACACTGGATATTGACAGCGGTCTTTGGGCCAAACTCCGCGACCGATTAGAGCAACACCAAGGCGTGATGGAATTGGCATACGAAGAACTCAACCGGCTTTTCGAGCACCCATGCGAAAGACTTGTTGATTACACCGCGCTTGTCGCACTGGCGGACGAAATCCAGGATGGATTGCCCAGCCACCCGTTGTGGCTGGAAAAGAAACGCTGGCAGGGAAAAATCTCAGCGTTTCCGGAAATCAAATCCCTTTGGGCAAAACTTCTTGACAGTTCGGTTGAGCCGACACAGGCGCAACGGCTCTTTTGTTTCAACCTACTGCGATTGTGCGATCCGATTGCAAAACCGCATGGACCCGAATTTAAACAGACGCTCAAAAGCTTTGTTGAGCACGATGAAAAACTGGCGCTGTGGATAGTCGAACACCTAAAGGCAAATCTGCGGGAATCAATGGATCGCGCGTCGATGGAATTTGCCGCCAGCGAAGGAGAATTGCGGCGCATTGCCGGTCTGACGCGGCCAAAAGGCACTGTGCGCCTGATCGTAAACGCTCATCTGGATTATCTCCTCGCCGCCAAACGGTGTTGGCTGATGAGCCCTACGTCGCTTGCCAATCTTATTGACTCAAAGATTTTTGAAGAAGGTGTTCCCTTTGATCTGGTGATATTTGACGAGGCTTCACAGATTCGTGTGCTGGACGGGCTGCTTTCCATGTCGTTTGGCAAGCAAGTCATCATTGTTGGCGACAAAAACCAACTTCCCCCAACGGATTTCTTTGGAGCTTTTGCCACTCCAGAAGCAGACACGGACGATTTCGGCATCAGCGAGAGCCTGCTGGAAGAATTCGGCGGCGTGTTTGAAGAAAACAAGACACAGGTGATGTTGATGTCGCACTACCGCAGCGAAACGCCTGACCTGATTAGCTTTTCAAACCGATGGTTCTATGACAGGAAGCTGGAAATGTATCCCCCGGCCCATATCAGCGGCATTGGTCGGCGACTCCATTATCTTCCCAACGCGATTTATTCCGAGTCGGCACAGCGCAATAATCCGGCGGAAGCCGACGAGGTATTCAAGCTCATTGAATTACATGTCCGGGAGCACCCCGGCAAATCCCTTGGCGTCGTCACGATGAACATTCCGCAGATGGAACTGATTGACGAGCAACTCATTTTCGCCTCCGAGGAAGTATGCGCCTTCTGCGCCGACGAATCAAAATTCTTTCTCCGAAACCTGGAAACCGTGCAAGGCGACGAAATGGACCGGATCATTTTGAGCCTGACCTATGGCAAAAATGCCGCTGGCCAATTTAATGCCTCCGTTCTCGGCCCGCTGACCAAATCGGGGGGTGAGCGCCGCCTGAATGTCGCGATCACTCGCTCCCGCAGCGGACTTACTGTTGTTTCGTCGCTTCGAGCCGCCGATCTTGGAGCGACAACCGCGCAAAGCCGGGGCTTCCAATGCCTGAAAGAGTTTCTCGCTGAATTAGAGAGCATCGACCAAGCCCTGACTTTCGGCATTGGCAGCAAAAGATTTGAACGCAAAAACGACGGCGTCTCAAATATAGTCTATTGCGAGTCTCCCTTTGAGGAACAGGTTGTCGAGTTTTTGGAGAACGAGGGCTATGAGATCGAATGTCAATATGGCGTTGGACATTTTCGACTGGACATCATCGTCAAAGAACGCGGTAAGAATATTTTAGCCATCGAATGCGATGGCGCGGCGTATCACCGTTCGCTTGTTGCGCGAACGCGCGACCGGGCAAGGCAGCGAGTCTTAGAAAATCTCGGCTGGCGATTCCATCGAGTTTGGAGCACGAACTGGTGGCATTTTGAACAACAAGAAAAAGAAGCTATCATAGCCGCAATTAACTCGGCGCGTGGCTGATCTTTTCGACGGAGAAAATGTATTGTATGCAAGCCAGCCCCAAGCACTTTGAACCGCTCGAAGCGAACGGCATTACTCAATATCTCAATCACGTTCAGGCAATTCGCAGACGGCCTGGCTGGTTTCCGAAGGACGACCAATGGGGACCGTGGTTCCGTGGGCATCAAAACGCAGGGTGGCTATTAAGGCCCAAGCTCTATCGTGATAGGGATTATGGGGAGGTTAGAGCGGACGAGGTAGAAGATGAAATCCGTGAGGAGTTCATCAAACTTCCTAGTTCCTCGACGTTTTTAATGGGTAAAAGGGGGAAAATCGGTTTTTCTGGTGGGAG
>CAZLEE010000237.1:0-6075 GCA_964558455.1 uncultured Verrucomicrobiota bacterium | reverse complement strand
CCCCTAAGCCTGATTTCGAGTCAGGTGCCTTCAACCACTCAGCCACCCTTCCACTAGTTGATTATCAATTACTTACAACTGATTTGAAACTTGCAGTTTGACTTTCTGATACTGTAATCTGATACTGTTCGCATGAATACGAGCGAAACAGAAAAAGATTCAGAGTGGCAGAAAACGCCATACGCAAATCTGGTCCGTTATAAATCATCAGGCATTTATTTCGCACGTTTCCGCGTGAGGGGCAAGCTGATTCGGCGGACCTTAAAGACCAGTCAGATTTCCGTCGCCAAGCTACGCCTGGGTGATTTGGAGAAACAGGAGCGGCAGCGGGCTGAGCATCAAACGGCGGTTGCCGATGGCACAATGACGTTTGCCGATGCGCTGGCGATTTACAAGCAGCGGCTGGCCGGGGATGGTTCTCTGAAGCCGCGAAGCAAGGTTTACCGGGAAGAACGAATTGCGGCCCTGGTCAAATCATGGTCGAGTCTGGCGAAAACGGATACGCGGAAAATAACCAAGAGCGATTGCCTGGCATGGGCGGCTGAGTTCGGCCAAAAGGCCGCGCCGTCCAATTTCAACAACACCGTCGGTACGTTGCGGCTGGTGCTGGATATAGCGGTTGAGGCCGGCGCGCTTTACGACAATCCTGCCCGGTTCATCAAACGGTTGCGGGTGCTTCCCCAAAAACTCCAATTGCCAAGCCAAGATCAATTTCTGGCCTTGGTGGAAGCGATTGAAAAGGCTGATGGCGGCTGGAACCATCGTTGCGCGGATTTGGTTTGTTTCCTGGCGTTTGGCGGATTTCGTAAAGGTGAAGCGGCGGTGATCACCTGGGGTGACTGCGATTTGGAAAAGGGCGAAATAGTCGTTCGCGGCGACCCTGAAACCGGCACGAAAAACTGGTCCATTCGCCGTGTGCCGATGATTCCCGATATGCGGGAACTGCTGGCACGGTTGCGGGCAGAGCGTCCAACGGACCCGCCTCAAAGCCCTGTCATGCGTGTTCACGAGTGCCAGGGCGCGATTAATTCAGCGTGCAAGAAACTCGGCATTGTGCGTTTCACCCATCACGATCTGCGCCACCTGTTCGCAACTCGGTGCATCGAGTCCGGGGTGGATATTCCAACCGTCTCGCGGTGGCTCGGACACAAAGACGGCGGGGCGCTGGCAATGAAGGTTTACGGACATTTGCGCGATCAACATTCGGTGGATATGGCTCAACGTGTGACGTTCGCGCGGGTGGACGGCAACAAAATTGTGGAATTGCAGAAGGGGGGTGTCGCGTGAATTTCTATGGTAAAACCGATGGCCCGGAGTATCAGCTTTTTGGGCGGGTGGCTCCCATCTGTGAGACGTTGCTGCTCGCTTTTTCCCGTGCGACGGGCAAAACGCCTCAGCCATCTTCACTCTCTAACGCAATGCCGGAATGGTGTCACAGCATAGCTGATAGGCTTGTGCTGACCGTTTTAAAGCGTCTTGCGGGATTGAGTCCTGGCGGCAAGTTTGATGCCCGGAATTTTGGTCGCATCGTTGGTGTTCTCCTTCGTGGATTCATACATTTTACCAAAGAAGTGCCCGCACAATTGAAGCGGGAAGGCTTATTGAATTTAGATCCCGAAAACGAGAAGAAAGTTGAAGCAATGTTTGACATGCCTGCAATTCTTGCGTTTTTTAATGAAAAGTCTGGCAAATCAATTTCTAATGAAGACGAATTGGTAGAGGCTGGAAGTGCGGAACTGGAGAAAAGAGCGAAAGCACAAGCTGAAGCGTTGTTTTCCGTCGTTTGTTATTTGCTGGCTCGTCCCGTTGCAGAACAGCACGAGTTTCTTTGCGGCATCCCCGAAGGATTCGTTCTCATGTTGGACAATGATGGCGGGTTTAGCGGCCAGCGCCCGAGAACGGACCTGTATTCTCGGTTGCTTATGTATTGGCCGGAAATCGCCGAAATGCAAAAAGCTGAACCACCGAAGACCTGCAAATTCCTTCTGGATTGGCTGGAACAACAAGAGGGGAAGCAATTGGTTGAGGATGAAAAGCAGTTTTACGGCTTGTGTGGGGAAATCGGTTTAGTGATGGCACCTCCTGGCCACCCTCGTAAAAGTCCTGTCGCCTAATTACCGATTAGGAATTTTTGCCACTCGGTAGTTGCCCCTGGGAAAGTGTGCAAAATGGGGGGCGATGAACGAAGAAACAAGTTCAACATGCACTGTTCCAAAGCTGGCGCTGACCCGGATTGAGGCGGCACAAGCCATCGGTCAAAGCGCCGCCACTATTGACCGCCTGACCAAACGCGGCCTCCTACGCCCCTCTCGCGCAACACGGCGCCCGCTTTACGCCGTTAAGGAGCTTGAACGTTTCCTCAAGGCGACAACCCCTGATTCGGATTGGGCAGTATGAAATCCGCCTGGGGAAACCCGATAAGAAACGTAAGCCAAGGAGGTGGGGATTCGAACCTGGGCGTTTCGGTGGGGACGAGCGCAGCGAGCCGAAACGCCACTGACTATGACCAGACGCTCAAGGAATTTGTGCCGGCGTCCTGGTTCCACCCTGTCGGCATTTACAAAGTCCTGGCGCGAATTCGGAACCGTCTGCCCGACGTGGGGGGCAAGCTGTTTCTGACCTTCACGCTGGACCCGAAACTTTATGCGAATGAAGAGGCCGCTTTTGAGGACAGCCGGAACTGGCTGCGCAAAGTGTTTTTCCAACTCCGGCACGGCGTCGAACATGAGGGCAAGATTTACACCATAGATGCGCCTTATTGCATCAAGGTCGAATTCCATGAAAGCGGCTGGGTGCATTACCACGTCATTTTTCTGACGCGCCGTTTTCTGCCCAAAGAACTGCTGGCAGAGTTATGGGGTTTGGGTTGGGTGAAAGTCCAGCGGATCACCAACGCGAATTTTCATTACCTGCTGAAATACGTGACCAAGCCGGACGATTTGCCGGAATGGGTCAAGAAGCGGAAACGGCTGCGCGTGTTTCAGAGCACCAAAGGTTTTCTCAAGCCATCCCTGGAGCCGAAACACTCGCTCAAAAGCGACTGGGACGCATTTAAACCGAAGCAACACCGGGCCTCTTACACGATGGGTGAACGTTTCTTGCGTTGGGCGCGCATGGGGGTGAGTCGGTTGAACGGCATGGCGCATACAGTGCTGTTTCGGGTGCCGTATCGGGACATTTTCGATCATCTGGTTTTGTCCGCTGCGCTGGATGGTCGGTATAAAGGCAGCGGGGAAATAATAGTACCAAGAAAAGAAGGGATAGCATTATGGTTGACAGTTCAAAACAAACTACTCAAAACGACAAACTGAATGGTCTGTTTGTTCGCGGCGTGGTCATGTCCAGCACAGCGAAGGCGTTCAACCGGAAAGACGGCACTGGCAAAGTCGTCTGCATCCGGCACGAACTGGCCTTGCAACCTGGCATGGCGGTATTCGAGGAATACCCGGACCTGAAAGACGGCAAGGTGAAACTGGACGGCGACAACGTTGTCGAGTTCCACAAGCTCCCGGAATTCCAGCAAGTCACGCTCAAGGTGCTGCGCTGGGAAGAACGGGACAAGCGGCTGGTCATCAAAGAGGCCCAGATGGTGGCCTAAATACATGGTGAAGGGGCGGCGGGGGAGCCGGGCGCAGCCCGGCCCCCCGTCGCCCTTAACCTTGTTTAATAGTCTAATAACTGTCCCGACTGTCGCCTTCATGATCTCGGAGCCAAAAAGGGCGGTTTTAAAAAGAACACCTGCGGTTTGGCAAAAAACTAGCTGACAGAAGGACGCCAAGCACAGTAAACTTGATTCTAATATGGCGGATCAATGTGAGAATCGTTTCGTTCTTAGTTTCGACGACAAGACGTTAACGATTCATATCAATGGAAGGCTTGTTGCTGCGTACCCTGCGGCCCAACTGGGTCACGCGGTGCTTGACGACCTGTTCGTTTTTGCCGACTCCCTGATTTTAAGGCCGGACAGAAATGTGCCGTTCGAGGATTTGATTCACCGATTTCAGATTCCCACGATCGGCCCATGCACCATTTGTGGCGGACATGCGAATTTGCTCGGCGGCCTCTGTTACACATGCTTCCATAATCCTGATAATGGAAAGGCCCAGGCTGAAACTGGATAATTATGAGTCAAAAAGATTTATCTCCAAAAGAGGCCGCCAATCGCTATTTAGGTGACTCAGTGAACCGCCAAGAGTGGCTTTTTGAGCATCCGCCGGAAGACCTCATAGAGTTTATTCGTCTCAAAAATGGACGGGCCGACGCACTGGACATTCAATACCTGTTTGCGATGCTGAACTTTAGGATTGCGGAGGAGGCAGCAAAATCGGCGAACAAATTGCACGAAGAAATGGAGAAGCTCGTTGAGATTGCTAGGGTGCAGAGGCTGCTTGCGGAGAAACTTGAGCGGCAAACTGACAAGGTTATTTGGCTTACGCGCGCCCTGATTATCCTCACGATCGTACTGATTCTGGAAGGCGGATGTCAGTTCTTTGAGGGCCTCAAGCCTCGCATATGAGCCACCGCAAAAAATGAAGCCTTTCACGAGCATCCTCAACTTTTTCAAGCAAAAGGAAAAAGGGCCAACCGAAGCCGGAAAAAAATGGGTTGAAGGTTATAATTCCTTTGAAAGAGGGAAGCAGCATTATTTGGCAGGAGGAGAAACCCATTCTGTCGCCGCACGAATTCAAAACGCTTTGGATTGCTTCGATTATGCGATTGCTTCTGGATTCGAAGATGGAGGGATATATGGTACGCGCGGTTCGTGTTTACAGTTGCTTGACTTTCATCTTGACGCGATTGACGATTTTAACAAAGCGATTCCATTAGAACCAGAGGACAGCAACCTTTATTACATGCGCTCAGTCTCAAAAGGAGCTACGGGCGATTTGCACGGACGTGTTGCCGATCTTAAAGAGGCCATCCGTCTCTCTGAAATCGATAACAATGTGAACAAAACTTTCAATCTTGGGGCCAAAAAACTTGGTTTTGAAAGCAGCACTGCTATTTTTAAGGCCGAGTTGCTCAGCGCGAATCTTGATATTGAGCAGCAGGAAGTCGATGAGCGCGTGCGGAGTAAATGTCCTGGTGTCGATCTCGGGCCCGATCTCGTAACTCGTAGGCGAGCAGGGGCACGGCGGCGGACACACCCATCACAATGAAAACACATAACGATTCAATAACGCCACTGAGTTTAGATCGAGCCCGAGCAATCGTCGGATACGCTGAGAACGAGTTTGCGTCCGGTCGCCATATCGAAGACGCATTTACGCCATTTGCCGGAGGCGGTGCCGCCACGCGTTTTGAAGCTGTTCAAGCTCTTTATATCGTTATTGCCGATACATACCGGTTAGTGTCCGTTCGCAGGGCAAGATCGCCTGATGAGATGAATCACTTCGATAAATATGCCAGTTTTACCGGAGAACTCTCATGGCGGATACTGTGCGACAATATCCGTGACCCGGCAAAGGTGCCAGATGTCTTGGGAGATCAAGAAACGGTCCAGTCGTTTGTCGGGTATCTCAAAACATTAAACCCTGCAAGCGCAGACTTCTGGCCCGATGTTTACAAACGCATAGGTCTAGACTATCCGACTGAACGTGATTGGAAGCCAGAGAAGGACGCCGCAGCATCTGGCAAGAGAGCTTGGTGGCGCTTTTGGTAAGCCCTCCCTGGTGGTGGCGGCATTGGCACCAGCGTTGCGAGGGCAGCCGGGGCGCAATCCTGGGGCCAATGACGACACGACCAGGCACTTGTCGGGGCGGAGTGTTCGCGTGTTGGCATTCGGCTTGGCCTTCGTGATTTGAGCAAGCCGGATGACGACACGGGAACGCGCAGCAGGGAAAGCCTCATGGTTTCGGCAAATCTGATACTGCAATCTGATACTGGTTGCCAATTTTCGGGCAGATTCGTGATGATTCAGGCAGACGTAAAACGCTGCAAAGCCTTGATAATCAAGGCCGGGATGACGTGTGATGACTCCTGAAAAATATGTTTGTCAATTTCGAGTCAGGTGCCTTCAACGTAAGCGTCACGCCTGGCACCACTATTCAACCGCAAGATAGGCGTCATGGTATT
>CAZLEE010000236.1:0-6191 GCA_964558455.1 uncultured Verrucomicrobiota bacterium | reverse complement strand
TGGTGCGCGCGGCGGGAGTTGAACCCACAACCTTCGGCTTCGGAGGCCGCGACTCTATCCAGTTGAGCTACGCGCGCATAAGTGTCGGGAACCCCCAAGGATCCGCGACTTTTCCAATTCAGTCATCCGCCCTGCCAATATGTGGTCTCGAACCGCGCTCGGCAAGAAAATCCAACGCCCCCAATAAATTATCCAATTGCTCCGAAGTATGTTCGCTGGAAATAACGATCCGCAAATACGTCTCCGACGGCCCGCCCGGATAGTTGATAAACGAGGGAAAAACGCCCCGCGCCAACAACCGTTTTCGCAGGATCGCCTCGTGGGCGGAACTCGTGGGCGTCACCGCCGCCACCGGCACCGGCGTCAGCGCCACGGGATAACCCGCCGCCCGCAGCGCGGTTTTGACGCGCGTCACATTTCCGGCCAGGCGACGCCGCAAACTTTTGTCCTTCGCAACCAGTTCGACGGCGCGCAACCCCGCATAGACCAGCGGCAGCGGCAGCGGCGTGCTCCCGGTAAAAATGCGGCTGCCTGAAAACATTTTCCCGCGCAACTCGGACGAACCTAAAATCGCCCCGCCATAAACGCCAAACGCCTTGCTCAACGTCATCGTTTGAATGACTCGCCGGCGCGATACCCCGGCCAGTTCCAGCACGCCTCTCCCCTTCTCTCCCAGAATCCCGGCCCCGTGCGCGTCATCCAGCAGAATCATTCCGCGCGAACCAAGGATTTTCAAGTACTCCGCCACCGGCGCGACTTCGCTCTCATAGGTGAAAACGCTGTCCGTCAACAAAATCGGCTTTATGTTTTTCCCCGCCCGCGCCAGAACGCGCCGCAAATCTTCCGGATCGCGGCTTTTGAATTCCAAAACCGGGCAGCCGAGCATGAGGCTCGCATCCCGCAAACTCATGTGCGCCTTCGCGTCGATGACCGCGTGGGTGAACGCGCCCCGCAAAGCCTGGGCGGCCACCGAGTTGGACGCGTACCCGCAAGGAACAACCAAGGCCGCGTCCGCATCAAAATAACGGGCGAGGGCGTTTTCCAACTCGCGGTAAAGCGCATGATTGCCGGTCGTCACGCGGGACGCCGCCACGTTCAGCCCGTATTTTCGCAACCCTTCTCCCACCGCCTCAATTATGGCGGGATGGCTGGCCAATCGAAAATAATCGCATCCCGCGAAATAGGAGAGTTTGCGTCCTTTGCAAAGAACGCGGGTGCGATCCACTTGTGTCAATGATTCAGGTTCGTTCATGTCAGGGGACAATATCCACGATGTCGCCCGGTTCCAACGGCGTATCGTGACCGTGCAATAAATCAATTCCCTTCACTTCTTCAATCATTTGCCCATTGCGGATAATCCGCACCAGGATGGGATTCATGAAGCCGGTATATTCCGCGGCAACAATGGCTTTGGCCAGCGTTAAATCCTCCACCCACGGAACCGCCGGGTTCCGCACCGGCCCGCGCACGATGACTTGGGGCGGACGTTGCGATTGCCATTGCTGGGAAGCTTGCTGCTGTCCGGACATGTAGGCTTGACGCGCCCGCGCATCGGCTTCTTTCCGCGTCACGCATCCTGTCCCGGCCAGGACCGCCAGCGTCAAAATGGTGATGAACATACGCATGTGATCAATCACGGACGGAAATCTTCACGGCTGACCGGGATGAACGACGTCCTTCTTCCATTCAACCACCGCCGCGCTCATTTGTTCCGCAAAAGACCAATGTTTCTTCACATGACGCGGCACCTTGCCCGGCGAAGTGCCCAGCAAATCGGTCGAGACCAAAATCTCCCCGTCGCAATACGGCCCCGCCCCGATGCCAATGGTCGGAATGGGAACCCGGGCGGTAATCTCCCGCGCCAGCGCCGGCGTGACCAATTCCAGCACGATGGCAAACGCCCCCGCTTCCGCCAGCGCCACGGCATCGGCAATCAGCGCGGCGTGTTCCTCGGCTGTCTTGCCTTTGATGTGATAGCCCCCCTCAATGACCACGTTTTGCGGCAGCATGCCCAAATGACCGAGAAACGGAATGCCATCCGCGATAATCGCCCTGACTTGCGGCAGAATGTTTCTCCCGCCTTCCGCTTTCACCGCCTCCGCGCCGGCCGCCCGCAAACGGCGCGCGTTTTTCACCGCGTCCGCCACCGTCGCATAACTGTTGAAAGGCAGGTCCACCGCCAGCAAGGCGGAAGGTTTGGCCCGGGCCGCGGCGCGCCCGTGATGTTCCATGTCTTCCATCGTGACGTGCGTTGTGTCCGGGTAACCCAGCATCACCATGCCAAGGGAATCGCCCACCAGCAGCAGCGGCACCCCGGCGCTGTCCAGACACTTGGTCATGGCAAAATCATACGCCGTCAGCGAGGCAATCCGCTCCCTCCCTTTCATGGCCCGGATGTAATCGGCTGTTATTTTCATGACATCCATCAAAGCCGGGGTTTTCGCCGGATGCTCCCCAGCAATTCTTCTGGACTCACCGTCGCGGTTCCCAGTTTCCCCACCACCACTCCGGCAGCGTGATTGGAAAAAATGGCCGCTTCAACCGGTGTCGCCCCCGCCGCCATGGCAAATGTAAATGAGGCAATCACCGTGTCCCCCGCCCCCGAAACATCAAACACTTCCCGCGCCATGGTCGGCACATGAAACGGTTTCCGGCCCCGCTGGCAGAGAAGCATCCCCTGGTCGCCCAGCGTGATCAGCAGCAGTTCCGGCTGAAACCGGGCCAGTAATTTATCGGCCACGCGCAACAACGCCGCATCCCCGGCCGCAGACGCCTCGCACCCGCCGTCCGGGACCGACGCCAGTTCAAACGCCTCCTTGCGGTTGGGTGTCAACAGCGAGACTCCCGACAGATTAAGCCGGTGGGACGGCTTGGGATCCACGCTCAACCAAATGCTCCGCCGCCGGCAAAGTTCCTTGATCTTGTTCAACAATTGCTGCGTGATCACGCCCTTGGCATAATCGCACAACACCACGGCGTCGGCCGTCTTCAAGCTTTCTTCCAGCGAGGCCAGCAATCGAAACATGGTGTGCCGGTCAATTTCAAGACGACTCTCCCGGTCCACCCGCACGATCTGCTGCCGATGAGCGATGATCCGCGTCTTGACGCTGGTCATCCGGTTCTCCACCGCCAGCAATCCGCCGCAGCCGATCCGCCCTTGTTCCAGCCCCTGCCTGAGCAAAGCCGCCGACGCATCGCACCCCACCATGCCAAACAATTCCGTCCCGATGCGCAAGTCGGCCAGATTGCGCGCCACATTGCCCGCCCCGCCCGGAATGAAACTCTCGCGCTCAAACTCCACCACCGGAACCGGCGCTTCCGGCGAAATCCGTCCCACCTTGCCCCAAAGAAAATGATCCAGCATCACATCCCCCAGCACCAGGATGCGGGTCCGCCCCGCCGCCGCCAGCAACTTCCTCGTTCGCGCCACAGACAACCCGCGCAAGGCTTGTGAATTGGCCGGTTGTGATTTGATTTTCATGCGAAAAACTTTTCCTGTTCATTTCAAAAACGCCGTCAAAGGACTCGTTGCGCCAGCCTCACCCTGCGCCGCGCCCAGCCCGATCTCAAACGCATCGCGCCCCGCCTCCACCGCCGCCCGGAACGCCCGCGCCATCCGGCAGGGATCATCAGCCACCGCAATCGCCGTGTTGATCAGCACCGCGTCGGCCCCCATTTCCATCGCCGCCGCCGCATGACTGGGCGCGCCGATCCCCGCGTCAACCACCACCGGCACCGTCGCCTGTTCAATAATGATCCGAATTTGTTCGCGCGTTTCCAAACCGCGATTCGATCCAATCGGCGATCCCAGGGGCATGACCGTGGCCGCGCCCGCGTCTTGCAGGCGTTTGGCCAGGACCGGGTCCGCGTTAATGTAGGGCAACACCACAAAACCCTCTTTCACCAAAATTTCCGTTGCCGCCAAAGTTTCAATCGGGTCCGGCAGCAAATAACGCGGGTCGGGATGAATCTCCAATTTGACCCACTTGGGCAAACCCGCCGCCGCCGCCAGCCGGGCCAGGCGCACCGCCTCGTCCGCATTCATCGCCCCGCTTGTGTTCGGCAGCACCAGATACTTCTCTGGGTCAATAAATTCAAGGATGTTGGCGAACGGGTCCTTGTTCCCCGATAAATCCGCCCGCCGCAAAGCGACTGTGACAATTTTCGTGCCGCTCGCCTCAAGAGCATCCCGCATCAACTCCGGCGCGGCAAATTTTCCCGTCCCCACCAATAGCCGCGAGGAGAATTCCCGTCCGGCAATGATCAATATGTTCGGTTCTATTTTCAACCCTCTGAGTTTGAAGTTTCGGGATTAAAGAAGAAAGGTCAAAGTTGCAGGTCTCCTGACCGTGAAGGCCAGACAAGCCCACTCTCCCCGACACCCTATTTTTAAAAAGGCATATGACGTTTTTTTGTTAAACATGCTTATTAAACAGATAAAAACAAACGTTTTTGTTGCTTTTTAACATAAATTATGCAATATCATCTTCGTGATACACAGAGTAAGTATAGAAAACTTCTTTTCCGTGGCCGACAGGCAGGAGTTGGATTTTCGGGTGTCTGCAAACGCCCCCGATTTGGTGTGTTTTCGGGATTCGCAGGCTCTCCCAGGTCAGCGCCTGCCGTTGATCATCGGGATTTATGGGCCGAACGCGTCAGGCAAATCCACGGTTTTAAGGGGGATTACAGCTACGGCGGCTTTTGTGCAGCACAGCTTTTCCATTCCACCTAACAACGCCATCCCGCTTTTTAACCCATATGCAAATAGCAGTTGGTGGAATCGTCCGTCCAAGATTGCCATCGAATATGATTGCCGTTTTGCGGAAAATGTCGCGCCGGCGGTTTTCCGCTATGAACTGCATATCGGCCACAAACCGGACAAGTTTGGCAACGAGGTGATTTACGAATCATTGTCCTACGCGCCGCGCAGAAAATTCCGAAGAATTTTTGAACGTCATCGGCAGGAATTCACTTTTGGCCGCGAGTTCGGCATAACAAATGGGGACCCGCGCATCCAAAGTATCCGCCCAAACGCCGGCGTCATCAGCACACTGGCGCAACTGAACCACAAACTTTCCAGCGATTCCATTCTGGGACTTCAGTTGCAAACCAACATCGCCGGGCTGGACAAAACGAGTGGGGGGCTTGGCAATGTCTTGTCTTTTTACGCGCAATCTCCCGACTATCTCCAGCGCTTGAACCGCGAACTCAGCCGCCTTGATTTGGGGCTTGAAGAAATGAAGATTCACCCTGGCAATCCCGGCCCCATTGCGACATTCAAACATTTTGGACTCGATTGCGACATCGTGCTGGCGCAGGAATCGGCGGGCACCCGCAGGTTTATCGAGATATTTCCCCTGCTGCAATTTGTCCTGGATTTTGGCGGCGTGGCCGTAATAGATGAATTGGATGCCGACGTTCATCCTCTGCTGATCCCCGAAGTGTTCCGCTGGTTTTACGATCCCCGGCGCAACCCGAAAGGGGCGCAACTGTTGTTCACGGCTCATAATCCTGCGATTCTTGACGAACTGGAAAAGGAGCAAGTGTTTTTTTCCGAAAAGCCTGGAGGCAAACCAACGCACGTTTATGGGGCGCGCGAAATCAAAGGGCTGCGCCGCGAGCCTAGCCTGATGAAGAAATATCTCTCCGGCGAACTTGGGGCCGTGCCGCATATCGGCTGATCCATGCCATCGCAAACCATCAAAACACGCACGCGTTTCTTTGTCGCTGTCGAGGGCGAAAGTGAACAGTCCTTCGTTAAGTGGCTGCAAATGTTATCACAAAAGGAACTGCACATTCATCTGGATGCCGTTCCGCTCGGCGGCGGCGGTTTCAAATCCATGCTTAAAAACGCCGTGCGCCAGCATGAGCGACGTTGCAAATCGTCAGGAGCTTACCAAGCCGGTTTTCTTATTGTGGACAGTGACCGCTCAGAGCAAGGCGACTGGCCGATTGAGCAATTGAAGTGTGAAGCAGCCAAACACAGGATTACCGTTTGTGTGCAAAACCCCAACCACGAGGGTTTGCTGTTCAGGATGATGCCTGGCATGGAGCGCGAAATTCCCGACGCCGCCTCGGCGGGGAAAAAATTAAAAAACCGGTGGCCGGGTTATCAGAAGCCAATGAACGCGCATGCGCTAGTGTAGTGTTCATTAAATAAGGGGTCATAACTGTGGTGCGGACGCCTGAGC
>CAZLEE010000235.1:0-6270 GCA_964558455.1 uncultured Verrucomicrobiota bacterium | reverse complement strand
GTCTATCTTCCCGCACAACAACCTGATTCGATCTGGGGTTGCGTTGTCACCTCTGTCGGCCGCGCCGTCATTCCGCCAGACACCCCCTACCCGCCGCCACAACATCCGGTGGACCACTATTTCAACTGGAACGAGGGCCGTGTCTTGCAGCGGTATCAGATTATTCTCATTTCCAAAGGCGCCGGCACTTTTGAATGTGAATCATTGCCAGCCAGCCAGCCGGTCGAGGCCGGTTCTGTCTTGCTGCTCTTTCCGGGAATTTGGCATCGTTACCGCCCGTCTTGCCAAACGGGTTGGATCGAGAACTGGATTGAGTGTTAGGGTCCGGTATTCGACCAGGCCCTTCGCACCGGTCTGATCCAGCCACAACACAGCATTCTGAAAGCAGGAACCGCCCCCGAGCTATCTGAGTGCTTCGAACACTGCCACTTCCTGGCACAACACAGCGCGCTGGCCAACCAGGACCTCCTTTCCACCCTCGGATTGCACATGCTCGCCATGTTGGGGCACCTGAGTGAATCTGAACGCGGGACTGCAAAGATTATCGATGAGTTTGTCCAACGCGCCCATTCGCTCATTGCCCTCCGATGCCAGGAGCCTTTGGACCTCCGCGCCCTCGCCGCCGAATTGGGGGTTGGCTACTCGCACTTGCGGCACAGTTTCACTGCCCGCGTCGGCGTCAGTCCCCGCCAGTACCATCTCAATATCCGTCTCCAGAAAGCCAAGGATTTGCTGCTGAACACCGCCAAACCCATCAAGGAAATCTCCGAAATCCTGGGCTTTGAATCCCCCTTTCATCTGTCACATCAATTTAAGCTCCATCTTGGACTCTCCCCGAAGTACTGGCGGGCGAAGGCCGTCAAACACTCGCGCCATGTCACGGTCCGCCGACTGCCACAATGATTTGGATTTTCCAATTTTCGCGCTCGCCGTCTTCCTTTTTAGACCAGTCTTTACGCAAAAATGGAGGCTGGGGACGGGCAATAAACGGTTCCACGAAAAGCCATTGCGTACATGTTTTTTGCCAGTTTATCCATTCCCAATCTTGGGCAGGAGCGATACTGTCGCAGCGGATGACCCACAAGACAACCAGAGTGCTGTTCACCAGGATGCCGCACTCAAATCGTACAACAAAATCCAAAGTATGAAAATCCCGTTTGCACCCATTGCCCTTGCTGCCTGTTTGTTCGGCACGAATCCCGCGAATGCCTTCCTCGCAGGCCCCTACACTGTCGACGCTTATACGCTTCACCTCTGGCACTTGGATGAGACCGCCGTGCCATGCATTGACTCTGTATCCAGTGGTGGAAACAATCTGGTGGACTTGGCCACGGGGGCGACGTTGGGGAATGCCTCATACTCAGGTTTTGGTAGTGCATTAAACACCGCTGCGGGCGGCACAGGAAAGGGAGACTTGCTGGCGGCATCGCCCACAGCCGGCAACGTCACCATCACCCTGGCCGATCCCACGACCGGCGCATTTACGTTTGAGGCCTTGGTGCAGATTCAATTTGATCCAACTGTCTCCTCCACCAGCGCGTATGAAATCATGGCAGGAGAATCGGGCGCCAACGCCAACCGCATTTTTCAGTGGCGCATTGTGCCAAAGGGTTTCACGCTCGTCTCCGGCACTACCGCGGCGGGTCCCTATATGACTTTCGAAAACATCCGCGCGATATCCGGAAACCAGGCTACCATCTATGCCGCGATCCCCACCACCGGACCGGATGCCATCGTGTCAAATGGATGGTACCATGTCGCGGTAACTTACAATGGGCTTCCCAGCACGCCGAACAATTTGATCTTTTACTGGACGGCAATGAATTCTGCCAATACGAGCGATGACCCGCTGACGATCAGTTCTGCCGTCACTCAGTTGACCGGCCTCAATCCCAAATCCAGCGTCACCACGACTTTTATGCTGGGCAATCAAGGGCGTTCCTTGAATGGTAATTTTCTTGGTGCGATTGATGAAGTGCGCATCAGCAGAATCGCTCGCGGCCCCTCAGGGATGATGTTCGCCCTTCCCAGTGTAACCGTCACTCCGTTGAACAACCAGTTCGCGACCGTGGGATCGACCGTCACACTGACCTCCCTGGCGACGGGCGGTTTGCCAATCAATTACCAATGGCAGTTCAATGGCGTTACCATCACGGGCGCAACCGCCACCAACATTTCGGGCTACGCCACCAATTCTCTTGTCATATCGAATATCACCTATGCCGAGGCCGGCGCCTATACCTTGATTGCGGCTAACGCCACCAGCACTAATAGCGCCTCCGCCTACATCAATGTGGGCGCGCCCGTGTCCGGCCTCTTCAACACCGGCGTCACCGCAACCGGCGCACTGCTCCCCGGCGGATCGATAGATCCCAATTGGCAACTGATACAAAGCGCCGACCCCACCTATACCGGTCCAAACGCCATTGTCGATTCCACCATTCCCGCCACCTATATCTCTGACGGCCCAAATTCGCAATGGATTGCCCCCGGTGATAATGTCGGTGTGGCGGGCGGCAATTACGAATATCAAACCACTTTCGTTCTGGATTCGCAGAACCTGACCAATATGCAACTGATTTTGAACTGGGCGGCAGATAACGTGTGTGTCGATGCGTTGCTCAATGGCGTGGATCTCGGCATTACCAATGACAACGGTTACACCGCCTTCGCGCCCACCGTTATCACCAACAACTTTCTGGCCGGTTCCAACGTTCTTGTCTGCGTGATTTCGAACGCACCAGGCTCAGGCCCCAATTTGAGCGCCTTCCGGGCGGAATTAAGCGCTTTAAGCGCCCCCCTGGCGCCCACCGCGGTGCAAATACTCTATCCTCCGTCAAATATTGCAGCCTACCAGTATCAAAACACCTCCTTCGCCGTCACGGCCTATGGCAGCGGCCCATTGTCTTATCAATGGTTTTTTGGAACCAACCTGCTCAGCGGCCAAACCAGCCGCGTGTTGACCCTGACAGATTTGGCCCCATCTCAGGCGGGAACTTACACTGTGGTCATTGCCAACAATGTGTCCACCAACAGCGCAAGCGCCACGCTCGCTATCACCGCGCCCGACACCTTGGAATGGCAGGGCCTTCTCACGGCCGATTGGGACTTGGCCACCGCCAATTGGTACGATATGACCACCCTGACCGATGTGTCGTTCAGCCAGAACGCAAACGTCTTGTTCAATGACACGGGCAGCGCCCAGCCTGTGATTAACCTGGATGTGCCGGTCACTCCCAATTCGATGGTCGTAAGCGCGGACAACAACTACACCCTCTTCGGCAATGGCGGCTATCTTACCGGCAATTTTAACCTCCTTTTGAATGGCCCCGGAACGCTCATTTTGGATGCGCCGAATACCTATGCGGGCGCCACCGTCATCCAGGGCGGAACGCTTCAGGTCGGTAATAACGACGCCAACGGTTCTCTCGGCAGCAGCGCCGTCAGCAACAACGCCGCCTTGACCTTCACCCGGACCGACACCGTCACGGTGCCCAACCAGATTAGCGGTTCGGGCTCGGTCACAATGGCGGGTACGGGCAATCTCATCCTGACGGGAAATAATCTCGGCTTCACCGGGTCCACTGCCGTCACCGGCGGAGGAATCCTCACCCCGCGCAGCGTCAATGCGCTTGGCACAGGCGCCGCAGGCGCCACCGTGCTGGACGGGTCCCAAATCTATATCGACGAGAACCTTAATTTCCCCACCCTGCCCCTGCTCTTGGGCGGAACGGGCAATGGCGGCGCTGGCGCCTTGCGCAAGGGTGGTTCCGGGGCGACCTATTTGGGCGGCCCTGTTACTCTGTTGGACTATGCGGGCATCGCGCTCGATGGCAGCAGCTCCCTTTTCCTCACCAATCCCGCTGCGATCACAAGCACGAACGCCAACCTGGCCATTCAATGCGCCAGCAGTGCCGTTTGCACCATCGATGGCGCCGTCAATCTTGGCTCCGGCTCTTTCACCGAATACGGCACTGGCACTGTTGTTCTCGCCAGCCTGAGCAACATCTGGACGGGCGGAACGACCATTAATACAGGCGGAATTTTACAAGTGGGCGATGGCAGCACCAATGCCAGCATTGGCAACGGCGCCATCTCCGATGGCGGAACATTAACCTTTTTGACCTCCAATAACTTGGTGTTGACTGAGGCAGTCTCGGGAGGCGGCGTCTTCAACCAAAGCGGCGCAGGCAGACTTGTTCTCTCAGGCAACCCGCTCAGTGCGTTCTCCGGCGCCATTCACATCAACGGCAACGGCCAGTTGCAATTGGCCAACGGCGATTCCCTGGCCAATGGCACATTGGCCATCGGCGCGGCTCAAGCCGACACTAACCGTTTGGAACTGACCGGAAATAATACAGTTTCGATCCCCATCACCATTTTCCCCCGTGCTGCTGCCGGCACACTGACCTCCACCACCCCAACAACCAATTATGCGGACATCATCAATCTGAGTGGAACCAACACAGTCAGTCCGACCTCTCCTGTTACCATCGCTTCAGGCGGCAACCTTTTTGCGCTGGAATGCGACAGCGGCTACTTCATATTTAACGGCGGATTGACGGCCGCTGGCGCCGGAAGGAATTTCGCGTTGGAAGGCCCTGGATCTGGCGAAGTGGACGGCCCCATTACTCAAGGCACGGGATTCTCTGTAAATGTCTATGTGCTGGGTACCGGCCTCTGGACTTTAACCGGCCAAAGCAGCTACACCGGTGCCACTATTGTCAGTAATGGCACGCTGGTGGTCAATGGCTCCATCGCTTCCAGTCCCGTCACCGCCTACGGTGGCACGTTAGGCGGCATTGGCACGCTGACCGGGCCGGTGGTGGTCGCCGCCGGAGCCAAACTTGCTCCCACGCTGGCCGCAGGCCCAGCCGTTCCCATTGGCACCCTGACTGTCAATAATGCACTGACCCTGCAACCAGGCAGTTTCACTTCCATGCAAATCAACAAAGCGATGTCCACCAATGACCAAATCACCGGACTGACCAGCGTCAGTTTTGCCGGCACGCTTTTGATCACCAATTTGGGCGGCACTCTCGCCGCCGGTGATGCTTTTCAACTTTTCAGTGCCGCCAGTTATGGCGGCAAATTCACCGGCATCACCCCGGCCAGCCCCGGTCCGGGCCTGCGCTGGAATCTCGGTGGCCTTTCTGTCGATGGCTTGCTGAGGATTACTTCCACCAATCTGGCCCGTCCCACCATCACCACCACTGCCCTGTCCGGCGGAAATTTGGCGCTGTCCGGCACCGGCGGGACCGTGGGAGATACCTACGCGCTTCTGACCTCCACCAATATCGGTGCGCCGTTATCGACCTGGACCCAAGTGACCAATGGCGTGTTTGATGGTAGTGGAAACTTTGCCATTAACGCTTCAGTGGCAACGAATGTGTCACAGAGCTTTTTCGTTGTGGCGTCTCAATAACTTATTTATGCGAAAACAATTGGTTTTGCAGGGATTGCACCGGGCCGCCAGAGGAGATCATTCGATTCCCCCCAAGGCCGGACCTTCCCGCGCGTTCACCTTGATTGAACTGCTGGTGGTGATCGCCATCATCGCCATTCTGGCCGCGCTGCTATTACCCGCGTTGGCCAAGGCCAAAGATAATGCCAGGCAAACCCAATGTTTGAGCAACATGAAACAATTGCAACTCTGCTACATCATGTATGTGGGAGATAACAACGACCGGCTTCCTATAAACCTTAGTTCAAGCACCTCTGACACTCTGGCTGCCACGGGTTCATGGATTGCAGGCGACGCCCAGACTGACACGTCAACGACAAATATCAAGCAGGGCAAGCTTTACCCATATAACACCCAAACTGCCATCTACGTTTGCCCGGCAAACACCAAGATGATCGTATCGGCGCCAACCATGGCCGGTCCTGGCACCCAAACGCCACAAACACGCACCTGCTCCATTGAATACTCAATGGGCGGAGGCAATCCGCCCGGCTCCACCGTCAGCCGCGCTGTGGCGTTTGGCACATATGACAAGCTGGCCAAAGTTCATAAATCAGTCGCCAAGGTTGTATTCATTGACGAGAATGAATCCAGCGTTGGTGATGGATGCTATGGCTGTTACCCGGTGGGTTCATACCCGACGGTCAACATCTGGTGGAATCTGGCTGGCAGCCGCCACACCAAAGGTTGCACGTTTTCCTTCGCTGACGGCCATACCGAGTATTGGAAATGGCACGGTAAATCCGTGCTTGTTTATGTGAGCGGCGACCAGCCGGGCGACCCGGTCGGCACTTCGGATGATATGC
>CAZLEE010000234.1:0-6282 GCA_964558455.1 uncultured Verrucomicrobiota bacterium | reverse complement strand
CACGCAACGACGCGCTGCCCCTCGCGGCCTAAATGAAGAATTATGTCTCACACCCCGCAAAGATCCCTGGCAAGTCTTGAGGATTTATTTATTGTGAAAGAGCCAAGAACATATAAGGTTAAACTACAATTTCAAGTATATGCAAGGATTTACAAAGGCGGACAATCCTTTGCCTACAAACTGGAGCGCTTCGATCCGGTGGAATTCACCGTTACAAAGAAGTAGGCCGTAAGTTTCCGTTGTTGTGACCAATTTCGATAAATAAGGCGTCAATTTTATGCGATACATTATCAAATTTGTTTGACGGATCCGTTTGGCGGGGCGCAGATTCCAGATATGAACACGCATGAATTTTCCAGGATTGGCCGCCGGATTTTGTTGGCGGGACTTGTCTGGGTTTCAGCTTCGGCTTTGGCGGAACCGACAGGAACCGGCGCGGCGTCCGTTTGGGGCGGACTCAGCATCAGTGATTTTGGCGCAAAAGGCGACGGGAAAGCGGACGACACGGCCGCGTTCCAATCGGCGTTAAACGCGGCGGCCGGGCAGGGCGGCAGGATCGTTGTCGCGCCCGCCGGGGAATACCGGCTGGACGGCGTGCTGACCATTCCGGCCGGGGTGACGTTGGAAGGCGTTTGGCGCGGGCCGCACACTTCCCAGTTGAGCCGCGGCACAACATTGCTGGGCTATGCGGGGCGGGACCATGAGGACGGGGATCCGTTGATTACATTGCGGGCCGGGGCCACGTTAAAAGGGATCACCGTCTATTACCCGGAACAAAAGGTTGCCGACATTCATCCATATCCCTGGACCATTCAGGGGCGGGGCCAGAATTGCAACGTGATCGACGTGACGATTGCCAACGCCTATAACGGCATAGATTACGGCACCTATCCCAACGAAGGGCATCACCTGCGCAACATATCCCTCTGCGCCTTGCGCCGGGGAGTGTTGATAGACCAATGCACGGACGTGGGGCGGGTGGAGAACGTTCACATTCACAACGTCTATTGGTGGCGCGCCAACCCGCCCGGGCAGCCGTTAAGAGAGCAGGAGAATTTCCTGACCCCGCAGGAGATCGAGGTTCTTGAACACTACACCACCGAACACTTGGAAGGCTTCATCATCGGACGGACGGATTGGGAATTCATGAACCAGTGCTTTGTCATCTGGTCCAAGGTTGGTTACCATTTCATCCAATCCCCGCATGGCGGGGGCATGGCCAACGCCGTGCTCACGCAGAGTGGTTCCGATATTGGGCCGCTGGCTGTCAAAGTGGACGCATTGCAGGCTCACGCGGGCGTGGCGTTTGAGAACTGCCAGTTCATGTCCGGCCTGGAGGTTGGAACCAACTGCCACGGCCCGGTCAAGCTGTCGAACTGCGGTTTTTGGGGCCAGGCGGCGGCGGGTTCACAGATGGTGCTCGACGGGGACGGCACGGTCACGCTGACCGCCACGCATTTTTACCAATGGGACAAGGCCAAGCCATGCATTGAGGCGCGGCGGGGTTCCTTGCTGATCCAGAATTGCGATTTCATGGATCAGGGAACGCAGATTTTCCTGGGCAAAGACCTGACCTCCGCCGTGATCATGGGCAATCGGCTTCGGCACGGGGCCAAGATTGTCAAAGAAACGCAGGGAGATGTGCAGATTTTTGGGAATGTCCAATAAGCCGGGCAGGGCGGCCATGGAAAACAATTTTCACGGTGTCCAACATCGCCAACCTGCTTAAACGGTTTGTTCTTGAAACTGACCCCACAATCCGGCACCAAGAAGAAATCACATGAACGATCAGCCGCCAGTTTCCACCGCCAACAATACCTTCGAGCGCATCAAACGAACCAACGAACGCGGTGGTGAATTTTGGTCCGCCCGTGAATTGGCACGAGTGTTGGAATACTCCGATTTCCGCAATTTCATCACCGTCATAACGAAAGCGCGCGAAGCCTGCGCAAAAAGTGGCCACCTGATTGCCGACCATTTCGTTGATATCACCGAAATGGTCGATCTTGGTTCGGGGGCACGGCGCGAACTCGAAGATTGGGCGCTCTCCCGTTATGCCTGCTATCTTGTCATCCAAAACGCCGATCCCAGCAAGCCGCTTGTCGCATTGGGACAGACTTATTTTGCCGTGCAAACCCGCCGCCAGGAATTGGCGGATGACAAGGCTATCAAAGAGGACAAAACACGCCTCCTGCTTAGAGCGGAGATAAAAAAGCACAACAAAAATTTGGCGGGTGTGGCCAGGGAAGCAGGCGTAGTTCAGCCATTGGACTACGCTATTTTCATGGATCACGGCTATCGGGGACTTTACGGCGGACTGACCGGACGCGACATCCATCGACGCAAGGGACTTGAATCCAAGCAGCAAATTCTCGATCACATGGGAAGCACTGAATTGGCTGCGAACCTCTTCAGGGCCACACAAACCGAGGAAAAGCTTCGCCGGGAAAAGGTCCGGTTCAAGGATCAGGCCAATCAAATTCACCAACAGGTGGGGCACAAGGTGCGCCAGACCATCCGCGAGTTGGGCGGGACAATGCCGGAGAATCTGCCCGTGGCCGAGAGCATCAAAAAAGTGGAAAGTTGCGAGAAAAAGCGGGTGAAAGCCCGGCCGAAAACGTCTGCGGCTGATTCTGCCAGCCAACATTAACTCCGCCGGGTGGCGTCACAATCCAGACGGATGATCCAGGAAGGTCCAGGGCAGGCGGAATTTTTTGGAGAGCGCGGCGGCGAGGGCCTTGACGCCGAAAGTCTCGGTGGCGTAGTGGCCGCCGTAAAAAACGTTCAACCCCAGGTCCTCGGCCAGGGCGTGCGTCCAGTGCGGGCCTTCGCCGGTGATGAAAGTATCCACGCCCTCCTCGGCGGCCAGTTTCAATTCCGCGCCGGCGGCGCCAGAGACGATGCCGATTTTTTGACACAGCTCCGGGCCGCCGGGCAGGAGCAGAGGCGTGCGGCCACCCAAAGCGCGGGTCAGCCGCAGGGAGAGTTCGCGCCGGGAAATTTTCCGGGTGGTTTGCCAGCCGATGAACCGGCCTTTGCTGAGGAAGAAGGGCTTGAGCTGGTCGAAGCCGAGCGCGGCGGCCAGTTGCGCGTTGTTGCCCAGGCGCGGATGGGCGTCGAGCGGGAGATGGCTGCCATAGACGGCGAGATTATTATTGACCAGCAAGGCGAGCATCTCGCGGCGGCGGCCGGTCCAGGGCACGGTTGGCGTCCAGAACAGCCCGTGGTGGACGAGGAGCAGGTCCGCCTTGGCGGCGGCGGCGAGCCTGAGCGTGGCGAGGGAGGCATCCACGGCCGCGGCCAGGCGCGTGACGTTGCCCGAATTTTCGGCCTGCAAGCCGTTGAGCGCGCGGTCTGAATCGATAAACGCGCCGGGGCGAAGGAGATTCTGACAAAAAGCGACGATATCCGCCAGTTTCGCTACCATGCCCCCCATCAAAGCAGAGGGAAAGGGAAATGACAATGCGGTCGCGAAAAAAAAATTGCAACGCTCTATTGAATTCTGCGACGTACTTCTTATAGTGCCGTTTGCGGTTTTACGCTAAATGAGCCAAACATCTGTGCCAAATGCGCCGTGGGACATCCCGGCGGCGCGCGTGCTTTATAACATCAACGGTTGGGGAGCAAAATATTTCGACATCAATGATGCCGGACATGTCATTGCCATGCCTCAACGCGAAAACGGGGCGGTGGTGGACCTGACGGACGTGATCGAGGAAGCAAAGGGGCGCGGTCTGAAATTCCCGGTGCTGATCCGATTCCAGGACATATTGCGCGACCGGGTGGAAGCGATCAACCAAGCCTTCCACGCGGCCATAACCGAATTCGGTTACCAGAACACCTATCGCGGGGTGTTTCCGATCAAAGTCAACCAATTGCGCGAGGTGGTGGAAGAGATACTGGATGCGGGCAAGCCGTATCAATTCGGGTTGGAAGTGGGGAGCAAGCCTGAACTATTTGCCGGGCTGGCGCTGCAAAGCCAGCGGGACTCGCTGATCATTTGCAACGGTTACAAGGACGAGATTTTCATCCGCATGGCGCTGATGGGAATCAAGCTGGGCAAGAAGGTGGTGATGGTGGTGGAGAAGCTGGAGGAATTGCGCCACATCATCTCAGTGTCGCGCCAGATGGGGGTCGAGCCGATCATCGGCATCCGCGCCCGCCTGTTGAGCAAAGGGGCGGGGAAATGGGCGGACAGCGGCGGGGAGAACGCCAAATTCGGACTGAACACGGCGGAACTGCTGGCGGCGACGGAACTGTTGCGGGTCGAAAAGATGGATCACTGTTTCAAGCTGCTTCATTTTCACATCGGCTCGCAAGTGCCGGATATTTTGACCATCAAAAAAGCGGTGCAGGAAGCGTCCCGGTTTTACGCCAAACTTTTAAAGATGGGCTTTGCCATTGAATGTCTTGATGTCGGCGGCGGATTGGGCGTGGATTATGATGGCAGCCGGTCGGCGTCCGACAGTTCGACCAATTACACGTTGCAGGAATACGCGAACGACATAGTGTTTTACATAGGGGAAGTGTGCAACCAGGAGAACGTGCCGCATCCGCAGATCATCAGCGAGAGCGGGCGCTCGATTGTCGCCTATCACAGCGTGTTGATAGTGGAAACTTTTGGCACCATAGAAAAGATACGGGACGGCGCCGTCATTGAGTATGGCGGGAAGGAACATGCGGTGGTGCGGGACCTGTTGGACATACGCAAAAACCTGCCGCATCTGAACATGCTGGAAGCGTTTCACGACGCCTCGGAACGGCGCGAAGAGGCGCAGAACATGTTCACGCTTGGATTGCTGGATTTGCCGGACAAGGCAAAGATAGAGACGCTCTACTGGGAGATTGGGCGGGCGGTGGTGCAAAGTTTTCGCGGCAACCACCATATCCCGGAGGAAATTCTCGCGCTGGAAGACAGTTTGTGCGACCAGTTCCTGTGCAACTTTTCCGTTTTCCAATCGCTCCTGGATCACTGGGCGCTGGGGCAGCTTTTCCCGGTGATGCCGTTGAGCCGCCTCACGGAAAAACCAACCCGCGAAGGCACCTTGGTCGATATCACATGCGACTCGGACGGCGAAGTGAAAGTATTCATTGACCTGAAAGATGTGCGCGACACGCTGCCGCTACATGCGCCGCGGCTCAATGGCAATGGTCCCGAACCCTACTACCTTGGCTTTTTCCTCATGGGCGCCTATCAGGACATCATGGGCGATCTGCACAATCTTTTTGGGCGCGTCAACGAAGTGCATGTGTTTCTCGATCCCGACGAGCCGGCGGGATATTACGTTGAAGAAATCATAGAAGGCTCGACCGTCGGCCAGGCGCTGACTTCGGTGCAATACGACGAGAACGAATTAAAACGGCAGATGAAAACGCAGATAGACGAGGCGATAAAATCCGACCGCCTCAAGCCGTCGGAGGGCATGCGCCTGCTGGATGACTACGAAAACGGTCTTAAGGAATACACCTACCTCACCATCTAGGAAGGAAGGGATGGACGCCGCCAAAGCCGAATTGTTGCGGACGCTCGGACGTCTGGTGCGCGGGCTGTCCACCCTGTTCTGGACGCTGCCGGCGGGGCTGATCATCTATGTGGAAACGGCGCGGGCCAACTGGCTCGATTTTGCGGGCGACGCGGCCTTTGTGCCGGCGATGGCGGTGGGGGTGTTGTTCTGGCACAGCCTCCGTCAAATGCGTGATTTTCAGAAGCAGGAACGCATCTGGCACCAGGCCTTGAATCGCGCGGAACTGCTGGCCGTGGTCATTGCGGGGCTGGCGCCGTTTTTGTTTTGGTGGCATCGGTTTCCCTTCATTTCCTTCTACACCGTGTGCGTGGCGATCTTTGCCTTTTCCGTTTTGCTTTTCCTGATGCAGATCAACGAGGTCTTGCGGCGTCTGTGCGCGATGCTGCCGGACGAGAATTTGCGCGAGGAGACAAAAATGTTCACCTCATTCAACCTTGTTTTGCTCCTGGCCGCTTTTTTTGGGCTGGCGACTTTTCTGGGGTTGAAACAGGCGGAGATACTGCCTCGCTTTATCGCCAGGATGGTGGTGGGGGACAACCCGCGCGCCTTGTGGCTGGTGCTGTTCCTGAGCCTGATGCCGCTGGGCATGACCATGGCCATCTTGTGGAAGATCAAGGAAGTTATTTTCCTGAGCATCTTCGAGGCGGAGCCGTGATGGCTTCGGTCAGCAAACTCGAATCAGATGCCCATAAAATAGAAAAAACGCTTCTTCGACGTTTGTAATGGGTATCAATAGAACGGTATCTCCAGTTTGCCA
>CAZLEE010000233.1:0-6311 GCA_964558455.1 uncultured Verrucomicrobiota bacterium | reverse complement strand
CTGGCTTGAGTGTCCCTCCCAAATCTTCAATCAATGTTGCCAGCCGCGATTATCCGACCGGCGAGCTGGTTCGTCGTTTATTGGGCGTGGCTTGGCAGTATCGCGCCGATTTCATTCTATCCCTCGTCTTCAGTCTGGTGTTGCTGGTCTTGGGATTGATCGGGTTGCAGTTGCTCGGCGTGGTCATCGACGTCATCCGTCACGCGCTCGATCCGTCCCAGCGACCGCCGGTCTATCTCCTTGGCTGGACTCCGCCCGCTGGCTGGACCGCCTTGAAAATCGTCACCGCTCTCTCGCTCGCCATCATCGTGCAGGCGGTGCTGAGAGCTTTCCTGACCTATGGTTATAACATGACCACCGCCCGGCTCACCCAAGGGGAAATCGTGCCCAACTTGCGCGACCGGCTTTACGCGCGGCTGCAACGGTTGAGTTTTCCGTTTTTTGACCGGCACGGGTCCAGTTCCATTTTCAACCGGGTGACGGGCGATGTGCAAAACACGCGTCTCTTTGTTGATGGGGTGCTTTTGCAAGGGATCAACATGCTTCTGACGCTGGCCGCCTACGGCGTGTTTATGTGGCGCATCCATCCGGCTTTGACGGTGGCCTGTCTGAGCGTGGCGATTCCCCTCTGGGCAGTGACGCATTATTATTCGGGCCGGCTCCGTCCCGCCTACCTGCACAATCGCGAAATCACCGATAATCTGGTGCAGCTTTTCACCGAAAGCATGAAGGGAATGCAAACCATCAAGGGCTTCGCCGCCGAACAGCATCAAATCCGCCGGTTCGAAGAGGGCAACGACATGGTTTCGAACCAGCAGAATCGCATCTTTCACGATCTGTCCGTTTTCACGCCGATCACCCAATTGCTGTCCCAGTTCAGTTTGGTTGTTTTGTTTGGCTACGGCGGGTGGCTTTACGTCAAAGGACAGATTCCCCTGGGCAGCGGATTGGTTGTTTTCGCCGGTTTGCTGCAACAATTCAACGGGCAGGTGGCCTCCATTTCAACCATCGCCAACTCGGTCCAGCAAAGTCTGGCGGCCGCCCGGCGCGTTTTTGAGGTCTTGGACACACCGCTCGGCGTGGAGAGCAAATCCGGCCCCATGATCCCCCTCCGGGTCACGGGTCGTCTGGCTTTCGACCGGGTCACGTTTGGCTACGATCCCGCCCATCCGGTTCTGCGCGACATTTCGTTCAAGGTCGAGCCGGGGCAGGTGACAGGCATTTTCGGAATGACGGGCGCGGGCAAAAGCACGTTGTTGAGCTTGATTCCGAGGTTCTACGATCCGCAACAAGGCCGGGTTTTAATTGACGGAATTGACCTGCGCGAATTGGACCTGGACACCTGCCGGCGGCAAATCGGGCTGGTCTATCAGGAAAGCTTTTTGTTTTCCAACACGGTCAGCGCCAACATCGCCTTTGGCAATCCTCATGCCACCGCCAGCCAAATTGAGCAGGCCGCCCGCACCGCCTGCGCGCATGATTTCATTGTCGCGCTCCCGCACGGCTACGCGACCGTGCTGGGCGAATCGGGTGTGGACCTTTCCGGCGGCCAGCGGCAACGGCTGGCCTTGGCCCGCGCCTTGTTGCTGCAACCGCCCATTCTCATTTTGGACGATCCAACCGCTTCGGTGGATTCCAAGACCGAGCATGAGATTGCGGCCGCCTTGCGCACGGCCATGGCTGGCCGCACCTCTTTCGTCGTCTCCAGCCGTCTGAGTTTGCTGCGCAAGGCCGACCGGATTCTCGTGCTCGACGACGGACAGTTGATTCAAACCGGCACGCATGAAGAATTGGTTCACCGGCCCGGTCCCTATCACGAGACGGCGTTGCTGCAATTGATGGACCTCGGTCAACCGGAAGGGGGGATGGCATGAGCGACCCGGACCAAAAGGATGCCGCCGGACAACTGTCCGAACACGAATCGATCACGTATTACAATCCGGAGGAACACCGCGAGGCGAACCAGGCGCCGTTGCGGCTGGATTTGATCCGCCGCGTTTTCACCTACACCAATCCTTATGCGGCGAGACGCAACTGGCTGTTCTTGTTGACAGCTATGCGCGGCCTGCAATTGCCCGTCATGGCCTGGATGATTGGGCGCACCATCAACGGACCCATTGCCAACAAGGACATCACCGGCATCTGCGTCCACGCCGCGGAATATCTGGTCATGACCCTGTTCATGGTTGTGACCCTGCATTACCGGCAGCGGCTGGCCCTGAGATTGGGCGAGTCGGTGGCGCATGACATGCGCTCGCAGCTTTTTCGCAAACTGACCACCCTGCCCATGGCGTTTTTCAACCGCACCAAATTCGGCCGCATCATCAGCCGCATGACATCCGACATCGATAGTGTGCGCGTCGGCATCCAGGACGTGGCGTTTGTGGTGACGGTGCAGGGATTGCAAATGGCCGGGGCCGCCGCGCTCATGGCCTGGTATGATTGGAAATTATTTTCGCTCATGCTGCTGTTCGTGCCGTTGATCTGGCTGGTCAACGCGCGTTACCGCCTGGAAATGAGCGAGCGTCTGCGCAAGGTGCAGGAGTCGTGGAGCCGCCTCAGTTCCACCCTGGCCGAATCGGTGGGCGGCATCCGCGTCACCCAGGCGTTCGTGCGCCAGGAAATCAATTCCGGTTTCTTCCGCAAGCTGGTCGCCATTCACGGCGATAACAACGTCGGGGTGGCGCGGGCCTCGGCTGTTTTTGTTCCGTTGCTGCAAATGAAGAGCCAGCTTTTTCTCGGCGCCACGGCGTTGCTGGCGGGTTATGGCGCTTTGCAACCGCATAGCTGGCTGCGGGTTGAGGTGGGCGATCTGGTCATGTTTTTCTTCCTGGCCAATTTATTTTTTGATCCCGTGCAAAACATCGGCAATCAATATAACCAAGCCCTGACTGCCATGGCTGGCGCCGAACGCCTTTTCCGCCTGCTCGACCAGAAACCTGATTGGTGCGACGCTCCCCAGGCCCGGCCGTTGCCCGCCGTGCAGGGCCGGGTCGAATTCCAGTCGGTTGATTTTGAATACAAACCCGGACGGCCGGTTTTGCGCGGCATCTCGTTTGTGGCCGAACCGGGCCAGACCGTGGCCCTGGTCGGCCCCACCGGCAGCGGCAAGACAACCATCGCCGCCCTTCTGCAAAAATTTCACCTTCCCACCCGCGGCACGGTGCGAATCGACGGCCATGACCTCGCCGATGTCACGACCGAATCAATCCTCCGCCAAATGGGCAGCGTACAGCAGAACAATTTTCTCTTTTCTGGAACAATTATTGACAACATCCGCCTGGCCCGTCCCAATGCCAGCGAAGCGGATGTCCGCGCCACCCTCGCCGCGCTGGATTGTCTGGACCTGATTGAGGCGTTGCCTGACGGACCGTATCACCAGGTGGGCGAGAAAAGCGCCACCCTGTCGCTCGGCCAGCGCCAGGTGGTTTGTTTTGCCCGCGCCCTGCTGGCCCAGCCGCGCATCGTTGTTTTGGATGAGGCGACAAGCGCGATAGATACGGTGACAGAAGCCCGTTTGCAACGCGCCCTGGAAATATTGTTGCGCGGACGCACCGCCTTTGTCGTGGCCCACCGCCTGAGCACGATTCGCAAAGCGGACCTCGTGCTCGTGCTTGAACAGGGCCGCATCGTGGAACGCGGCACCCATGAGACGCTCCTGAGCGCGGACGGCGTCTATGCGCGGCTGCACCGGGAATTCATCGGGACTTCCTGACTTGGCCGGTTTTTTCAATTATTGCCCTGCCGGGCGCGAGTTGGCACACTTTACAACCTCATGCGTGAGACAATCCGAACGTGGATCGAAGCCTTGGAAGCTCCGTTCCTGGACACCATCTTTGGGCGGCGCCGCGGCAAAAGCGCGGCGTTGTTCCGCTCTGTCTTGTTCGGCCTTTCCAAGATTTACCAGCTCTACCTCGTCATCCACCGCTTCGCCATCCGCTCCCGGCTGATTCGCGATTCCACCCTCGGCATCCAGGTCATAGCCATCGGCAACCTCACCATGGGCGGCACCGGCAAGACGCCGGTCGTCGAAAAATTCGCGCGCGAATTGCAGAAACAAGGCCGCACCGTGGCCATCCTTTCCCGCGGCTGGCGTTCCAAGCCGCAGCCCTTCGGCCGGATGCTCTTGAACAAACTTTTCCTGCGCGAGGACAGCACCCCGCCCCGCCTCGTCTCCGACGGGAAATCCCTGCTGCTGGATTCCGAGACGGCCGGCGACGAACCTTACATGCTCGCCTCCAACCTCACGGACGTGGTCGTGCTGGTTGACAAAAACCGCGTGAAAAGCGGGCGTTATGCCATCGAAAATTTTGGTTGCGACACGCTCCTGCTTGATGACGGCTTCCAATACTGGAAGCTGGCCGGGCGGCGGCAGGATGTTGTTTTGATTGACTGCCAGCAGCCGTTCGGCAACGAGCATCTGTTCCCGCGCGGCACGTTGCGGGAACCGCCCTCCCATCTGGCAAGGGCCAGCGTGGTGTTCATCACCAAGAGCGACGGCCAGACGGCCGCGTTGCGCGAGCGCATCAACCATTACAATCCCGGCGTCGGCATTATTGAATGCATCCACGCCCCGCTCTATTTCGAGGACGTCTTCACCGGCGAACGCAAGGGCCTGGATTTTCTGAAGGACAAACGCGCCGCCGCCCTCAGCGCCATCGCCCAGCACGAAAGTTTCGAGCAAAGCGTGGTCAAGCTCTGCCGTGAATTGGTTTATTCCAAACGCTTCGCCGATCACCATCGCTTTACCCAGCAGGAAATCATCAACGCCATCAACCGCAGCAAAAAACGCCAGGCCCAGATCATCATCACCACGCAGAAGGACGCCGTGCGCTTCCCCAAGCTGGATCGCCGCGATCTCCCCATTTATTTCATGCGGGTCGAAATTAAAATCCTGAGCGGCGCGCAGGACTTTGACGACTGCGTCCGTAAAATCTGCCTTCATTGATCATGCCCCAACCCTCCGAACAAATCCTGGTGCGCGGGGTCAATTGGCTGGGCGACGCCGTCATGACCACCCCCGCCTTGCGGCGGTTGCGCGAGGCCAAACCTTCCGCCCGCATCACTCTCTTCACCCACGAGAAACTCGCCGGCCTCTGGACCGGCCAGCCGTTTATCGACGAGGTCATGACTTTCTCCAACGCGGACAATCCCTGGCAGGTCAGCCGTCGCGTGCGGGAAAGGAATTTTACCTGCGCCGTCGTCTTTCCCAATTCCATCCGCTCCGCCCTGGAATTATGGCTGGCCCGAATTCCCCGGCGCATCGGCTTCGCCCGGCCCGGTCGCGGCCTGTTCCTGACCGACGCCCTGCCCCCCCGGCGCGACGCCGTCCCCATGCGCAAACGGTCCGTCGCGGAAATCCGGCGTTTGATCGCAACCAACGCGCCGCCTGAGACCATTCCCGCCGCCGCCAATCACATTCATGACTATCTCTTTTTGACCGCCGCGTTGGGCGCATCCGCCACCCCCATCGCTCCGCGCATTTTTGTCACCGACCAGCAAACAGCCGCGCTCTGCCAGAAGCTGCATCTTGAAAACGCCTCAGCCGAACGGCCGTGGTTCGGACTGAATCCCGGGGCGGAATACGGCCCGGCCAAACGCTGGCCGGCCAACCGATTTGCCGCCGCCGCCGTCATTTTACAAAAACACGCCCATTGCCGCTGGCTCATTTTTGGCGGACCGGGCGACGTTGCATCCGCCGAAAAAATCACCGCCGAAATCTGCCATGGCGGCGGCGCGCCCGGCGACGTGCTCAATCTGGCGGGGAAAACCACCTTGAACGAACTGGCCGCCGCGCTCAAAATGTGCCGTCTCGTCCTGAGCAACGACACCGGCCCCATGCATCTTGCCGCCGCCGTCGGCACCCCGGTGGTCGTGCCATTCGGCAGCACCTCGCCCGAACTGACCGCGCCCGTTTTTTCCGCTCCGGTAAAGATCGTGCGTGTCCCGGTGCCATGCGCGCCCTGTTTTCGCCGCGAATGTCCCATTGATTTGCGCTGTCTGGAAGAAATCAAGATAACGCAGGTGGTCTCGGCGGCAACCGAGATATTGGGCGAAAGCGCGGGGTGAATCCCACCCCCGGACAATTTGAAGATTAGGATTCGGGATCGGGATTAAGAGTCAGTAACCTCCGGCAGAGCCGGAGGCTTGAAATAGCGTGAACCGCTCAAAGCGGTTGTTTGTTCCGTTAGCCGCTCAAAGCGGCATCAGCGTCAGTTGATCCAGCCGCTGATCTTCTTTCTCCTGTTCCTGAATAGTAAGCGTCATGCAAGGCGCCTCTTGACAGAGTGTCCGGAGATTAGCAGAGGCGT
>CAZLEE010000232.1:0-6316 GCA_964558455.1 uncultured Verrucomicrobiota bacterium | reverse complement strand
ATGCTCAAACGTCTCGGCTGAGAAATACTGACTTTTCAAACAGGCTCTAAGGAACAAATGGTGGCAAAGTGCTGGGTTTCCCTGCCAAAATCTCATCCAGACTCTGGGCTTTTACGTCGGCCGGCCGGGTGATCGCAGCAATCCTTCCTGCGGGATCTACGATCACGGTATGAGGAATCCCGACTACGTCAAATTCCATTCTGGTCGGACTGAATGGTTGGTCCAGAGCCACCCAGCCTTGGATGGGGGTTCGCTTGAGGAACACAGCCAGATCATCCTTATTGTCATCGGAGATGTACAAGAACACGACGGGCTTGGACCCGAATTCGGCCGCGAGTTGGTTCCAATGTGGAATCGCTTTGAGACAGGGCGCGCACCTTGTTCCCCAAAACTCTAAAACAACGACCTTGCCTTTCAACTTATCCCAAGAAATGTCCGCAGATGTCGGCCCCTGAACGACGTCGTTCAAGAGCAGCGGGGGCGGAATGTCCCCCACCCGTGGACTGTTTTTCCCTGCGAGGGCAAAGGAATCATTTGCGAACAAGGAAATTGCGCAGCCAAAGGCCATCGTTTGAAGAAACCCTGTCACCACGGAAATGAGTTTAGTCCGGCAACCCCGATTTAACAACATTGCATTTTCCAAGCGGGTCATTCCGACCCATTTCGCACACCGTTACGACGGTGCCTGAAAACCATCCGAATAACTCCCGGAACACTGTCCGAAATGGATTGGAACGCTGTCCTACAAAAATCGGAATCATGTCCGATTTGCGCCGGAATACGCAACTGCATCGTACGGGCCTGTTATGGTCGATTCCGATAGGGGGAAAGGTGTCGTAGTGGACGTCAACGATGCTGCCGAAAGCCAAGGATAATCGCGGCGGACGCGGCATAAATTCAGCCCCAGGGGCAAGAAATCCGCTTAAATATTTTTAATTTTGATCATAAACTCAAAATTATTAACGATGCAATCATTTAACAAACAACGCATTACGAAAATTCACGTCTGATACATAACAATACCTATTGACATAATGGAGATTATATTTATAGTGATGTCGTTCGAATGAGCAACATAGCGAATAACGATGCAGAAAAGACCGCGCCCCAACCGGGGGATGCCTTCCCCGTTTGGCTGCAACTGGTGGGGGAGCACGTCCGATCATTGAAGTTCGGAACGGTGCAGGTCACGGTTCATGATTCGCGGGTGGTGCAGATCGAACGAGTTGAAAAGCTGCGCTTTGACAAGTTGGAACAAGGCGACAGCCGATAAAAAGGAAACAATAATTGACAGAGGCCGGCCGGATCACCGGAGGTTTCCTTGAGAATGGAGAAAACGTTTATGAGCAATACTGCAAACACGGCCCTGATAGAGGCCGGGACAAGAGTTGAAAAGCCAGTCGCGGCCGTCCGCCGCTCGATTGCGGATTTGCTGGCGCCGCTGGATCAATCGGTCAAGGACTCGCCCAACTTGATGGTTGATCGCAAGGCCCAGTTTGCCATCGGGGGTGAATCTTACGTTTTGCCGCGTTATCAGTTCATCGGTCCCAAGAGCGGGGATGTTCCCATTCGGGTGGGCATTTTTGCCGGAATTCATGGTGACGAACCGGAAGGGGCGCATGCGGCCGTTCGTTTTCTGAGATTCCTGGAGTCTTACGCCGAAACAGCCAAGGGATATTATCTGTCCGTTTATCCAGTGTGCAATCCCACCGGCTTTGAAGACAACACGCGCCACTCCCGGCGGGGAAAGGATTTGAACCGGGAGTTCTGGAAGAACTCCGCCGAACCGGAGATAGGTTTATTGCAGTCAGAATTGGTCTCGAATTCCTTTCACGGCATCATTTCGTTGCACGTCGATGATACGTCCGACGGCTTTTACGGCTACGCCAGCGGGGCGACATTGACCAAGAATCTCATTGAACCCGCCTTGAAGGCGGCGGATGCGTTCCTGCCACTGGACAAACGGGCGCAGATAGATGGTTTCCCAGCGCGGGATTCAGTGGTGCGCGATTCCTTTCCCGGCGTGCTGCGCGCTCCGCCGGAGGTCCGCCCGCGTCCGTTCGAAATCATCTTGGAGGCGCCCAAAGACCGTCCCGCCTACCTGACAGAGCTGGCTTTTGTCACCGCGTTGCTGTCGATTCTAGCGGAATACCGCAAATTCATCGCCTACGCCCGCAACCTTTAATTGCCTGCCTCACCTGAGGAAGGCCGCAACAATCAGAAACCGGATCTGACCGGACCACCGGAGGTTCCCATGAAAATGAGTAAAAACATTTATGAGGGATACTGTAATCGTGGCCCGGCCCGATGCCGGGAAAAGCGTTAAGAAATTAAAACGCAACAAAGTCCCGGCTTCAGCCGGATTTACGTTGATTGAACTGCTGATTGTCATCGCGATCATTGCCGTTCTCGCCGCCCTGTTGTTGCCGGCCTTGAGCCGTGCGAAGAGCCAGGCGCAAGGGGCCAAGTGCATGAACAACGAGAAGCAGATAACGCTGGCGTGGATAATGTATGCGAACGACAACAATGATTTAATGTGCAATAACATTGGCGATGCGCGAACCACCGCCAACGCCACCATCCCTTACTTGAATGCGGACGGCAGCTTTAACCTCAACAATTGGGTTACCGGCAATGTCAGCGGCGGTTTGAGCGCGGCCTCCACCTGGTCGGGAACGTATGATGAAACCAACTGGCAGTTGCTGACCACCACCCTGCTTGGCCCTTACTTGAAGTCTTACGGGGTTTATCGATGCCCGGCTGATCCGGGCGTTCCCGCCGGCAGCGCCCTGGGGGCAGGGCGCGTCCGCAGCATTTCGATGCAGAATTACATGAACTCGGAAAGCGGCAGCGACCTGACGAATGCCTTCCTACAGTTCAAGAAATACAGTCTGGTCACCAAACCGGCCCAATTCTATGTGTTCCTGGACGAGAAACCTTCCAGCATCAACGACGGCCTTTTTGAGGTGATCATGACGGAGGATGGCAGTCCGACCGCCCAAACGCAGGATAATCCGTCGCAAGTCCACAACAACGCCTGCGGCTTCGGTTTTTGCGACGGGCACTCCGAGATTCATCAATGGAAAGGCCCCATTTTTCAGTCGCCTGCCCTTACTTCGACAACCGTTTCCTCCGGTACCGCGGACTACACTGATTTTATGTGGATCATAGACCACACCACCGGGTTATCGGTCACCGTTACGAGTCCGAGCCATTGATAAACCAAGACAAGAGTTTTCCAAAACCCAGACGCCAATATTATGAACAAAATTATCGTTATTACCACATTAGCCGCTTCCATCACGGCCTACGCCCTGCCGACTTACGAGCCGTTCACTGAATTCGGCAACAATGTCGCCCTAAACGGCTCCAACATGTATGTTGTGTCAAACGGGATCAATCTCACTTCGATCTACGCCAACGGTCTGGTCAGCAACTGCCTCGACCTGGCCACGGGCGGATTCACGGCTCCCGGCGGGGAATCATGGACGAGCCTTAATTTCTCCGGCTCTGTGGGGCAAAACACCAAACCGGCGGGCTTTGAATTTGCGATGAATGGATTGGATGTCGCGCTGATCAATAACTCCAATATATTTGCGGTGTCAAATATCAGCAGCCTTCTCCCGGCCACATTTCCCGGTTTCCCGACTGGCCTGGGGGGCATTCCGACGATTGTTGAGAATCCCGCCCAGCCGCTGATCGCGACCAATTACGCCAACGCTCCCACTAACTTCTATGAGGTTAATCAAATCGTCGGCAACAGCGCGGTGCTGCGGTTTGCGAACGGTGTCACCCGTCCGGCCGCCGGATTTAAAACGGTTTTCGTGTCATATCTTTTGTCTGTCCAGCAGCAAGGCCAGCTTGGCAGCGGGAATGACGGGCGGTATTTCGAGTTTCTGCCGTCCACCAACCTGGTCGAAGGACCTGGGACTGGCGGGGTTTACACAAACTGGAATCAAATGTTTAACACATTCAACACCACCACGGCTGACAAAATTGCCGGGCATGGCCTTTTGGCCATAAGCGGGTCGAGCGCATATATCGGGGCGTGCGATAACTCGGCGGGCAAGGATTTTTCAAGCAGCGCCTTTACGCTCCCGCTTGGCAGCAGTTACCCGGGCAACTCCGGCGCTCCCGTCTTCGTTGTCGGCGCCTATTTGTTTAACGCGTCCGGCAAAGACACGAACGTGATATGGGTCAATCCCGCCATCAACAGTTTCGGCGGCGCCCTGCCTCCTGCTTCCCCGATTCAAGCCGTCACAATGGCCTACAATATAAGCGACATTGGCGGTATCGTGTTTGAAGACCGGGTGGGCAACGGCGCTTCCGGTGGTGTGGGAACAAATTACGTAGGCAATCTGCTCATCGGCAGCACATGGTCTTACGTGACCGGGGGGCCTGAGTTTACCAACCAACCTGTGGCGAACGTCAGCACGAACTATGGTTCGACGGTGTCCCTCAGCGCCGCCGCCACTGCAGCGGGCCAGACCGTGTCTTATCAGTGGCAGAAAGTCACGGCGGGCACGACGAATACCGTGTCGGCTGGCGCGGGTGGCGCGGGCGGCAACGCCTTTGTCACCATTGCCACGAACGCGGCCAACGTTGCCACGATCACCCTGGCGGGACTTTCCGCCGGAGACTTTGGCTCTTATCAGGCCGTCGCCACGTCCAGCGGCACCGGTTACTCGCTGGCCAGCTCGACGGCCAACATCACGGCTGATCCCAATATCACCAGCCAGCCGCAAAATGCCGTCGCTGCCATTGGCGGCGCCGCAACATTCAGCATTGCTGCATCAACCCAATTCGGATCTCTTTCCTACCAATGGGAATTGAACGGCGCGCCGCTTTCCAATGGAACACAACTCGACGGCAGCGTAATAAGCGGGGCGGCCAGCGCCAATCTGACCATTGCCAATGCCCAGTTTGACGAAAGCGCGCTTCCCATCACGGTCGCGGTCTCGAACGGTGTGCCTGACGGCGAAATCAGCGGCGCGGCAACGCTCACTTTGTCCGACCCTGCGATTACATCAAATCCAGCTTCGGTAACGACCAATTACGGCGCGACTGTGACATTCACTTCCACTGCCCAGACCACCGTTGGGCATGCTCCTCTAAAATACGCCTGGTATAATGGATCAACCCAGCTTGCCAATGGGTTGCAAGCCGACGGCAGCACGGTCACTGGCGTCACAGGCACGAGTGCCGGATCGGCCTTGAGCGCGACCCTGACCATCGCAAACGTTTCCGATCAGGACAGTGGCAACTACAGTCTGTCCGTGACCAATGCGATTAATGGCAGCGTGAACAGCAGCGCCGCGGCGCTTTTTGTCAACGATCCAGTCATTATCGCCCAGCCGCCGGCCACGGTGGAGGTTGTCCTGGGAGGCAACGCCTCCATTCCAATTGTGGCAGTCGGATCAAGCCTGAGCTATCAATGGAATGGTTCATCATTGCCCGGGGATTATTCCGGGACAACCACGTCGAACCTGATTTTAAACGGAGCGCAAGCCACTGATGCGGGAACATTCAATGTGACCGTCAGCGGACTTACCAACACGTTGACCAGTTCGACAGTGAACGTTTATGTGGAAACCGCACCCACTGGAGTAACGGTCAGTCCGCCAACGCTAACCCAACAGAGCGGGACCCATTTGGCATTGCTTGGCGCAGTGACGGGCGGCTCAGGTTTGGTTCACACGATTTGGCAGTTGAACGGAACCAATCTCACCGACGGCCAAAACGTGGACAGCAGCTCGGTGCTTGGCTCAGCCACACCCACTCTGGTTTTGAGCAATCTTCAAACCACAGATAGCGGCACCTATACGTTGATTGTCTCGAACGCGGCCGGCTACGTCAGTGCCAGCAGTGTGGTGACCGTGACGGGCAAATATCTGGCTTTGTCGTCTGCCAACCTGGTTGTGACCCGGGTGGGCGAAGGTTCGCAAACCTTGAGTGGCGCGACCGGCAACACCCTGTATCTGGACCAATTCACGACGAATGGCAGCTACGTCAGCACCATCATGGTGCCGGACAGCGGACCTAATGCCATTATTGTCGCCGGGGCGGCTGTTCCAACCGGAAATGAGGGCGCGCAAGAAGCTTATTTGACCTTATCTTCCAATCAGGAATATCTCAATTTTGGCGGCTTTTACTACAGTTATCCATACACAGCCGGTTCGGATGTGACCGTGGGAGGCGCGGGAAATGTTCGGGGCATTTACGCGCTCAATGCCTCGGGCGTATTGGCGCTGGTTTATACTAATTATGGCCTCTATTCCGGAGGCCATGGTTTCCGTGACGTTTACTCGACCGACGG
>CAZLEE010000231.1:0-6323 GCA_964558455.1 uncultured Verrucomicrobiota bacterium | reverse complement strand
ACGCAACGACGCGCTGCCCCTCGCGGCCTAAATGAAGAATTATGTCTCACACCCGATGGCAGACGGGGTAGTTTTTGGTGTTTGCCCGCCCCGGCCGGGGCGATGCATTGTTGGGGTTGCCATGCGAATGAGAATAAGCGCGATTGGTTTATGCTGGGGCCTGGTTTTGTCGGGTGCGGCCCAAACGCTCGACCTTCCGCCGCGCCCTGTCACGGCGTTGGGCGGGCAGGATTTCGCGAAGCTCATCGCCCCCCTCCCGCCGCCGCCGGATGCGCGGCGCGAGGATTTGATTTATGCCCAGATTGTCCTCGGCAACGTGCCGGGTTGGATGCGTCAATTGGTTGCGATCAACACCAACACGGTCATCAACGGCGTCAATCATACCGTGACTTATTATGTGACGCCGGATTACCTCTGCGTGGGGTCCGACCGCGATTATCTGCTGGAACCGATGACCCCGGAGCTGGCGCAGCGCATTGCGGACCGGCTGGGCTGTTCCCTGCCGACGCGCAAGATGGTCAAAGACATCTGGGCGCAGGCCTGGGTCAAACTCACTCCCGATCCGCTTCCGCCCAGCGCGGCCATGATCGACGCGCCCACATTCAATCAACATAACAGCATGGTCCTGGCCCGGCGGCTGGCCTGTCTGGAACAGCATCCTTATGGCGAGTTGGTGGCCGGCGACAAGAAGGACGTGGTCATCGCGGCCTTGCTCGTGACCAATTTTCACCGAAGCAAGACGCCGGTGGTGATTTACGGGTGGCAGCAAACCAACGGGACGCCCATTCAACCTCTTTATAACGGCCATACCCAGACTTGGGCCGATTACAGTCATGGCATCCGGTTGGTACAGGAGACCATCACGGTGGACGGCGCGCCGGCGACGGTGTCCGGCGTGCTGGTTAATCCGGCCCTGGCCGCGCTGTTGAGCGACGAGACAAATTTTCCAGGGAACGTGGTGCCGCGTCCCTATTATATTGTGCCGCCGCCGTGATGGGCAACGATGATGAACCGACTTTCAATATGGCTGAAATAATTCTGATGATCCATGTGCTGTTCGGAGTGGCCTGCATTGTCACGACGGTATGGGTTTTTGTGGATGTGTTGAACGCCAATGAGACGAACCTCAAACGCATCAAATGGATGAGTTGGGTTGCGGCCGTTTTCATGTGGATCGCCTTTGGGATCGGCGGCTATTGGTATGTTGTCTTTTATCCTGCCGACAAGGCCATCATTTTGAAGGGGCCGTGGCCGTTCGCTCACGAATACTTCATGGAAACGAAGGAGCATCTTGTCATCGTGCTGCTACTGTTGGTCACATATCTTCCCATGGCCGCATCCAACAACCTCGCGGCAAACAAAGAAGCGCGGCGATTGGTTCTTTGGTTGGCGGCGATAATCCCATTGTTGGGTTTGATGATTGAAGGTCACGGCGCCATTGTTGCAATGGGCGTGAAAGTGGCATTGTTGGCGAAACAACTTTAATTCCTGAGAATGAATATGGAAAACAACACTCTCTCGAAATATACCGTCCCCTTTGGCTTGTCTTTGGCGTTGTGCAGCGTGATCAACGCGCTGCTCGTCATTGCGAAGGAAAAAAGCCCAACCATACAAGCCGGAATGCAGAGGATTACAGGCAGTCATTGGATTACTCACGTTGCCATTATTCTCATTCTTTTTGTCTCTTTCGGCTGGCTGTTCGCAAGCGCCAAAAGCGGACGGGGACTTGCGATGCCGGTCAACCGCCTGATCAAAATGATTGTCGCGGGAGTTTTGACGGCTGGTTTTATCATTATCGGGTTCTATTTGATCGCCGATTAAAAACAACCGTAACATGCAAATCACACGATGCCTGCCCGTTGTTGCCGCACTGGCAATTCTCGGATTCGCCGGAACCGCCCGCGGCGGGCCTCCGTTCGTTACCGACGACCCGGATCCGGTGGAGTATCAGCATTGGGAATTTTACGTCGCATCCCAGGATTCCAAACTCGGCGGCGACTGGTCCGGCACCGGGCCGCATTTTGAATTGAACTACGGCGTGGTTCCCGATGTGCAGCTTCATCTGATTGCGCCGTTGGCTTACGACTCGCCGCCCATCGGAGACTCCCATTATGGGTATGGCGACACCGAGTTTGGCGTGAAATACCGTTTCATTCAGGAAACAAACGGGATGCCTCAAGCGGGAATTTTTCCCTTGCTGGAATTGCCCACGGGCAGTGCCGAAAACAATCTTGGCAACGGTCATTTGCAGGCTTTCCTGCCCTTGTGGCTGCAAAAGAGTTGGGGATCATGGACGGCCTACGGTGGCGGCGGTTATGGCGTCAATTCCTTCTCTGGCAATCAAAATTGGGAATTCGTCGGCGCAGTGCTGCAAAAGCAGGTTTTGACCAACCTTGCCATCGGCGTGGAGTGTTATCATCAGACAACTTATCAGACCGACTTTCCCAACGTTGGCACGGCATTTAATGTCGGCGCGGTCATTGATTTAAGCGAACAGCATCACTTGCTTTTTTCGGCTGGTCGTTCGATTGACGGCCCGATTGGATTTCAATGTTATATTGCCTACCAATTCACATTTGACAACAGCCTGTTTCATTTTTGGAACACCCCCCGCCACGGGGACCCGCCATAAGTCCGGAATTCTGCGCGATGGATGCGGCATCAAGCTAGCGCGGAATTTTACTTGGGACTTTCGTCGGGGCGGGGGAGATGTTATAATGCGCCTTGATGCTTCCGAATCAGGATCTCAATGTAAAAGAAATCGTGCGGCTCTCGCCACCGCGGGTGTTGAAGGCCGGATTGCCGATGACCGTGGTTTCGAATAATACCGTGGTGCGGTGCCGCGCCGCGGTGAACGCCATTTTGGCGCAAAAGGACCCGCGTCTGCTGGTGGTGGTCGGGCCTTGCTCCATTCACGATGTCAAAGGCGCGCTGGAATATGCCGGGCGGTTGAATGTCCTGCGGCAGGAATTGGGCGACCGGATGGAAATTGTGATGCGCGTCTATTTCGAGAAGCCGCGCACCACCATCGGATGGAAGGGATTGATCAACGATCCGCGTCTGAACAATTCTTATGACATAGAGACTGGTTTGAAAACGGCGCGCCGGCTTTTACTGGACATCACGGCGGCGGGCATGCCGGCGGCCACGGAATTTTTGGACACGATCATTCCGCAATATATTTCGGACTTGATCAGTTGGGCGGCGATTGGCGCGCGCACGACCGAATCCCAGTCCCATCGCGAAATGGCGAGCGGATTGTCCATGCCGGTCGGGTTTAAAAACGGCACGGACGGCGATTTGCAGATTGCCATCGACGCGATGGGGGCGTCGATGCGGCCGCACAGTTTCATCGGGATTGACCAGGACGGAGCGACGAGCATTGTGCGCACGAAAGGCAACGCGAGCGGGCACGTGGTGTTGCGGGGCGGGCGGCAGCGGACCAATTTTGACGCGAAAAGCATCCGGGAGGCGGAGGAGCAATTGGCGAAGCATCGTTTGCCGCGCGTTGTGATGGTCGATTGCAGTCACGCCAATTCCGGCAAACAACCGGCCAAACAAAAGGAAGTCTGGCGCAGCGTGCTTGAGCAGCGCGCCGCCGGCACGAAGTCGATCATCGGCGCGATGGTCGAAAGCAATCTGGAGGAGGGGACGCAGCCGTTTCCAACGGAAAATCCGGCCTGCCTGCGTTACGGGGTTTCAATCACCGACGCCTGCCTGGGTTGGGAGGCGACGGCCAAAATGTTGCGGTGGGGATACCAGACTCTGGCGTAGCCGGGGCCTTATTTCATTGCCGCGTAAACGTGGTGGACGTCGTCGTGGTCGTCCAGCGCGTTGAGGAAGTCAACGACTTGTTTCCGTTCCACTTCGGAGACTTCGACAAAACTTTTGGCGAGATAGCGCATTTCGGAGGCGACAACCTTCCAGCCGGCGGCTTTTAAAGCCTTGGCGGTGGAATCCAATTCTTTGAGGCCGGTCAGGAATCGCGCCCCCTTGTGGCCTGACGGAACTTCCTCTCCTTCGAAAGGCTCAACTTCCTGGGCGCCGGCTTCGATGGCGTCGGATTCGGCATCACGTTGCGCGTCCGGGTGGGTGGCTTCAACCACGCCCACATGGTTGAAGAAAAAGCTTACGCAACCAGGTGAACCCATGGAACCGCCTTTGAACAAATTGCGAATTTCCGGAGCGGTGCGATTGCGGTTGTCCGTCAGGCACTCGACCACGACCGGCACTTTGTGGGGGGCGAAACCTTCGTAAACGACGGTTTCGATCGACATTTTTTCCTCGGTCAAGCCCGCGCCTTTTTTGATGGCGCGTTCGATGGTGTCCCGGTAAACGGAGGCTTTCTTGGCCTTCTCGACCGCCGCCGCCAGACGCGGATTAAGATCAGGGTCAGGCCCGCCCAATTTGGACGCGATTGTGATTTCGCGCACCAGCTTGACGACCATCTGACCTTTTTTCAGCGCGCCAATTTCGCGCCCGGCTTGTTTCCATTGTGCTCCCATGAGTAGGGCAGTGTGGCCAATAACGGGGCGTGGTTCAACTGTTAAATTACTGTTAAATTTACTGATTTATGTTGAAATAAGGCCCCTGAGCCGCTTATAACCAAGACAATGCCGAACGAAAAGACTGGTCGCTTATCATTACAGCGCCGGTGGGGAAACGTCCTGATTGCCTGGATGTTTGCGCTGATGGTTGCGCTTTGTTCTGGAAAAATTCTTTGCGCGGCTGATTCAATCCAACCCAGTTTTCCGCCCTCAAAAGAAGCCGCTGTGACGATGGAATATCAGAAAACGGATAACGGCGCCTACGGCCCCTCCAGTTGGAACGTTTCCGTGACGACCCAATCCGCCCCATTCAAGAAAGAGCCGGCGGCGGGTTCGGGAAAAATTGTGCGCGGCGTTTTGAATTTCGGCGCCAATTCGAGCAATGCCATTCCTTTTCTCTGGCAGCAGGACGCCTGGAAACTTTATCTCGACCTCAATCGCAACCGCGATTTGACGGATGATCCCGCGGGTGTCTTATTGTCAGACAAGCGGTCGGGTGTTCATTACCAGATGTTCACGAACGTCCACTTGATGTTCGACACCCCCTCCGGCCAGCGCACGGTATTGGCGGACATCAATTTCTATGATTTTTTTTCGCAGGCGAGTTGCATGTTTACGGTGCGCACGTTTTGGCAAGGCAAACTGACGTTGCAGGGGCGGGACTGGCAGGCAGACATCATTCCAAGCGGAGCGGATCACTTGGAGTCGGTTGAGGGCAGCCGGTTGCTGTTGCGCCCGTGGGAAAACCGGAAGCAGTGATTTAACGTTAATGATGGTTCGTTGGCCACCATTCCATTTGCGCGGAACCTTTTTATTGACGGTCACGCTTACCAACTGGATTGGATCAGCCCGCGGAACGGCGGAGCGGCGGATCGCAAGGGCGAATACTTCCACCGGCAAATCACCGTGCCCAACGGCGGCGGGCCGGTTTGGAGGAGGTGACCAACAGTTCGGGAGAGGCGACGGTCACGGGAGGGCTGGCCTTCCCCAGCGGCGCGCAATCCCTGGTTTACGACGCGGACGGGAACTTGACTTTTGACGGCATTTGGAATTATCAATGGGACGCTGAGAATCGGCTGATCTCGATGAACATGACCAACATTTCCGGAATCGCCAACTCGAACCGGCTGCGGCTGGATTTCGGGTATGATTACATGAACCGGCGGATCAGCAAGACGGTTTGGACCAACAGCGGATTGGTCTTCGTGCCGGAGAGGACAAATTACTTCATCTACGACGGCTGGAATCTCATCGCCTCGTTTGACCCGACGAGCGCTGTCCGGCAATCCTTTGTCTGGGGATTGGATTTGAGCGGGAGCATGGCAAACGCCGGGGGGATCGGCGGGCTGCTGGTGGTAAACAATTCTGGAGGAGGCGGTTTCCCCTCCTACGACGGGAATGGAAACATCACCGGATTGATCAGCGGGACGGATAAATCCATCGTTGGACGGTACGAATACAACCCTTTCGGAGAACTCATCCGCGCCACCGGGCCGTTAGCCAAAGCCAACCCGTTCCGGTTCTCCACCAAGTTTTGCGATGGCGAGAGCGGGCTGGTTTATTACGGCTACAGATATTACAATCCATCTCAGGGCAGGTGGATTGGAAGAGACCCGGCGCCCGACCAATTGCTAGAGCTTTACTGCTTTAACCACAACGCGCCAACATTAGCTGTCGATCCGAACGGGAAAAACCCAATTCTTATTGCAATGGGAATCGGTGCGGTCTGGCTATCCTATTGACGCAACCTTACTCAATGGGTAGTGCTTGGTGAGC
>CAZLEE010000230.1:0-6326 GCA_964558455.1 uncultured Verrucomicrobiota bacterium | reverse complement strand
GCGACCGAGGCCAGCGCGGCTGTTTTCAAAGCTTGTCTTCGTGTCATCATAATGGATCCGTTCGGGTTACATGGTTTCAATTCGACAAATCATGGAGTGTCCACCCCATCTGCCTGTCAGAAAGGGTCGCCCATCAGCGCGGTCTGTCAACAGACAAAATTTGACTCATGGAAAAAGGGCATCGAAGAAGAGACAGCCCGAAATTTCTTGGGTCCGGGATCAACATCAGGTTTACTCAATAACACATGTCAGAAGCGATCCGGTTGCTCCAGCAAGCGGTTAAAGAATTTGAGGCTGGCCGGCCCGCCGAAGCCGCCGCCTTGTGCGAAAAAGTCATCCAACGCGAACCCCGCAATTTGCTCGCGTTGAATTTTCTCGCCCTGGTCGAATTGCGGCGGGGCCGCCACGAGCCTTCCCTCTCCTGGATTCAGCGCGCCATAAAAATCGCGCCATCCAACGCCGAGGCGCATCGGACGGCCGGAAGCATCTTCCTGGCTTTGGGGCGCTATGCCGAAGCCGCTGATGAGACCCGCCAGGCCGCCGCGCTTCAGCCGGATTTGCGCGGGGTCCACGCGCAACTCGGCGCGGCCTTGACCAAGCTGAATCGCAATGACGAGGCGATGGCCAGCCTGGAAATTGCGCTCCGCCAAACGCCGCAACCTGATGCCGAACTGCTCAACACCGTGGCGGCGGCGTTGGAACAGCGTTGCGACTTTGTCCGCGCCGAGGAGTTCGCCCGCCGCGCTTTGCGGCTGCAACCGGGTTCCTCTGACGCCTGCAACAGCCTGGGCAATGCCCTCCTGGGTCAGGCCAGACTTGGGGAAGCCATTCAGGCTTTCGATCAGGCGCTGGCCCTGGACAGCGGTCCGACCAACGCCCGTTACAACCGCTCCCTGGCCCTGCTGGCCGGCGGCGATTTTTCCCGCGGCTGGGCGGAATATGAGCAGCGTTGGAACAGACCTGACGCGCCCGCCAAACAGCCGGTATTCCAACAGCCGGTCTGGGACGGCCGGGACATCCGCGGCCAAACCATTTTGATCTACACCGAACAAGGCGCGGGCGATGTCATCCATTTCATCCGCTACGTTCCGTTGCTCGCGGCGCGCGGCGCGCGGGTTCTGCTGGTTTGTCCAGACTCCCTGCAAATCCTGGCGCGCGACATGCCGGGCATCGCGCAACTGCTGCGTCCGGGCCAGCCGCTCCCGCCCTTCGATACCCACGCCGCTTTGATGAGTTTGCCGCATTTGTTCAAAACAACGCTGGAAAACGTGCCGGCAACGATCCCTTATCTTTCCTGCCCGCCCGCCGGGACGTTTCCGTTGGACGCGACTCCCGCCGGAATTTTAAAAGTGGGACTCATCTGGTCCGGCGGCGACGCTTACCGGAAAAATCGCATCCGTTCGATTCCGCTGGAACAATTCCTTCCGCTGCTGCGCTTGCCGGGGGTTCGCTTCTTCAGCCTTCAATGCGGTCCCCGTGCGGCTGATTTGAAAAAACTGCCGGCGGATGTCCGGGTTGAGGACCTCGGCAGCCGGGTGCGCGATTTTGCGGACACGGCGGCGGCGATGGGCCAAATGGATTTGGTGATTTCCGTTTGCACCTCGACCTTGCACCTGGCCGGCGCGCTCGCCCGGCCAACGTGGGGACTCCTTTCCCATGCCCCTTGCTGGCGCTGGATGCTCGGTCGTTCGGACAGCCCTTGGTACCCCACCATGACCCTCTTTCGCCAGACCAGGCCGGGCGATTGGGCCGGGGTCATTGCGCAAGTCGAAGCGGCTTTGCGCGGCCTGACGCGACAGCCGAATCAACCGCCGCCCGATCAAACCGCGACCCAGGTTCATGCCGCCAGTCCGCTTTACTACGCCGGCCAGCCCGGCAACGGCTTCGGTTGGGGCGTCTGCAACCGGTATTTGCTGGCTGAATTGTCAAAACTGACGGACGTGCGCCTCCTGGACAGTGGCAACCCGCTTTTCCATTCCCAGGAACTTCCCGGCGATCTCTTCACGCCTTTGCAGGGATTCGATTTCACCCCGTGCAGCATGGCGCGGGGACGCCGCAATTTTGGTTACGCTTTTTTTGAAAATGAACTGACGCCCAAATCCGTGGAAAACGCGCGGCGCTTCGACGTGGTTTTTGCCGGCTCGAGCTGGTGTCTGGAACGATTGCGGGAAAAGGGAATTTTCCACGCCGCGCTTTTGATCCAGGGCGTGGACACGACCGTGTTTCACCCGCCGGCGTCTTGCGATAACGGGCGTTTCATCCTTTTTTCCGGCGGGAAATTTGAACTGCGCAAGGGTCAGGACCTGGCGCTGAAAGCCTTCGCCCTCTTCAGCCGGAAACATCCCGATGCGATACTGTTGACAGCATGGCACAACCCGTGGCCCGCCACCATGGAGACGATGAGGGTGTCCCCCCACATCCGGTTCGAGCTGTCCGGGCGCCGTTGGGTGGAGCAGATGGAACACCTCTATCGCCTCAACGGAATCGACCCCAAGAAAACGATCACGCTGGGGGACTCGACCCCGCAACAGATGGCCGAAGCCTATGGCCGGTCCAGTCTTGGACTGTTTCCCAATCGTTGCGAAGGAGGCACCAATCTGGTTCTGATGGAATACATGGCCTGCGGCAAGCCGGCGATTGTCACCCACGCCACCGGGCATAAGGACATTTGCCATGAGGGCAACGCCTTTCTGCTCAAAAAACTTCATCCTCTCGCGATCAACGACCCAAGCGGCCAGTTGGTGGCGCGTTGGGTGGAACCGTCGTTGGACGAGATCGTGGCCGGCATTGAATACGCCTACCAACACCCCGGCGAGGCGCAAGCGCGCGGCGCGGCGGCGGCGGAAGACATGAAGCAATGGTCCTGGAAACGGGCCGCTGAAACGATCCTATTGGCAATGAACAAAACAGGGCGGGGACCGGCGTCCTTGTAACATCCCCGTTCGCCCTGTCGTGGCCTCATTGATGCACGAAGATGATCTGGCTGCCTTGGGACTCAAAACGGAAATCCATCCGGCGCAATCCTCCCAGCGCCCGCTCCACCGCCTCGTGCCGCTCCGGTGGCGCGTAAAACATCAGGAATCCTCCCGCGCCCGCCCCCAAAAGCTTGCCTCCGATGGCTCCCGCCTTGCGCGCTTTCGCATACCAGTCGTCTATCGCGTTTGAGCTGATGCCCGATGTGAGTGTTTTCTTGAGCAGCCAGCCTTCGTGAATCAATTCCCCAAAAGAATCGGCCCGGTTGGCCTGCAATTCCCGGCGCAATTGGCCGGCCAGATCGCACATCCGGCGCATGACCGTTTGCTTTTTCTTTTCCGAAGCCATCGCGCTTTGCTGCTGCTGCAGGATGGCCGACGCGCTGCGCGTGATTCCGGTGTAAAATGTCACTATGCCGGCCTGGATTTTTTCGAGGGTTTGCCGCCGGCAGATGATCGGTTCGACCAGCACTGAATCGTCGCGGTTGAACTGGATGTAATTCAACCCGCCAAACGCCGCCGCATACTGGTCTTGTTTGCCGATCGGTTCGCCGCAGCGCTCGATCTCGATCTGGCACGATTCCCGCGCCAACTGCTCCGCGCCCGCGTGGCTCTGCCCGTAGGCGTGCAACACGTTCAACAGCCCCACCGTGAAAGAACTGGAACTGCCCAACCCCGTCCCCTTGGACGGGACATCCGCGATGGACGTGATCTCGATGCCGCCGTCTATGCCCAGCATCTTCATCGCCTCCCGCACCAGGGGATGCCGGATGCGCGCGACCGACGCCGCGTCTTCCGTGCGCGAATAGCTGACCCGGATGCGCTGGTCAAATTTTTTGTTGACTGTGACATAGACATACTGGTTGATCGCGGCCGACACGACCGCCCCGCCGAAGCGGCGGTAAAAGACCGGCAGGTCGCTGCCCCCCCCGGCAAAACTCATCCGCAATGGTGTCCGGCTGATAATCATACTTTTCCTTTTGCCATGACCAGCCGCACTGAATCGAGCAAGTTCGCCGCGGTGAAATCCGGCGACGTCTTGTATTTCCCGTCCCGTCCCGCGTGCCCTGTTTCAACCAGAATCGATTTTATTCCCGCGTTTTTCGCCGTTTCGATGTCCGTGGTCGTATCGCCGATCAGCCAGCAGTCGTCCAGGTTCAGGTTCAGGTCCTGCGCCGCCTGCCGGATCATGCCCGTTTTCGGTTTGCGGCATTCGCACTCGATTTTTAAATCGGCCCGCTCCCCGGCAAACCCTTTTTCGGGATGATGCGGGCACCAGTAAATCCGGTCCAGATAGGCGCGGCCCCGCCCGAGCAGGGTTTCCAGTTTGTTATGGATCGCGCCGATGTCCGCCTCGGTGCAGAACCCCTTGGCCACCACCGGCTGGTTGGTGATCAGAATGGCCAGCCAGCCGTTGTGATTCAGCTCGCGCACCGCCTCCGCCGCTTCCGGCAAAAGCTCCAATTTCTCCGGCGAGGTCAGCCCGTTGACTTCCCTGACCAGTGTGCCGTCACGATCCAAAAACACCGCGCGCTGCGGCGTTTTGAGCGAACCGCGCCCCACCACGCCGCCGGCGTATTGCGCGTTGATTTTGTCGTAGCGCTCCGGCGTGCCGATGTCCTTGATGTATTCCGGGCTGTTGTAAGCGAGCAGTTTTGCCCCGCGCGCCAGCAGGGCCGGGAACAAATCCTTGCCAAAATCCATCGCTTTCACCGGCTTGATCCACGGCCGCAACGCCTCTTTCCGAATCACGTAAAGGCCGGCGTTGACCAGGTTCCGAAACCATTTGTTTTCCGGGTGGGGGCGATTGTGAAAGGCCGTGATCCAATTATCCGGGCCGGCTTCCACCAAATCGGAGTCCAGCGGATGATTGTTCGGATGGAGCAGCAAAACGGCGTCCGCCTGGCGCAAGGCGCGTTCCCGCCGCATGCGCTCCAAATCGACATTCAGCATGGTGTCGCCGTAGATCACCGCAAATTCGTCCGCGAGCAAATCAAAACCCGCCAGCACCGCGCCCGCCGTTCCCAGTGGTTCCTTTTCGACAATGGTGCGCAGATGCAACCCCCATTTCTGCCCGTTGCCAAAATGCCGCTCGATCAGGTCGGCCCGGTAACAGGCAAAGATCAAAACTTCCTCGAACCCGTGCCGTTTGGCCAATTCCACCTGATGCTCGAGCAGCGGCTTGCCACCGATGGGGATCATCGGCTTGGGCAGATCGCCCAAACGCGCTTTGAGCCGTGTCCCCATGCCGCCGGCCAGGATGACGAGTTGTTTCATTCCCTACAAATTCTCCCGGATGGCTTGTTCCACCGCCTGATTTGAACTGAGCTTGGGCGACCACCCGGCGGATTTCAGTTTCGCCGTGCAATAGCGGAATTTCGGCACGTCGCCCACCCATCCGCGCGTTCCTCCGGTGTAGCGGATTCTGGCCGCCGGGGCCGCCGCCTTCACCACCGCCTCGGCAATGAAACGCACCGTGGTCGCCGTCCCTTCTTTCGGGGCGATGTTGAAATAACTCAGCCGCTCCGGACTGCGCTCGAACAGGAACAGCATCGCCTCCACCAGTTCGTCCACATGCAAATACGGCTTTTCCTGCGCCCCGTCCCCCAGCACCTCCAACTCCGCCGGATTGGCGCGCAGTTTTTTGAGGAAGTCAAATATAACCCCATGCGTGGCCCGGCGTCCGATCACATTCGGAAAACGGCAAATCCAGGCCCGTTTCAAAAAACGCTCCAGCGCCGCCGTGATGCTGCCTTCCGAGGCCAGTTTCATCGCGCCGTAGTTGGAAACCGGCAGCAGCGGCCCCGTGTCCTCCCCCAACTCGCCCTCGTGCGCGCCGTAAATGGCCGAACTGGACGCAAAAACAATCTGCGGGATGTTTAGGGCGTGCATCATCTTGAGCACGTTGTGCGTGGTCAGAAAAGTCAGCCGGAAATCCAGGTCCGGATCGCGTCCGCCCGCCTGGATGTCCGAATTGGCCGCCAGGTGCCAGACGGTTTCGATTCCGTCCGGCCCCGCTTCCTGCCGCATAAAAGCCAGGCAGGTTTCCGTGTCGTTGACATCCAGTTCGCGGAAGGTGAAGCGGGGGTTGCGCAAGGCGTCCGCCAGATTGGCCCGCCGACCCAGGGCCATGTTATCGACGCCAATCACGCGATGACCGCGCTCCAGGAGGCGGTCGGTCAAATGACTGCCAATAAACCCGGCCGCGCCCGTTACGAAAGAAGTTTTGCTCATGCCGTAATCCACTCAATACCGTCCCCCAATTCCAATCTCAATCCTAATCTCAATCGCAACCCCAATCTGGGTGTGAGACATAATTCTTCATTTAGGCCGCGAGGGGCAGCGCGTCGTTGC
>CAZLEE010000229.1:0-6356 GCA_964558455.1 uncultured Verrucomicrobiota bacterium | reverse complement strand
CCAGCAGCAGCGCTTCCCACAGCGTGGTCATCGTTTCCGAGATCCCCCGGCTCACCGCCAAAGTCGTGTCCAACGAAACGGCGTAGGTCATGTCCTGCGGGAATTTTTTCTTCAACTCCTCCATCAGCGTCTTCACGTCCCGGGCCGCATCAAGGGCATTGGAGCCGGGCAATTGGTAAATGGCCATGACGGCGGAAGGTTTGCCGTTGAACCGTCCCGCCAGGTTATAAAGTTGCGCGCCGAGTTCGACCCGGGCCACGTCTTTCAGCCGCACCATCGAGCCGTCCGGATTCTCGCGCACCACGATCTGGCCGAATTCCTTTTCCGTGACCAACCGGCCCTGGGCGATGACGGTGTAGGTGTATTCCTGCGTGGGCAGGGAGGGCGGACCGCCAATCTGGCCGGCGGGATTGACCGTGTTCTGCGCGTTGACTGCGGCGATGACATCGCCCGCCGTGATGTTCAGTTTTGCCAGTTGATCGGGATTGAGCCAGAAGCGGAGGGCATATTGGCCGGCGCCGAAGACGTTGATGTTTGAGATGCCCTTGACCCGGGTGATCTGGTCAACAAGATTGATGTAGGCATAATTGGCCAGAAACGTGGCGTCGTAGGTGTCATGGGGCGAATAAAGCGCCACCAGCAACATTGGCGTGGTGGGGGACTTCAATATGGTCACCCCGTAATTCTGCACCGCCGCCGGAAGTTGCGAGGCCGCCTGCTGTTCCCTCAGTTGCGCCAGCATCTGGTCGGTGTTCGGGTCCGTCTTGACGTCGTAATTGACCACCATCCGCATCACGCCGTTGTTGGCGTTGATGGAATACATGTAATTCATGTTGTCCACCCCGCTCATTTGCTCCTCAATCGGGGTGGCGACGGATTGCTGCACCGTTTCCGCATCGGCCCCCACAAAGGTGGTTTGGATGCGGATTTCAGGCGGAACCACGCTGGGAAATTGCGAGATGGGCAGGGTCGTCATGGAGACCAAGCCCACCAAAACCATGAGGATGGCTATGACCATGGCCACGATGGGCCGGTTGATGAAAAAGCGGGACATTATGGGATATGTTGGATGCGGCGGACGTTCATTCCTTTTCCAAGGCAAAAGCGCCATTGGTTGATTTTGCCGGCTGGGCGTAAGGCTGGGGATCGACTGCCGTGCCGTCTCCGACCCGTTGCGTGCCCTCGGCCACGACCCTGTCGCCCGCCTTCAGCCCGCTGTCAATCAACCATTCGTCGCCCACCTGATCGCCCACCTTCACCGATTTGGGACGGGCTTTGTTCTCCGAGTCAACCAAGGCGACCTGATAAGCCCCCTGCAATTCCGTCACCGCGCGTTGCGGCACCACAATCGCGCCGCGCCGGACAAGCGTTCTCGCCCGCACCTGCGCATATTGGCCGGGGCGCAGGACGTAATCCGGATTGGGGAACGAGCCGGCGACCTGGAGCGTGCCGGTGTTGACATCCACCTGCCGGCTGGTAAAGAGCCATTTGCCCGGCAATTGATAAGCCGAACCGTCGGAAAGAATCAATTGCAACGCCATCTCCGACCGGTAAGCGCCCCGTTCTTCCGCATTGGTGAACTGGCGGCAAAAAGCCAGGTAAGATTGCTCGCTGATGTTGAAATAAACGCGCATCGGGTCCACGGTCGAAACCGTGGCCAACACCGCGCTGCCGGGGCCGACCAGATCCCCGATTTGGGCCTGGGCAATTCCGGCAATGCCATCGACCGGCGACAGGATTCTGCAAAAGCCGAGGTTTAGTTGCGCGCTTTCCACTGCGGCTTGATCGGCCTTGATGGTGGCTTGGACGACCAAATCCGCCTGGATGGCGTCATCCAATACCTCCTGGCTGATTGCCTGGCTCTTGGCCAGCGGGGTGTAGCGTTTCACATCCAGCGCCGTCTTGCCCTGTTGCGCGCGATCCTGGGCCAGCCGGGCCTCGGCCTGATCCAGTGTGGCTTGGAAGGGACGCGGATCGATTTCAAAAAGCAGATCCCCTTTTTTCACCGCCCCGCCCTCCGCGTAATCCTGTTTCATCAGGTAACCGCTCACCTGTGCCCTGATCTGGGCGTTGGGATAGCCGTCCAGCGTGCCGATCCACTGCTGGTAAATCGGCACATCCCGCGACGTCACGGTCACCACCTGCACCCGCAACGGCGGCGCGACTGTCACGGCCCTTTTGCAGCCGGCCGCCGCCAGAATTACTGTCAATAAAAAAATAATTTGTGTTCTCATGTCTCTCGCACCGCCACCGGCGTTGATCCGCCCCCTTTCACGCGGCACAGATGTATAACGGCAAACGCCCCGCGATTCTAATACATCTTTGCACCCCGATTGATAACTTTAACATATCAACGAAAATCCCGGTTTTTCCACCACCCCTGCTCATCGTTAATGCGTCCATATTTTTTCCCGGATGTTGCGCCCCCCCAATTCAGGCTGGTTTTTTGCGCATCGCCGCCGACCGCACCCGCCATACCTACGCATGGAATCACCCGAATGACAAGGGAATCGACCTTCGCCCAAAATCCATGACGACACCCCGCGTCCATCCAAGCACCTTGGACGAACTGCTATTCAACCCGGGTTAAAATTACAACGTTAACGATAACCTATTATACTTTAGGCTCCCAGCCTTCACGGTAAGTCCGTTTCCATAGGGCGCTGGCGTCGGGGTCGCCGACTATTTTTCGGGTGGCAGCATCGTAATTCACCGTGTGGCCGGTGCGGAAGGCGATGTTACCCAGGTGGCAGAGCAACGTGCTTTTTTGGCCGTCCTCAATTTCTGAATTCAAGGCCTTGCCCGAACGTATGCCGTCCAGGAAGTTGGCGAAATGCACGGTATCGAAACTGAAGTCGTTGGCCTGATGCGACGATATTTCGCGCACCAGCTTGTTTTTTAGATCGTAAATTTTGGCGCTGGAGGTAATGGTCATGGTCCCTTTTTCGCCGTAAAAATTCACGCCAAAGCCCGCGTCCTCAAAGCCCCTCGGATCACAGCTTTGTCCCTCCCAGGCGATCCCTTTGTCGCCGAAATCGAAGCTTGCCACGTAAATGTCCGGCGTTTCCCAGTCATCCTTGTAATGGTAACGTCCGCCTCCGCAGGTCACGCGCCGGGGAAGGTCAACTCCCAGTCCCCACCGCGCCAAATCGAGGGAATGAACCCCGTTATTGCCCATTTCGCCAGTGCCCCAACGCCAGAACCAGTGCCAGTTGTAATGGATGACGTTATCTTGGAAGGCCGTCTCAGGCGCCGGTCCCTGCCACAATGAGTAATCCAGCCAATCCGGCACCGGCGCGGGTTTGCAGTGACCGATTGAGGCGCGGTGATTCGTGTACCAGGCCCGGGCAAAGGATAATTTTCCCAATTCCCCGTTGTGCAACGCCTGGATGGCTTCCTGCACCCACGGCCAGCTTCGCCGCTGGTTCCCCATTTGGACCACCCGTTTGTATTTTCGCGCCGCCGCCACAATCAATTCACTCTCGTTTCCGTCGTGGCTGCCGGGTTTTTCAACATAGACGTGCTTGCCCGCCGCGCAGGCCATGATGGTTGCCGGCGTGTGCCAATGGTCGGGGGTCGCGATTGAAACGGCGTCGATTTCCGGGTCTTCCAATACGGTTCTCAGGTCTTTGACGCCCTTCGGTTTGCGCGATTGTTTTTTCGCCACTGCGGCGATCCCCTTGGCCACCGCCCGGCTGTCCACGTCGCAAATGCAGGCGATTTCGGCCTGGGGCAGCACCAGATAGCCGGCGATATGGTTCATCCCGCGTCCGTTGCACCCGATAATGGCCACGCGCATCTTGTCATTCGGGCCGGTAGCGGCGTGAAGGGAGCGGGTTCCGCCCCACGCCAGCCCGGTGCCGAGGATGGATGTTTGCGCCAAAAATGTCCGTCGTGTAATTGGGTCGCTCATAAATTCAGATGAATTCTAGGCCGGGCCGATAGGGGTGTTCAAGGCGGGAATGGCAGAAATCTCGCCATAAGCGTCACGGCGTCGGGATTACCCTGGATCGTTCCGCCGAAACGCTTCCCTCATTCGTAGTCAGAAACCTGGATTCGCCGGTCAGCCATTTGCCAATTTTTCAGATTTTAGCCTTTAGCCTTCAGCCTTTAGCCTTGACTCCTACGGCCATCGCAGTTGGTAAAACCGCGCCCCGCAATTGGTTGCCGAAGAATCGCTGGCCTCGTACATGCCGGGCGAATTCTCGGTGGTTGTGCCGATTTGAGTCCAGTTGGAGAAGTTGGTTGAAGCCCAAAGACTGAACGTCGCGCCGGGCGTGTTGGTGAATTGGATTTGAAAGGCGTTGGAGGACGTAAAGCCAAAGTTGGACAGGCTGAACGGTGTGATCACTGGAGTAATTTGATTGACGGTCAACGTGACGACACTGCTGGTCACGCTGCCGTAAGGACTGGTCACCACCACGTCATAACTTCCGGCATTGCTGATGGCAACACTCGGAAACACAAAGTTTGTCCCCGGAGAAGGAATTTCACGAATGCGGTTGTTGTCATAATCCGCCACGAACAGATTGCCATACCCATCCACTGTCACACCAAAAGGACAGTTCAGTTTGGCGTTGGTCGCCGCACCGTTGTCTCCAGAATAACCAGGTTTTCCATTCCCGGCCTTAGTGGTGATGATGCCGTTGGTTCCCACTTCCCGAATGCGGTCGTTGTTGTAATCCGCAATAAACAGATTGCCATACCCATCCGCGGCCACGCCTGACGGGGTCCACAATTCAGCATTGGTCGCCTTGCCGCCATCGCCGGAGTAACCCAAAAAACCACTTCCCGCCACAGTGGTGATGATTCCGTTGGTTCCCACCTTGCGGATGTGGTTGTTGTATGCATCCGCAATGAACAGGTTGCCATACACGTCCACAGTTACACCTTCTGGATAATTCAGTGAGGCATTGGTCGCCTGACCGCCATCGCCGGAACTTCCACCCCCCGCCACGGTGGCAATGATGCCGCTGGTTCCCACCTTGCGAATACGTTCGTTGCCCGTATCAGCAATGAACAGGTTACCATACCCATCCAGGGTCACGCCTTCCGGTTCCCGCAATTCGGCGTTGGTCGCCGCGCCTCCGTCACCGGAATAGCCACTATTTCGACTCCCCGCCACGGTGGTAATGATGCCGTTGGTTCCCACCTCGCGAATGCGGTTGTTGTCCTGATCCGCAATGAACAGGTTGCCATACCCATCCATGGTCACGCCGTAGGGATTGTTCAGTTGGGCGTTGGTCGCCACGCCGCCGTCGCCGGAGTAGCCTCGGCTCCCGTTCCCCGCCACAGTGGTGATGATGCCGTTGGTTCCCACTTCCCGAATGCGGTTGTTTAAAGTATCCGCAATAAACAAGTTGCCATACCCATCCATGGTCACTCCATAGGGATTGTCCAGTTCGGCGTGGGTCGCCACGCCGCCGTCGCCGGAATAGCCACCAGTTCCATTCCCCGCCACGGTGGTGATGATGTTGGGAAGATTCGTGCCATCAAATTGCCATTGGTAGGCAAAAGGACCGGTGCCTGAAACCGACACGCTAAAAGCCGCGTTGGTTCCGACTCCAACCGCCTGATTGGTCGGCTGGGTGGCGACGGATGGAGGCGCTCCTAGAACGGCGGATTGACTGTTCGTTTCTCCATACAGATTGGTGACCAGCAGTTCGTATGTGCCCGCGTTGGCAAATTGCGCGTTGCTGATGGCCAGAATGGAATTTGTTGCGCCGGCCAAATTCGTGCCATCAAACTGCCATTGGCAGTTTAATGGCGCGCTGCCGCTCACGGCCACGCTGAATGTTGCCGTGCCTCCGACTGTCAGCACCAGGTTGGTTGGCTGGCTCGTGATTGCGGGCGATACTCCTGCCGACAACGTGACAACGCTGCTGGTCACGCTGCCGTAGGGACTGGTCACCACCACGTCGTAGCTGCCGGAGTTGCCGGCGGCAACACCCTGGAACACAAGGTGGTTTGTCCCCATATAGGTGACCTTACGGATTCGTTGGTTGCCCGAATCCGCAATGAACAGATTGCCATATCCATCCACCGTTACGCCCCAAGGACCATTTATCTCGGCATTGGCCGCCAAGCCGCCGTCACCGGAGTAGCCATTAGTCCCATTCCCCGCCACGGTGGTGATGATGCCGCCGGCCCCCACCTCGCGAACGCGGTTATTCTGATAATCCGCAATTAATAGGTTGCCACACCCATCCACCGCTACGCCTGCCGGTTCCCGCAATTCGGCATTGGTTGCCGCCCCTCCATCGCCAGAAGAGCCAGAGCCTCCATTCCCTGCCACAGTGGTGATAATGCCGTTGGTCCCCACCTCGCGAATGCGGTTGTTGTAATAATCCGCAATA
>CAZLEE010000228.1:0-6525 GCA_964558455.1 uncultured Verrucomicrobiota bacterium | reverse complement strand
CAAGCTCGCCGGTTCCGATTTCCGCTGTTACTGTCATTTGATTGACCATATACCACTTTGGGCGGGGCGTCGAGTGCCGTTTAACCGCCCCAGGCCCTTTGATTCAACTCTTTGCGGAATTGAATCCAATTTTTAATTTTTCCCCAGGGTAGGCGCGTTCGCGCCAACCGCTGGTCTGAATGATGGGCATCCTTTCAGGATGCCGCCCTCTCCGCGAGGGGGAAGGCGTCAGGGATTCAGGACGGGCTGGTAGGTTTCTGGACGGCGGTCGCGGTAGAATTGCCAGATGTCGCGGACTTCCTGGATTTTGTCCAGGTCCAGATCGGCTACCACCAGTTCGTCGTGGTCGCGGCTGCCGACGGAGAGCATCTGGCCGCGGGGGTCGCAGAAGTAGGATTGGCCGTAGAATTCGCCGATGTTCCAGGGTTTTTCGATTCCGACGCGGTTGACGGCGCCGATGAAATATTGGTTGGTCACGGCGTGGGCGGGTTGTTCAAGGCGCCAGAGGTATTCGCTCAGGCCGGCCACGGTGGCGGAGGGGTTGAACACAATTTCGGCTCCATGCAGACCGAGGCAGCGGGCGGGTTCGGGGTAATGGCGGTCGTAGCAGGTGTAGATGCCGATTTTGCCGGCGGCGGTTTCAAAGACGGGGTAGCCCAGGTTGCCGGGGCGGAAGTAGAACTTCTCCCAAAATCCGGGGGCGCAATGCGGGATGTGGCTTTTGCGGTATTTGCCCAAATATTTGCCGTCGGCGTCGATGATGGCGGTGGTGTTGTAGTAAACGCCGGTGCCCTCAACTTCATAGACGGGAACGACCAGCACCATGCCGAGGCGTTTGGCTGTTTCGCACATGAGCTGGATGGTGGGGCCGGACGGGACGGGTTCGGTGGTGGCGTACCAACGGGCGTTTTGCTCGGCGGCGAAATAGGGGCCGTAAAACAACTCCTGCAAACAGACCACGTTGCACTTTTTTTTGGCCGCTTTTTCGAGAAAGCCGATGTGCTTTTCGATCATGGCTTTTTTAATGACGTCGAGGGGGGCAGCGCCATCGTGGGTGCTGGCGGCTTGAATCAGACCGCCGCGAATAATTCTAGACATATTCGAATGTGAATTGGCGGCTGCCGGGGCGCGTCATCGGGGCAGCGAATTTAAGTTTGGCTTGACGCAGCCAGTTGTCCTAGGATGCCGCAGTCTTTCGGAATTGAAAGTCAAATTGTATGCCGACACTTGCCAGCACTGTGGACGGACTCAAGTTGAAGAACCCATTTATCATTGGCTCCGGGCCGCCGGGAACCAACTTGAATGTGATTGGCCGGGCCTTCAAGGCGGGATGGGGCGCCGTGGTCGCCAAGACCGTCAGTCTTGACGCCTCCAAGGTCATCAATGTCTTCCCGCGCTACGCCAAGTTGACCTCGCAGGACGGCCAGGAAGTGATCGGCTGGGAAAATATCGAGTTAATCAGCGACCGGCCATTCAAAATCTGGATCGAGGAATTCAGAAAGTGCAAGGAGATGTTCCCCGACGGCATTCTGATTGCCTCCATCATGGAGGAATACCGCAAGGACGCCTGGATTGAGATCGTCGAGCGTTGCCAGGAGGCGGGGGTCGATGGTTTTGAGCTGAATTTATCGTGTCCGCATGGTTTGACGGAGCGCAAAATGGGCGCGGCCATGGGACAGGATTGCGAGATGGTGGCGGAAGTCTGCGGGTGGGTGATGGGCGCGGCGCGAAAGCCGGTCTGGGCCAAGATGACACCGAACATCACGCATATTGAGGACCCGAGCCGGGCGGCCTTGCGCGCCGGTTGTCAAGGCATCAGCGCGATTAACACCATCAGCAGCGTCATGGGCATCAACCTCGACACGCTTCGTCCCGAACCGACGGTTGAAGGCTACAGCACGCCGGGCGGTTATTCTTCCAAGGCGATCCGCCCGATTGCCCTGCGCATGGTCATGGAAATCGCGCTGCTCATCCGCCGGGAATTCGCCGGCCGCTCGCTCTCGGGCATCGGCGGAATTGAGACGGGCAAGGACGCGGCCCAATTTATCCTGGCCGGCGCAAACACGGTGCAAGTTTGCACGGGCGTGATGAAATCCGGTTACGATTGCGTCAAACCGATGTGCGACGAATTGCTGACATTCATGGACCGGCACAAGTTCGAGTCGCCGTCCGATTTCAGGGGCGCGAGCCTTCCTTACCTCACCACCCACACGGACCTCGTGCTTCGCCAGGCCGCCCGCAAAGCCGGCGCGCAAAAAAAAGCCGCGATGGCCGACAGCGAATGGAACGGCGATACGTTTGTGCAACAATCCGACGCGCTTTCACACAAGGTGGATTAATTTTTTATGTCATTACTAATTAAAAACGGAGAGATCGTCACGGCCAGCGAGCGTTACGTGGCGGATATCTTTTGCGAGAACGAGACCATTTCCCGTATTGACAGGAACATACCGGCCGGGGCCGGCATGGAGGTCATCGATGCCAAGGGCAAATACGTTTTTCCCGGATTCATTGATCCGCACGTGCATATCCACATGGCGTTCATGGGGACCTTTGCCAAGGACACCTACGCCACGGCGAGCCGGGCGGCATTGATCGGGGGGACGACGACGTTTATTGAGATGATCTGTCCGGGGCGGGCAGAGCGACCGCTGACGGCGTATGAGGAGTGGGAGGCGAGGGCGGAAGGCAAGAGCGCGTGCGATTACGCCTTTCACATGGGCGTGGCGCGCTACGACGAGGCGGCGGAAGGGGATTTCAGGGAAATCGTCAAGCGGGGGGTGAGCAGCTTCAAGATTTTCCTGGCATACAAGGGGGCGATGGGTGTGACGGATGACGAGTTGTTCAAGGCGCTGCGTCTGGCCAAACAATTGGGGGTGATCACCACGGTGCATTGTGAAAACGCAGACCTGATCCAGGAATTGCAAAAGCAGCTTCTGGCGGAAGGAAAGACCGGGCCGGAATACCATTACTGGAGCCGTCCGCCGCAAGTTGAAGCCGAGGGGGTGCATCACCTGCTGACGTTTGCCGAATTGCTCGGGGCGCACGTTTACATCGTCCATCTCAGTTGCAAGGAGGCGCTGGACGAGGCGATGCGCGGCGCGGCCCGGGGAGCGTTCGTGTGGGTGGAAGCGCTCATCCAACATTTGCTCTGCGACATGACCGACGCCGAAAAACCGAATTTTGAAGGGGCCAAGTATGTCATGTCGCCGCCCTTGCGCGAAAAGCGCAATCAGGCCGTGCTCTGGAACGGGCTGAAACAGGGGTTCGTGTCCACGCTGGCCACGGATCATTGCCCGTTTGATTTCGCCACGCAAAAGCAGATGGGGCGGGGGGACTTCACCAAGATACCCAACGGCATCCCGACGCTGGAGGACCGGATTAATTTATACTTTACATACGGGGTCAAGCGCGGCCGGATCGATCTGCACCAGTTCGTGAACACGGCCAGCACCCAGGCGGCCAAGCTGTTCGGATTGTTCCCCCGCAAAGGCACGATCCAGCCCGGCTCCGACGCCGATCTGGTGGTTTACGATCCCGATTACAAAGGCAAAATCTCCGCGCGCACCCACGCCATGAACGTGGATCACAACGTCTTTGAAGGCGTGGAAATCGAGGGGCGGCCGGAAGTGGTGACGGTGCGGGGCCGGGTGGCCGTGCGCGCCGGAAAATTTGTGGGCGACCCGTCACGCGGGCGGTTCCTCAAGCGGACGCCCAACCACTTTTAATCAGACGATGGCCAGAAGCTCCACCTCGAAAATGAGGGTGGCTTTGGGCGGGATGGCGCCGGGATAGCCGGAATCCCCGTAAGCCAGTTCAGGCGGGATGGTCACCCGCACCTTGTCGCCCGTCTGCATGGTGGCGACGGCCTGATCCCAGCCGGCAATGACCTGGCCGGCGCCGAGCACAAATTCAAACGGCTCGGCGCGATCCACCGAGCTGTCGAACTTCGCGCCATCTGTCAACCATCCGGTGTAATGGACGGAAACGGTGTCGCCGTGTTTTGGTTTTGGGCCGGCGCCGGTCTTTATTTTTTCTATTTTCATTCGTTTTTGTGTTGCACGAAAAGGCTGAAACGCGGTTGCAGTTCGCGCAGCAAATCGTGGTCGGTTGACTGGGTGGCGCACTGCACCGCCTTGTCTTCCCAGACGACGGCCTGGAAAAAATCGCCGTCGGCCGCATAGGCGCGGGCCAGAGTGTCCATATAGCGGGCGTTTTTGTTGTTGGTGGCGTCGCAGGCGCGGGTGGCAAGCGATACCGCCATTTTGGGACTGCGGACTGCCCGGTCGGAGGAGGAGGCGTAAATCAGGGCAAGGTTGTTAAGCGTGGCCGGATCGTCGGGAAGGGCGGCGAGGGTCGCTTCGTAATGGCTGATGGCGTCGGCATATTTGCCCTGACGATCCTGGGCCAGGGCCAGTTGAAACTGGGCCGCGCCGGAGCCGGGTTGTTGCCGGACGGCCTGGGCCAGGCGCGCTTCGGCTTGCGCGTATTCGGCTTGTTTGTTCAGGAGGGTTCCGTAGTCGCGCTCAAAATCCGGGTCAGTCAAACCTAATCTTTCCGCATCCGCATAATGCCTGGCGGCGTCATGGGCGAACAGCGCGGCCCCGGCGGCGCTGCTGGCGGCGAGCGCGGCTTGCTCCTTCTGCCCGAGTATCCTGGCGTAAAGATAGTGGACCCGGGCAAAGTTGGTGTTGCGTCGGAGGCCGTCCTGACAGATCTGTTCGGCTGCGTCGATATTGCTTTGGGAGAGCAAAGCTTCACCCCAGCCGGCATAAATGGCTTCCTGCCCAGGATCAAGTCGGAGGGCTTCCTGAAATTGGGAAAAAGCCATGGCGGGATTGCCGGTCTTGAGCAAGGCGTTGCCCAGATTCAGACGGCCCTCGGTGTTGACCTGGCCGAGGAGCGCGTGCCGGAAATGGCCGACCGCCTCGGTGTATTGTTTTTTTGCCTCCGCCTCGTGTCCAAGGGCGGTTTCGGTCAGAAACTCATTCTGGGCCGCCACCAGACGCCGCAGTTTGGTGGGATGGTGGGCCAGGTTTTGCTCGGTGGCCAATTCGGTCCACTCGCCCACCACATAGGCGGCACCGGTGATGAGCAAGGCGGCAAGCAAAAAAATCTGGAGCGGCTTGCTGGGAGGCAAGTTGGTCGGGGCGCCGTCCTTTCCAGCGCCGGATTTAGCGGGTCGGGAGGGCCGTTGCGGATCGCCGGGTGTCGCGTCGCAAAGATTTGGATCAATGGCCATACGAACTGCCCTCATTTAACGGCATTTCGGCGGAAACTGGAAACCTTTTCTCGTTTCCTTTCTTTATTTCTTTCGTCCCGGCGCGGGGGGGGCCATTCGAGAATCTGCCCGGCGTCCAGCAAACGCTGTTGCAACCCGGCGCTGGACAGTTTCATTTCGTTCTATTTCCTGGATTCGCGATGCCTGTCGAGGTTGCGAAAATCTTCGCGCTCGCAGCAGGTGACAAACCTTTCCGTGTCCGACTTGAGTTCCTCCCAGCGGGCGCGGACGGATTTGGATTCGGAGCCGCCCATCTGGTTGGCGTTGGCGGCGGCAGCGATGACGGATAGCAAATCGGCAAACTCCTGCACAACGGCGTGCAAGGCGGGAACGAGCGGGAGGGGGGCGGTGGCGGCGTGGCGGGGATTCTTGACAAAGAAACCGCCGCCTTTCTGGCAAATCCACTGGGCGATCTGCGTGTCTTCGCTGCAATGCATCAGGACGGCGACACGGTCAAGAGGATTGGCCGCGCCGCTGCGACGTTCGGGAGGTTCAGCCCACTTATAAACCATGGAGAGGGAAAGACCGAGTTCCGCCGCGGCTTGCTTGGGGCTTATCTTCTGGAACACGTTGCGCAGTAGTTCGTGGGATTCCATATGGTAATACTGTACTTTAGTTCTTCACTTGGCAAGCGCGATTAGCCGCCCAATTTTCCGCCGGTTTTTCAAGCCCGACCTTCGCCTCAAATCCTAAACAGTTGGAACTGAAATGATTAAAAATCTTCCACACGCGAGTGCCAGCAGAAATGCCAGCAAAACAACACTCTGGCAGAATTCTGGATAACCTGGGGAAACTCGCCCACTACTCGATAACCGGGGCAAAGCCAGCCGTTGTATCCTCATCGCTGCAATGACAGCTATGAGAAGTCGATTCAGAATGTATATGACCGCAAGGCGCAAGTCGAATTGCCTTCCCATGAACGGCAACGGGCATTGTTTTTGGAAGGTAAACCCCTTGGGCCGGCCGCCTGCGTCACCAACAGTTTAATCTCGCTCACGGAAATAAACGCGCTTATAAGCGAAATATGGCACAGCACGGGCCATTCCGCGCGTCTCTCCCACTCCGGCGCGTTTTCCAAAATCTAACCGCTGTCCATTTGGCTTGAATGCCGGGCCGGGGCGGAGCGGCGCGCCAGCGCCGCCCGCCCCGGCCCTTATTCATCTAAAAAGTAACAGCGGCATTGAGTTTTGAGCTTCTTCGACGTTTGTAATGGGTATCAATAGAACGGTATCTCCAGTTTGCCA
>CAZLEE010000227.1:0-6550 GCA_964558455.1 uncultured Verrucomicrobiota bacterium | reverse complement strand
GAGGTGGGGGTGGGGAACCCCGCTGAAGAAACGTACCGCTACCCGAATCAAAATCTTTTCCGACTCTAAAGATCTAACAGAACTTGTCAATCTTTAAACATTTCTAGCAATCTGTCCACCTAACTTATCAGATGTTTTTTGGGTTTCCTTTACCAGACTTGTACGGAATCTGCGACAAAGATGTCCAGCAAAATTGATTTGTAGTCGGGTTTCGGCTGGGTTAAATCAACCACAACTATCTTTTGTTCAGCGTCTTGCTGGAGTCGGATAATGTCCTGAGCGAGGGCGTCGTCCGGGCGGGTAAGAATGTGCAAAATTGTGGGCATGTTCAGAAACGGAGGACGCAGCTTTGTTGCGCGGCCAATTCTGCCAGTTGTTGATCGGAGATTTCCAGGGTTGGGATGACGGGTTCCCCTATTTGCGCCAGGACAGCGGCGTTTTTCTGCACGTAAACGGCGGGCGCGGATTCGGTGAGAACCGGCCAGTAGCGGGTGTAGTTGTCTTCGTCAACCAAGCCCTCCACGGATTGGGCGGCGGCACGGATGGCATCGCCGCGCAAATAGAGGGCGATTTCCGTTTTTTTCCAGACGCCCACCCCGGCGGCGATGCGGAGGGCCTCGGCGGGACGATGGCTGGCGCGGGGGTCGCTGGTGACAATGATTAAAACGCGGGGCTTCATGCGATTAATTGAAGCTGACAAAACGGTCGGTGGCGGCAATGAGGTCGCTAACCGTGCCCAAGCCGGCGAAGATGGCCTGGTCGTTGAGCGGGAGGCCGCGTTTTTGGGCGGCATGGGCGCAGGCGAACAGTTTGAGGCCGCGTGCGGCCAGGGATTGGAGCCGGGGTTGTTGCAGGCCGTAAATGGCGTCGTCGATGCAGTAAAGATAGACGTCCAAGCCTTCGTCCAAGGCGGTTTGGGCAAGGTTGAGTCCGTGCTGAAAGCCCGGCTGGTCAGGGCGGGTGGAGAGGAGGAGGCCGAGTTTTTTACCGCGCAACGACATGGCCGGAAAGGTAGGCTGGCGGAGCGGCGGTGTCAAATTTGGCAATCGCAATCGTTTTGCTTTACGCTCCCAACACCCTAACCTAGACTTAGGATCATGGTTTTGCTGGAATCGAACAAGCTCTTTGGCGATCTCGGACCAGCCGATCTGGAGTGGTTGCGCGGCGCGGCCCGCGAGCTTTCTTTTGCGCCGAATCAAATCATTTTCAAGGAAGGGGACGCGGGGGACGGGATTTTTTTTGTCAAGGAAGGGATGGTGCGAATTTCGGCGGTGGCCGGGTATGGGGATGCCAAGGTGTTGAGCCGGATTCCGCCGGGTGAATTATTCGGGGAGATGGCGGTGCTGGATAATCAACCGCGTTCGGCCAGCGCCGTGGCGGAAGAGGCAACGTCGGTTTATTTCATTTCGCAGGCTGACATGGAAATATTGCTGGACCGCACCCCGCGTCTGGCCAACGCGCTGGCCCGTGAAATCATCCAGCGCTTCCGGCAATTCAACCGCGAAGTGCTGGATTCGGAGCGGATGGCGTTGGTGGGCCGTTTTGCCGGTTCCGTTATGCATGACCTGAAGAATTCACTGAATGTCATCGGCCTTTCGGCGGACATGGCGGTCATGCCGGAGGCGACGCCGGAGATGCGCCAGGTTTCGACCGCACGCATTCAGAAGCAGGTGGAGCGGATCAGCAACATGGTGAATGAACTACTCGATTTCACCCGGGGCAACCCCACGAATGTGATAATGACGCTGGTCGATTATAAAGAATTTGTGGAGCAGCTCATTGAGGAAATCCGGACGGAAGTGGCGTTAAAATCGGTCACGATTGAATACGTCAATCCGCCGCCGCCGGTCATGCTGCGCATTGATCCGCGCCGGCTGCCGCGTGTTTTCCATAATCTGACCGGCAACGCGGTTGACGCGATGAAGGCGGGAGGCAAAATCAAGATCAAGTTTACCCGGACGGAAAATGAGATTCTCACGGAATTGCAGGATACCGGGGAAGGGATCGCGCCGGAAATTCTGGGGCGGCTTTTCCAGGCCTTCGCCACGTATGGCAAAGACAACGGCACGGGCCTTGGGCTTTCGATTTGCAAGAAGATCGTGCAGGACCACCACGGGAGAATTTACGCGCACAACGCCGCCGAAGGCGGGGCGGTTTTTGGTTTCTCGCTGCCGATCCCGGTTGATTAGCTCCTGTTTCAAGACACCATGAACCACATTCGATTATTGCCGGAGCAAGTGGCCAACCAGATAGCCGCCGGGGAAGTGGTGGAGCGGCCGGCCAGCGTGGTCAAGGAACTGGTGGAAAATTCGCTTGATGCCCAGGCGGCGCGGTTGACGGTGGAAATCCAGACAGGCGGACGCAGCCTGATCCGCGTGACAGACGACGGCATGGGGATGAGCCGGGACGATGCCCTGCTTTGCCTGGAACGCCACGCCACCAGCAAGATTGTCCGGGCCGAGGATTTAAGCTCCATCGCCACGCTGGGTTTTCGCGGCGAAGCGCTGCCCAGCATCGCCAGCGTGAGCCGGTTCACCCTGACCACGCGCGAGCGGGACGGTGGAAACCCGGAAGGCACCGAAGTCGTCGTGCATGGCGGGAAAATGATCGAGGTTAAAGCTTGCGGCAGCGCCACAGGCACGGTCATTGAGGTCCGCCAGTTGTTTTTCAATCTGCCGGCGCGGCGCAAATTTCTGCGCAGCGAGGAGACGGAATCGGCCCACATCCAGCATTATCTGACCCTGGCGGCGCTGGCTTATCCCGGGGTGGCGTTTGAATTCCTGAAAGATTCGCGATCGATCTGGCAATTGCCGGCGGTGAAAAGCGCGGACAAATGGCAGGCGGTGCGGGAACGGCTGCGCGCGCTGCACGGCAGCGACGAAAAATTGCTGGCGATTGATTTCACGGCGGAATTTCCGGCGTTGGCCGGAAAGGACGATGCCGAAACCGCGTCCGCGCCGTCGGTATTTTCCGTTTGGGGCTTGATGGGCGCGCCAGGGGTTTCCCGGTCCACCCGCCAGGATCAGCACCTGTTTGTGAACCGCCGTCCGGTGGACAATCGCGGGGTTAATTTTGCGCTGCTGGAGGGCTATCACACGGCGTTGATGAAGGGGCGTTATCCGGTTTGCTGCCTGTTCATCGAGATGGATCCGGCGGAAGTGGACGTGAACATCCATCCCGCGAAGCGGGAAGTAAAATTTCACCGGGAAAGAGCCGTGCGCCAATGGGTGGCGGAAGCGGTGCGGCAGACGCTGCTCAAATTCCACGTTCCAGCCGCCCCAGTTCCGTCCAGTGTCGTCACGCCGATAAGACCGGCGCCATTGCCTGCGGCGCCCGCCACGCCCACTGCGCCAACCGCGCCGGCGCCACAGCCGGCGGAACTGCTCCATTGGCCGGTTCCTATTGCACCGGCAGGATTGCCCCTGGCGCAACCGGCGGCGGCCACGCCGAGCCTGGCGACGGCTCCGGGCGCGCCTGTTCATCCGGCGGCTCTCCTGCAAGTGCCGCTCCGGCTGGTCGGGGTGGTCGGACGGCTTTATGTGGTGCTGGAGTCGGATCGGGGATTGGTTCTTCTTGACCAACACGCGGCGCACGAGCGGATTTTATTTGAACAAATGATGCGGCGGCTGGAAGGCGACGGGGCATCGCCGTCGCAACGGCTGCTGTTGCCGGAAACGATTGAGCTATCGGCGCGCGACGCGCAATTTTTGCGGGAGCAACTTCCCACATTGACGCGGCTGGGGGTGGGCCTGAGCGAGTTTGGGGAACGGACGTTCCTGCTGGATGCGCTGCCGCCGTTTGTCAAAGTGAGCCAGCCGCGCCGCTTCATTCTGGAACTGGCCGACGATTTGAAAGCCGCCGGGCAGACGGTCAACACGCTGCGTCTGGGCGAGCATGTCGTGGCCAAGACGGTTTGCCGCCATGCGGTCAAGGCGAACGATCCGCTGGCCGGGGCGGAGTTGGAAAACCTGGTGGAAGACCTGCGCCATTGCGCCATGCCTTACACCTGTCCGCACGGACGTCCAACCCTGATCGAAATGAATTTTCACGAATTGGAAAAGAAATTCGGGCGTTCACAATGACGGCGGCGGGGCGGGGGAGCGACGGGGAGGAAAAAGGGAGTGGCGCAGGCACAAGGCGCGCCCCCGTCCTGAGACCAACCAGATCGACACGAGGATGAGCAGGCAGTTTTCCGCCAGCTTGCGGCAAATAAAGACTTCGCCCGCGCCGCAACCGCAATCGAATTTGACCGCGCAAAACGGGATGGAGTGGAGGGTATGCAAGGCCAGCGCGCGGCGCAGGACGAGGCAGGTGAAGGGAATCAATTCCGCAACCAGGGTCAGGGCCGTGCCACGCACCGCCACTCCTGTCAATAATAACATCCCGCACATCGTTTCGAACCAGGGGAGGGTCGCCGCGATCAGGTTCAGGAGGAAGGGGGTATGGACGATGTCGTACTGGCGGGTGAGCTTCAAAAAATCCACGGGGTCCAGGGCTTTTTTCAGTCCCATGTAAATGAAGAACGCGCCCAGCGCCCAGCGCGCCGCGACCGCCGCCGCCTCCAGCGCCTTGTCTTTGCCTGTGGTTTGCGCGCCGGTCATTTGGGTTTGGATTGGTTGGATTGATTGGTCAGGCCGCTGTTGCGCGCCCCGGTTTCGAGGGGAAGATGGAAGTCGCTCCATTCCGTGAATCCGCCGCCGTAAACGAATATTCTCTGATTTGGCACCCCGGCATCGCGCAGAAGGATGGCGTCGGTATCGCTGTCCTCGCAGTCGCCGCCGGTGCAGTAAACCACCACCTGTTCGGCCTCCACGCAGACCGGCAAGACGGTTTCCAATTGTCTATCCGGATGATAGGGGTCCAACGCAAAAGCGCCGGGGATGTGGCCGTCCTTGTAATGATCCTCATCGCGGGCGTCGATGAAAACGATCCGCTCCTCGCGGGTGCGGGGGTCGTGGAAAAGTTTTTCCGTCTGGGCGCGATTCAATTCTTGCAGGCCCTTATCGCGCAATCGCTGGGTCAACAGTTCCGCTTCCGACGGTTCGTTGGTGGAAACGGGGCTGGGGGCGACCGGGGCGGGTTTCACAACCGGGGCGGGCTTGGGCGCGACCGGAACAGCTTTGGTTTGGCCGGGAAAATAATCGCGGGACAAGACCAGGCCGCGACTGGAAATTGCGTTGGCCGCCAGGGAGAGGCCAAGGCCCACAACAATCACCAGCAACGCTTCAAGGATGATCTGTTTAAATTCAGGCTTGGTGTGCGGCACGACGGATCCGTTCGCGGGTTAGGGATGAGGAACCGGAGGGGGCGGCGACGGAGCCCGGCCCATGGGCCGGACTTGCCTGTTTGGGGAGTATTGGGTGTATTGCCGGATGGGTATCACCAGGAGCGGTTGTTCCGAATTATTCGCTTTGACGCTCACTTGAGCCTCCTGTCCGGGAATAACACGAAAGCCGGGAGGGAACGCCACCACGAGCTGGTATTTTTTGCCCGTATTCAATTCCTCCAGCTTGAGAGCTATTCCGCCATCACAACACGCCACCGGATCGGACAGCACGAGGGGTTTGCGTAGGTTGGAAGTAAAAGTGACCTTGTTGGTCACCCAAGAGGCGGCGTCAATTGGGACCACTATTTGCTGAGGTATTACGGTAACGGCGGCTTGCACCGTGACAACGACGGGGACATGGACCACCGGCGTGGCCGCAAATGAAGTGGAGACAGCGATGTCGCTCGAGATATTCCTGTTCGTAAAGGGGGGCACGGGGCTGATGGCCAATTCGTAGTCCATTCCCGGCTTTACCTCTTTCAAGACGGCCTTGAACGAGGGACTGGTGCTGACCGGGTTGGATAAAGTCAATGGTTTGTCGGAGCCGTTGCGGATATGAACGACGGACACGGTATTGGAAATCGCATCAGGCGCGATGTTCATATAGATGCGGGACGGGGAAATTTCGATTGCCATCCAAACCGTGCCACGAATCGTCAACGTTTGGCGGGGCGCGATTTTGTCGTTGGCCGCCACTGTGATGTAGCGGATAAAATCGCCGTGGACACCGCTGCTGTCGAATTTCAGCGAGATCGCGCCGGTATGGCCCGGTTCAACTTTTTGCGCCCCGATTCCGACTGTCGTGCAATGGCAACCGGGCGTGACTGCGGTGATTTCCAAGGTTTGGTTGCCGCTGTTGCTGACGACAAAGGTGTGCGTGACGGATTCCCCCATGCTGATTCGGCCAAAATCATAATTATTGGTCGGGAAAGTCATTCTTGGCCCATTGGTGATCAGAGCCAAGGCAAGCGCAGCCGCAGACGCAGGGGTGGAAGCCGGAGCCGAAGCGGGAGCCGGTTGGGCGGACAACAGGCATGGGCCGGACAAGCCTGCGCAAATCAAGGCAGAACAAAGCAGCGGGAATTTCATAGTCTCGATCTGTTATAAGCTTTTGTTAGGAGACGGGACGGGACGGTGAAAGTCAAGTTGGGAAGATGGGGGAGCTGGGAGATGGGTGTGAGACATAATTCTTCATTTAGGCCGCGAGGGGCAGCGCGTCGTTGC
>CAZLEE010000226.1:0-6556 GCA_964558455.1 uncultured Verrucomicrobiota bacterium | reverse complement strand
AGGAGCGGTTTCCTAAACCGTCCATCCCGGTTCAATTCCGGGCGGGGGTACCATCTTAATTAATATTCTTCCTTACTCTTGTGCAGCGGGGGCTGGGGTTTGGGTTTGGGGGTTGGGGTTGCGGGTGGCGAGGAACTGGTAGAGTTGGCGGCGGGCGGCGTCGTCGGCCTGGGCTTCGGTGAAGAGGCGCTGGGCGACTTCGGGGTTGCTCAGGGTGAGCATTTTGAAGCGGTTTTCGGAGAGCAGAAAATCCCGCACGGGCAGTTTGGGCGGGGGGCTGTCCAACTGGAGCGGGTTTTCACCGCGGTCGCCGCGGCGGGGGTCGTAGCGGTAGAGGAGCCATTGGCCGGCGTCCACGGCCAGTTTTTGCTGGCGGGCGCCGATGCCGGTGTCCAGGGCGATGCCGTGGGCGATGCAGTGGCTGTAGGCCATGATGAGGGAGGGGCCGGGGTAGGATTCGGCCTCGACGAAGGCCTTGAGGGCCTGGTCGTCCTTGGCGCCCAGGGCGATGCTGGCGACATAGACGTTGCCGTAGGCCATGGCCATGAGGCCCAGGTCTTTCTTGCCGCGGGGCTTGCCGGCGGCGGCGAACTTGGCCACGGCGCCCCGGGGGGTGGCCTTGCTCATCTGGCCGCCGGTGTTGGAATAGACTTCGGTGTCCATGACCAGCACGTTGAGATCGCGTCCGCTGGCCAGCACGTGGTCCAGGCCGCCGTAGCCGATGTCGTAGGCCCAGCCGTCGCCGCCCAAAATCCAGACGCTTTTGCGTGTCAATAGGTCGGCCACGCCCAGCAGCAGCCGCGCCTGCGGCGAGTCCATCTTCGCCAGTTTTCCCTTCAGGAGCGCGACCCGTTCGCGTTGGGCGGCCAGTTCGGTTTCGTTGGTCTGGGCGGACTGGAGCAGGCCCTGCACGAGGTCGTCGCCGAGGCTCGAGGCCAGGCCGGGCAGGAGTTCGCGGGCCAGTTCCAACTGTTTATCCATGGAAACCCGGTAGCCCATGCCAAACTCGGCGTTGTCCTCAAAGAGGGAGTTGCACCACGCCGGGCCGCGTCCGGCGGCGTCTTTGGCGTAGGGGGTGGTGGGCAGGTTGCCTCCGTAGATGGAGGAGCAGCCGGTGGCGTTGGCGATGACGGCCCGGTCGCCGAAGAGCTGGCTGAGCATCTTGACGTAGGGGGTTTCGCCGCAGCCGGCGCACGCGCCCGAAAACTCGAAGAGCGGCTGCATGAACTGCTGCTGGCGCAACTGCAGCACGTTGATCTTGCGCCGGTCCACTTCCGGCAAACCCAAAAAGAACTTCCAGTTTTCGCTCTCCGCCATGCGCAGGGGCGGCTGGGGGGCCATGTTCAGCGCCTTGCGTTTGTTCTCGGTCTTGTCGCGGGCCGGGCACACCTCGACGCACAACATGCAGCCGGTGCAGTCCTCGGCGGCCACCTGGAGCAGGAAACGCTGTCCCTTCCATTCGGGGGCGCGGGCCGCCGCGCTCTTGAAGGTGGCCGGGGCGTTCTGGAGCAGGGCCGGCTCGCACAGCTTGGCGCGGATGCAGGCGTGGGGACACTGCGTGGTGCATTTGAGGCACTGGATGCAGATGGCCTCGTTCCAGACCGGAATGTCCAGCGCCAGGTTGCGCTTCTCATACTGGGCGGTGGCCGTCGGGAAGGTGCCGTCCACGGGAAAGGCGCTCACGGGCAGTTCGTCCCCGAGTCCCGCGGCCAGCGTGCCCAGCACGTCCCGGACAAAGGCCGGGGCTTCCGGGCTCATCTGCGGCAGGAAGGGGCCGGTCCCGTTGACCGTGTTAAGAGGCACTTCGAAAAGGTTTTCCAGCGTGTTGTCCACCGCCTTGAGGTTCATCGCGACGATCTCCTGGCCCTTGCGCCCGTAGGTCTTCTTGATGGAGGCCTTGATGGCGGCGATGGCCTCCTCCCGGGGCAGCACCCCGGAGAGCGCAAAGAAGCAAACCTGCATGATCGTGTTGATGCGTCCGCCCATGCCGCTGGCCCGCGCCACGCTTGTCGCATCAATCACATAAAAACGGGCCTTGCGCTCCAGGAGCGCCTGCTGCACCGGGGTGGGCAACTGCGGCCAAATCTCGTTGGCCGGGATGGGGGAGTTGATCAGAAAGGTCCCGCCGGGGGCCAGGTTGCGCAGCATGTCGTACTTGTCCAGAAACCCCGGCTGGTGGCAGGCCACGAAGTTGGCCCGCGTGATCAGGTAGCTCGAACGAATGGCCTGTTTGCCAAAGCGCAGGTGCGACACCGTCATCGAACCGGACTTCTTGGAGTCGTACACAAAATAACCCTGCGCGCAGTAGGGCGTGTTCTCCCCGATGATCTTGATCGAGTTCTTGTTGGCCCCGACCGTGCCGTCGGCGCCCAGGCCGTAGAACACCGCCCGGATCACCTCCGGCCCTTCCGTCGAAAAACTCCCGTCCACTTCCAGGCTCGAATGGGACACGTCGTCGTTAATGCCCACCGTGAAATGATTTTTGGGCGATTGGGCTTCCAGGTTGTCCAGCGCCGCCTTGACCATGGCGGGGGTGAACTCCTTGGAGGACAGGCCGTAGCGTCCGCCCACCAGCCGCGGAGCGGGTCCGGGCAGCGGATGTTCGGCCAGGGCCGTCAGGCAATCCTGATAGAGCGGTTCCCCGGCCGCTCCCGGTTCCTTGGTCCGGTCCAGCACCGCGATGGCGCGGACACTTGGCGGCAGCGCCGCCACAAAACGCGCCCCGTCAAAGGGCCGGTAGAGGCGCACCTTGAGCACGCCCACTTTCTGTCCGAGGGCCAATAGATGTTCCACCGCTTCGTGCGCCACTTCGGCGCCCGAACCCATGAGCACCACCACCCTTTGGGCGTCCGGCGCTCCCACGTAATCAAAAAGCCGGTAGGCGCGTCCGGTCTGGCGCGCAAACTCGTCCATGACCTCCTGCACCAACTGCGGCGCCTTGGCGTAGCAGGGGCTGGCCGCCTCGCGTCCCTGGAAAAAGGCGTCCGGGTTCTGCGCCGTGCCCCGGAGCACCGGATGGTCCGGGTTGAGCGCCTTGGCGCGATGGCGGGCCACCAGCGTCTCGTTGAACATCGCCCGCATCACCGTCTCGGGCACCAACTGGATCTTGGCCACCTCGTGCGAGGTGCGAAAACCGTCAAAGAAATGCACGATGGGCAGCCCCATCCGGAACGCCGCCACCTGCGACACAAACGCAAGGTCCATCACTTCCTGCACCGAACCCGACGCCAGCATCCCCCAGCCCGTCGAACGGGCCGCCATCACGTCGCCGTGGTCCCCGAAAATCGAAAGCGCGTGCGTGGCCACGGTGCGGGCCGTCACGTGAAAAACGCAGGGCAGCAGCTCTCCCGCGATCTTGAACATGTTGGGGATCATCAGCAGCAGCCCTTGCGAGGCCGTGAAGGTCGTGCTCAACGCCCCGGTCTGCAAGGCCCCATGCACGGCGCCCGCCGCGCCCCCTTCGCTCTGCATCTCCACCACCGAGGGAATGGTCCCCCAAAGGTTGTGCCGGCTCTCCGACGCCCACTGGTCGCACCACTCGGCCATCGGCGAGGAGGGCGTGATCGGGTAAATGGCCATGATCTCATTGGTCCGGTAGGCCGAATAGGCCGCCGCTTCGTTGCCGTCAATGGTTGCAAATCCGCTGCTGTTCTTTGCCATAATCTTCTTCTCTCTGAAAAATCGTCACTCAGTATATATACTCGGCCACCAGGTCACGCCCTCCGGCGTCCCGGCCCACCTTGAACCCCGCCCCCTGGCACATGCGGCCCATCAGGTGGTTGTCCGCCAGAATGTGTCCCCGCAGCCGCTCCATCTTCTCCTGCCGGCCCACTTCCACCAGCCGGCGCAGCAACTCGCCCCCGAGCCCCTGGCCATGCCAGGCGTCGCTGACCAGCACCGCAAACTCTCCCGTGTTGGCGTTGTGCAGTTTGCTCAACCGCCCCACGCCCAAAATCTGCGCCGGGGCTCCCGCCTTCTCCCGATACTCCGCCACCAGCGCAATCTCGCGGTCGTAATCGTTGAAACATATCCGCGTCAGCCGCTCGTGCGCCGTGCGCTGCGAGAGCTTGAGCACGCTGAAATACCGGTGATACACGCTCTGCTCCGAGAGCGTCTCGTGAAACTTCACCAGCAAGGGCTCGTCCTCGGGCCGGATCGGGCGGACCAGCACCCGCTTGCCGTTCTTGAGCTTCCAGGCCCCCACATACTGCGAGGGATAGGGCCGGATCGCCGGCAGGGGCAGCGCCTCCCGCGGCCGATGCAGGTCGTGCAGCACAATGCGCGCGTCCAGCGCCAGCAGCCGTTCCGGCGAGGCGATCAGCGGGTTGATGTCTATCTCCTTGATCCACGGATGCGCCACCACCAACTGGCTGAACCGCACCAAAAGCTGTTCCAGCGCCGCCACGTCCACCGACTTGCGCCCGCGCACGCCCTTGAGCGCCTTGAATATCTTGGTGCCTTCCATCATCCGGCGCGCCAAAGTCGCGTTGAGCGGCGGCAGCCCCAGGCAACGGTCCTTGAACACTTCCACCAACTGGCCGCCTGTCCCGAAAAGCATCACCGGCCCAAACTGTGAATCTATGCTGCTGCCGATGATCAACTCGTAGCCTTCCAGCTTGATCATCGGCTGCACCGTCACTCCAAGAAAATGTTCCTTGCCCGCCTTCTGTGTCACGGAACTCTCGATCGTCTTCCACGCGCGCTCCACCGCCGCCTTGTTGCGCAGGTTCAACTGCACGCCGCCCACGTCCGTCTTGTGCGTGAGGGTCTCCGAATAAAGCTTCAACACCACCGGGTAGCCCATCTTCTCCGCGCGTTCCACCGCTTCCTTGCGGCTGCGGGCCACCTGCGTCTCCACCACCGGTATCCCGTGGGCCGCCAGCAACTCCTTGGACTCAAACTCCGTCAAGAGCGTGCGTCCCTTGGCCCGCACCGCCTCGATCATCGCCTCGGCCTTCTGCTGCGCCTGCCCCAGCTCCTCGGTCTCCGGGCCCGAGGTCGGCGTCTGATAGAGCGCCCGCAGGTTCTCCGTGTAACGCCACATGTAGCAAAACGCGCGCGCCGCCCGGTCCGGATACTTGAAGGTCGGCATGTTGGCTGCGTTTAAAATGTCCTCGCCCGCCTCCACCTGGTCCGCGCCCATCCAACTGGCCAGCACCGGCTTGCCTTCCAACTGCGCGTAGGCCTTGAGCTTCTCGGCCGTGCCCGCCGCGTCGGTCATCGCCTGCGGCGTTAAAATCACCAGCAGCCCGTCGGTCTTCGGGTCCTTGGACGCCAGCTCCACCGCCTTGCTGTACAACTCCGCGCCCGCGTCCCCGATGATATCCACCGGGTTGTTGTGGCTCCAGGTCGGCGGCAATATCTGGTTGTAGGCCGCCATCGTCTCCGGCGCCAGGTCCGACAACAGGCCCCCGCCCGTGATCAAACTGTCCGTCGCCAGCACCGCCGGCCCGCCCGCGTTGGTGATGATCGTCAGATGCGGACCCCGGGGACGGGGTTGCTTGGCCAGCACTTCCGCCATGTCGAACAACTCGGAAATCGTCTCCACCCGCAGAACCCCCACACGCTCAAAGGCCGCCTGCAATACCTCGTCGCTGCCCGTCAGGGAACCGGTGTGCGAAGCCGCCGCCTTGGCCGCCGCCTGCGTGCGACCGGGCTTGATCACGATGATCGGCTTGGTCAGCGCCACTTCCCGCGCCGCCGACAGGAACGCGCGCGCGTCCCCAATCGTCTCCATGTAAATCACAATGCTGCGGGTCGCCGGATCGTCTCCAAGGTGATAGATCAAATCGCCCCAGCCCACGTCCACCATCGAACCCAGGGAAACAAACGCGCTGAAACCGACGTTCTCGTGCAGGCTCCAGTCCAGCACCGCCGTGCATAACGCGCCGCTCTGGCTCAGGAAACCGACGCTGCCCGGCCGGGCCATGCCCGCCGCAAAGGTGGCGTTAAGCTTGCCCACCGGCGTCATCACGCCCAGGCAGTTTGGACCCACAATGCGCATCTGGCCGTGACGGGCTTCCGCCAGCACCTGGCGCTCCAACTCCAGACCCGCCGCCCCGATCTCCTTGAACCCGGCCGAAATGATGATCGCGCCCTTGACCCCCGCCTGCGCACAGTCCCGGATGATCCCCGGCACGCTCGGAGGCGGCGTCACGATCACCGCCAAATCCACCTTCCCGGATACCGACAAAATCCCCGGATATGCCTTCATCCCCAACACCGTCTCGCGCTTGGGGTTCACCGGATAGATGGGGCCGGGAAAACCGCCCGAGCGCAGGTTCTCCAGCACCGTGCGCCCCACGCTGCCAGGGTTCTCGGTCGCGCCAATGAGCGCCACCGCTTTGGGCGAAAAAATGCAGTCCAGCGGACGCGCCGTGCTCTGGCGTAAAATGTCGTGGGCCGGCTCGAAACGCGGCCCGCCCTCCTGCGTCGAAGTCGTTGCCATATTAGAATATCTTAATGCATTAAAACGTTGGCGACCCCCGCCCCACCAGACTCCACCGCCCTTGCGAATCTCTAACCGTTTATTGCGTTCAAACCCCGCACCCCCCAA
>CAZLEE010000225.1:0-6568 GCA_964558455.1 uncultured Verrucomicrobiota bacterium | reverse complement strand
CCATTATTCCTACCGGAAAATCTCCGAATGAGAAAAATGCGTGATGATTCGACATGGACCCGGCTCACGCCGGAGCAGCGCGAGACGCTGGAGATCTGGTTGTTTGAGGAGAATCTTGGTTACGCGAAAACGCTGGCGAAGGTGCAGGAGGAGTTTGGTGTTGAGGCCACGGTGGCGAGCTTGGGCCGGTTTTACCGCCGTCGCGCGCGTGAAAGGCAGGTGACAGAGTTGTTGGAGGCACAGGTGGCGGCCAATGAATTGAATGATCTGCCTATCAGCGTAGCCAGTTTGCGAGAAGCGGCGGTAAAGCTGGTCGGCAAAGCCGCCCTCAACCTGGCCACGGAAAATCCGGAGCAATTGGAACAATTGGTTTCCTTCACCAAGCTGCTGTTGGAGAGCGAAGATACTGACATCCGTCGGGCGCGGCTAAAACTGGCGCAAGTTTATTTTGATTATGAGGCAACAGCAGCATCGCAGAAGGACTTGCCGCAATTAAGGGCTTACATGGCGGTGATCAGCGACGATACGACCCTGAGCAATGACGAAAAATTGAAAAAGGTTCACGCCATCCTGTATGGCTGGAATCGCGGGCCATCTGATGCGGGTAAAGAGGACAAATCAAAGAACGGGAATTGAATGCAAAACTGTTCGCTTATGTTCGCCTATATTCGGATATGTTCGCTTATTGGTGAGGATTTTTTGTCGTACTGCCGTCCTGAAACAATGAAGCACTGACATCCATGATTACCTCCAAAATCGCCCTGCTTCCCGAAAACATCCGTCAAGAACTCAATCGCCGATTGCAGACGGGCGAGACTACCGCGCATCTGGCGGAGTGGCTGAACGCGCTGCCAGAGGCGCAAGCGGTGTTTTTCGCGGAGTCCAGCGAAGCCACGGTCAACGAAGAGGATGTGTCGAATTGGCACAAGGGCGGTTACCGCGACTGGCTTGCCCAACAGGAAGCCGTGGCGGAAGTGCGGCGCGCTGTTGCCGAGGCGAAGGAACTGAGCCAGGCCGCTGATGGGACTCTCACCGATCATCTGGCGACGTTGGTCGCCGGGCAGTACGCCATCGCCATCCGCCAATTCGCGGCGGCGAGCAGGAACGGGGCGGTTGACAGGAACCTGTTGCGCGCGACGTGCCATGATCTGGTCGATCTGCGGCGCGGCGATCATAGCGCCGAATCGTTGCGGATTGAGCGCGAGCGGCTGGAGATGGACCGGGCGAAAAAGGAAGAGGATTTGGAAAAGCTGTTTTGGGAGTGGGCGAAGGAAAACCGGGACAAAATCTGCCAAGGTTACAAAGGTTATATGACAGAAAATGAAAAGATGGACAATATACGCCGACACCTGTTTGGAGCAGTGGCTGAATGACGAGCAACCGCCAACGCAACGCAACAAAAATGATGGGCCAGCTTGACGGTTCAGCCCCAAGCCCAAGCCGGTAAAGCCAAATAAAGGCAAATAAAGCCAAAAAATAAATTCCATGACACGAAAAGGCAAAATCGCACGGCTGCCGAACCTCATCCGCGAGCAGATCAACCGCCGCCTGCAAAATGGCGAAGAAGGCAAACAGATCGCCGAATGGCTTAATGCGCTGCCGGAGGTCATTGCCGTGCTGGCGGCGGAGTTCGACGGCCAGCCCATCAACGATGTGAACTTGTCGAATTGGAAGCTCGGCGGATACCGGGATTGGGAAGCGCAACAGGAGGCGTTGGAGGCCGTCCGCCGGTTCAGCGGGGACGCCACCGAACTGAGCCAGGCGGCTGGCGGCCAGATTGCCGATCAACTGGCCGTATGCCTTACGGCGCGGATTGCCGTGGCGTTGCAACGACCGCCTTCCGACGGGGATGATCCCGCCGAACAACTGCGCCGTTTGCGCCAGTTGTGCGGCGACCTCGTGGCGTTGCGAAAAGGCGATCACAACGCGCAATGGCTGAGGATCGAGCGTGAAAAACTGGATTTGGACTTGAAAAAATACGACGAGCAGGCCGTCGCCCGCAAAAAAGCCGAAGAAGCGATCAAAAACCCGAAAAAAGGCGGCCTTAGCCCCGAAACGTTGGCGATGATCGAAAGGGAGTTGCATCTCTTATGAACCAAATGCGCCCGGAGCCGCCCTTGGTTGGAATCAAAGCGTTGCTGCGCTCAATCGCGCCCGGCCGGTTCCCGGCGCAGACGCCTTTAAATTGTTTAACTACTATGCGCATCAAGAAACATTTAAATCATGTTAACACGAAAGAAAAGCCAACCGTTACCTTTTCCTTTACACGATTTTGCCAACTCCTCCTAGACCCGGCCCCACCCCTTCGCGGTGCCGCGCTTGCCTTTCCCGCCCGCCTGCGGAATACTTGGCCCGTGGATCATACGGTTGCCGAATTAACCGATCAGCTCATCGCCTCCTACGCCAAAGTGGGCGGCATTAACCATCTTGATGGCAAAAATCTGCCCTCCAAAAGCGCGATCTCTGCCATTGCCGTGGATTTGCTCCGCCTTTCCTTCCCCGGTTTCTTCGGCGATAAATCCGTCTATTCTTCCCAGTTGAAAGTGGAGATTGCCGCCCTCCTGAAGTCGGTTTTGGGACGGTTGGAGGGGGAAATCTACAAAAGCCTTCATTACGTGCATGAAACGGAGGAAAAGGAGCTGACCCAAATGGCCCGCTCCGCCACAATTGAGTTCCTGCACCGCCTGCCCGGCATTCGCGATTTGCTCCAGACGGATACCGAGGCCGCCTTCCAAGGCGACCCGGCCGCCCTCAGCACGGAAGAAGTCATTGTCGCCTATCCGTTCATTGAAGCCATCGCCGTGCAACGCCTGGCTCATGAACTTTACCTGCAAGAAATCCCGCTCATCCCCCGCATCATGACCGAGTGGGCCCACGGCCGCACCGGCATTGACCTGCACCCCGGCGCCCGGATCGGCTCCCATTTCTTCATCGACCACGGCACCGGCACGGTCATCGGCGAAACCGCCACCATCGGCAAACACGTCAAATTGTACCAAGGCGTCGGCTTGGTCGCCCGTTCTCTCTCCGGCGGTCAATCGCTCAAAGGCATAAAACGTCACCCCACCATCGAGGATAACGTCACTATCTATGCCAATGCCACCATCGTCGGCGGCGAAACCACCGTCGGTGCCGGCAGCACCATCGGCGCCAGCGTTTTCCTCACCAAAAGCGTCCCCCCCAATTCCCTCGTGACTTACGAAAAAATCGACGTCAAAGTCACCAGCAAAAAACACCGGCCCGGCGCGAATTACGAGATTTAGGCCGCGAATATAAATAAAATGGCGGCATGCCGCCGCTTGACGCGCCGCCTCCCCTCCAGTAGGCTGGCCCGAAGGTTCGATGAATACTCCTATGCAAAATTTTCTGGTCCCCATGGTGGTCGAGCAAACCGGCCGCGGTGAGCGCGGTTACGATATTTATTCCCGGCTCCTGGTTGACCGCATCGTCTTCCTTGGCACCCCCGTGGATGACATGGTGGCCAACGTCATCATTGCCCAGCTCTTGTTCCTGCAAATGACCGACCCGAAAAAGGATATTCACCTTTACATCAATTCCCCTGGCGGCAGCGTCACGGCCGGCTTGGCCATCTATGACACCATGCAATTCATGACCTGCGATGTGAACACCTATTGCATCGGTCAGGCCGCCAGCATGGCGGCGGTCCTCCTCTGCGGCGGCGCCAAGGGCAAACGCTACGCCCTCCCCAACGCCAATATCATGATTCATCAGGTGCTCGGCGGCGCCGAAGGCCAGGCCAGCGACGTCGAAATCCGCGTCAAATACATGCTGCGCCTCAAAATCAGGCTCAATTCCATCATCGCCAAACACACCGGCAAACCCGTCGAACAGGTGGAACGCGATTGCGACCGCGATAATTTCATGACTTCCGAAGAAGCCAAGACCTACGGCCTGGTGGACGAAGTCGTCAAGTCGCGCAAGGAAATCCCCGGTTTGGCGGAGCAAACTCCCGGTAGCAAAATCCCCTGACCGACATCATGGCGCGCCCGACCAACATAACCTCGTGCAGCTTTTGCGGAAAATCGCATGCGGAAGTCAAGAAGCTCATCGCCGGCCCCGGCGTTTACATCTGCGACAACTGCATCATCCTCTGCAAAAGCGTCCTCGATAAGGAGTTTTCCGCCGACACCAAACGAGCCGACCTTAAGCTCACCGTCCCCAAACCCAGGGAAATCAAACGGCATCTTGACCTCTATTGCATCGGGCAGGATCAGGCCAAAAAAACCCTGGCCGTCGCGGTCCATAATCATTTCAAGCGTCTTTTGACCAATTCCCAATCCGGTGCTCCCCGTGGCGCCGCTGCCAAGGCGGACGCGGCCCGTAATGCCGAAGTCGATATTGAAAAAACCAATATCCTCCTCCTCGGCCCCACCGGATCCGGTAAAACCCTCCTCGCCCGCACCCTCGCCAAGGTGCTCGACGTCCCTTTTGCCATCGCCGACGCCACCACCTTGACCGAAGCCGGCTACGTGGGCGAAGATGTCGAAAATATTGTCCTGCGCCTCCTGCAAAATGCCGATTACGACGTCAAACGCGCCCAAATGGGCATCATCTATATTGATGAAATCGACAAAATCGCGCGCAAAACGGAAAATGTTTCCATCACGCGCGACGTCTCCGGCGAAGGGGTGCAGCAGGCCCTGCTCAAAATCCTGGAGGGAACCATTTGCAACGTCCCGCCCCAAGGCGGTCGCAAGCATCCCCAGCAGGAATACATCCGCGTCGATACCAGCGGTATTTTATTCATTTGCGGCGGCGCGTTTGTCGGACTGGAAAAAATCATCCAGCGCCGCCTCGGCCAGCGCGTCATCGGCTTCGGCGCCCAAGACTCCGCACCGCGCGCCTCCGGCGTGTCCAGCGCGTCTGAACGCGATAAAGTGCTGCGTCTCGCCGAACCGGAGGACCTGATTGCCTTCGGTTTCATCCCCGAATTCATCGGGCGCCTGCCCATGACCACCGCGCTTGAGGAATTAACCGAAGACCAGTTGATTTTGATCCTGACCGAGACGAAAAACGCCCTCATCAAGCAATACAGCAAACTCCTCGCCATGGAGGGCGTCGATCTGGAATTCACGCCCGACGCCCTGCGCGAATTGGCCGCCCAAGCCATCATCAAGGGCACCGGCGCCCGCGCCTTGCGCAGTCTGCTCGAAAAAATCATGCTGGATGTTATGTACGACATCCCCACCGACGACGACATCGTCGGCGTCACTGTGACCCGGCCTGCCGTCCTCGGCCAAGCCCAGCCGCTTTTGCGCCGCAAGGGCGGTCAAGCGGCCGCCTGACACCGCCAAAGCCCCTGCCTGGCGGCAAGGTTATATGCGCTTTGACCCCAACCAATTCATCGCCCGGAATGTGCGCGCCATTCCCCGCTCCGGCATCCGTGATTTCTTTGATATTGTCCAGTCCATGAAGGACGTCATTTCGCTTGGCGTGGGCGAACCTGATTTTGTCACCCCCTGGCACATCCGCGAAGCCGCCATTTACGCCTTGGAACGCGGCCGCACCTCTTACACGTCAAATCTCGGTCTGCTCAAATTGCGCCAGGCCATCGCCCTCAGCACCGCCAAGTGTTTCAAAGTCAATTATAACCCCGCCAACGAAATTCTCGTCGCCGTCGGCGTCAGTGAAGCAATGGATGTCGCCTTCCGCGCCGTCATCAATCCGGGCGACGAAATCATTTACCACGAGCCTTGCTACGTCAGTTATGCCCCGGGCATCAGCCTCGCCCACGGCGTCCCGGTGCCCGTGCCGTGCCGGGCGGACAACAATTTTTCGGTCACGGCGGACGCCATTGAAAAAGTCATCACGCCCCGCAGCAAAGTCCTTGTCCTTAATTTCCCCACCAACCCCACCGGCGGCGTCCTGCCCCGGTCCGAATTGGAAAAAATCGCCGCCCTCGTCCTCCGCCATAATCTGCTTGTCATTACGGACGAAATTTATGCCGAACTGACCTTTGAGGGCGAACACACCAGCATCGCCTCCCTGCCCTCCATGAAGGCGCGCACCATTTTCCTGCACGGATTTTCCAAGGCCTACGCCATGACCGGCTTTCGCATCGGCTACGCTTGCGGACCGGCGGAGATCATTGAGGCCATGATGCGCATCCACCAATACTCCATGCTCTGCGCCAGCAGTATCAGCCAGGAAGCCGCCCTCGAAGCCATTGAGCATGGCCAGCCGGACACCGCCGAAATGCGCGAACAATACCGTCTGCGCCGCAATTTCATGGTCAACGCCTTCAATCAAATGGGTCTGCCCTGCCATCTGCCGCGCGGTTCCTTCTACACTTTCCCCTGCATTAGCTCCACCGGGCTGACCTCGAAGAAATTTGCCGCCCGCCTGCTGGAAAGCGAAAAGGTGGCCTGCGTGCCAGGAAGCGCTTTCGGCCCCGGCGGCGAAGGTTATCTGCGCTGCTGTTTCGCCACCTCGCTCGATCATATCGAAATCGCCGCCGACCGCATGGCCCGCTTCGTCAAGTCAATCTCCGCCAAGTCCTGATGGAAATTCCCGCGACAGCGCCGCCCGAAAGACACCCGAATTTCAA
>CAZLEE010000224.1:0-6653 GCA_964558455.1 uncultured Verrucomicrobiota bacterium | reverse complement strand
CCATCGCCCTGATGGACGCCCTCCACACCCAAGTGCGCACCGCCCATTCCATCGTCCAGGAAGGCGGAAGGGGACTTTGCCCTCTTTATCAAAGGCAACCAAGCCGGACTCCTGGCCCAAGCGCAACACTTCCTGCCGGAAGATTTTTCCCCCTCAACTGCTCCAGGTTGAGAAAGGCCACGGCCGCATTGAGTGGCGCGGCCTCAAAGTCATCGCCATCACCCCGGAGCAAATGGGCTTTCCCCATGTCCTGCAACTGGCGCGTCTGGATCGCATCCGCCAACTCAGTCCCGGACGCCAGGAGGTGGAAACCGTTTGGTTGATGACCAGTCTGAGCCCGGAGCAGGCTGGCGCGGCCAGCTTGCTCGAACTGGCCCGGCAATACTGGAGCATCGCGAACGGAACCCATTACCGTTTGGATGTCAGCTCCGGGAAAGATTGCTGCCGCGTACGCCATCCCATCGCCACAACCGTGCTGGGCATCCTCCGCCGCGCCGCGCAAGGAGAGTATCGCGCTTGGGCCCGCCGCCAGCGCAAGGCGCAGCATAGCACCTGTCCCGCCTTTCAGGAAAAAATGGGCCGCCGTGTAAATCTTGTCATCCGTTACTTGACCGGCGACGTTCCCAGACTTTAGAGCAGCCCTGCTACTCGGGTGTCGCCCGTTTCAAAGTTGCTGTTCCATGTAAAATCTGATATGTACTGCCCCTGATAGCGATTTGTCTAATGGAATATTTATTTCGAGAGTCAAACCTTGCTTGGACGAATGACGCTGCTGGCAACGAACACGCCAAGAACGTCCGTGCGCCAGAATTGCCAGCCGCGACTCCGCGCTTTTTTTTCAGTTTCTTGTTGTGGTTTTTTGCTGGTCTTTGGCCGATGGTTGCAGGCGCGTCCCAAGGCGCCACGAACGTGGACCGTCTTTCGCTTGTTGAACTGCAGAATACTCTTGGCAAAACGGGGCGGGCGGTCCGGTCGTTTCGGGTCGAAGGCGTCGTCTGCGCTGCCGCGCCGCAACGGAACCTGGTGGTTCTGGAGGATGCTTCAGGTGTGGTCATGCTGGAGTTGCCGGCAATCAGCCATTCCGTGCGGGCCGGCGATGGGCTGACCGTTGAAGGAAACAAGTGTCCTCTGACTCAAACCCGTTATGGCATTCAGGCAGGCATCGCTCCGGTAGTGGACAATGACGGCAGACATTCTGGGCTGGAAAAATTCGGGTGGGTTTTTCTGGATGCGGGCTTGAATCCGATCCGCGTCACCTGGTTCAATGGCCTGGTCGCTTTTGAGTTAAAGCTGGAGTATGAAGGCCCTGAGATTCCGAGACAACAAGTGCCAGCCTCGGCACTGTGGCACCGCTCCGGTGGAGAAACCAATCAAGGTGATTTAAAACCGGGTGTGCTTTATGCGGCATACGAGGGAATTAGCTGGGGCGTTTTGCCCGATTTTGCACGGCTCAACCCGGTGGTGGAAGGCGTCGCGACCAATTTTAGCGTGAGCTATCGGACGCGGGATGAAAACTGCGGACTGACTTTCACCGGACTCGTCCAAATTGATCATCCTGGTCTTTACACGTTTTATTTGACGTCGGACGATGGCAGCCGGCTTTACGTGGGGAAACCCTCGAATAGTTGCCAGACCATCACGACGCCGGGAAAGCCCATCCCTGCACCCGAAAGTCTTGCCCAGGCGCTGGCCAACCGGGAGAGAGGGCATTGGATTAAGACCGAGGGCGAAGTGGCATTCGTGAGCGAGAACGAACGAAGTCTGGAAATGGAGATGGCGATCGGAAGCGACCTTGTGCCCGTCACGGTGATTGACGGCGAGGCGTTGTTCTCCACCAACTTGCTTCACCGCTGGCTCCAGGTGGAGGGGATTTGCGAATTCTCGAGCAATCGGGAAGCAAAAGGATTGGCCGGTATTTTTGTTCCGGGTCCAGGGCAGGTTAAGATTTGCGGTTCCGGTGATGGTGCGCGGGAAAATTCCTCGAATGATCTGCTGACGACAGGGGCGCAGGTACGGCGATTGAAAGCCAACGAGGCGGCCAAGCATCTCCCGGCGAAAATCCAGGGAGTTGTCATTTATTCCAGTTTAACGGCAGTCGTTTTGCATGATTCGAGCGGCGGAGTATTCGTTGGTTCTCGGGCCGGTGGCTGGGCTGATCAGCCGGGTCTGGGAGAGCTTTGGGAAATCGAAGGCACGACCGATCCGGGCGATTTTTCGCCGTTCATTGTTGCCGATAAGGCCAGGTTCTTGGGTTATGCGGCACTGCCGGAACCGATCCAGCCCACCTGGGATCAATTGATGAACGGAAACCTGGACGCTGAATACGCGGAGTTGCACGGCGTGATCACGTCTGTTTCCAGCGCGGAGATAACATTGCTGACGCCGGATGGAAAAATCACTGTGATTGGAAACAAAGATCGGCCGCTGCCTCGCTTGCCCGCAACGGTTCCAGGCGCTGACTCACTGGTTGGGAGCGTGGTGCGGATTCGCGGCTGTTTTGGGACATTAGTTGATCTCCACAAGCGGCAGGTCATCCCTAGAAAAATTTATATATATCCAGCAATGGTTGAAGTGGAGGATCCGTCGCCGTTGGATCCCTTCCTGCTTCCCACAAGAAAGACATCGGACCTGAGGTGGTTTGATGCTCGTGCCATCGCGTTACATCGAACCAAACTGGCCGGCCAGATTATCTATGAGTTGCCGGGCGAATATTTCGTTCTGGAAGGTAAAACTGGGTTCCGAGTTTTCGCCAATAATTCGCCCTTGTTAAAGACGGGCGACTTGATTGAAGCGGTGGGCTTTCCAAAACTGCGGGAGCCGTCGCCCGTGTTGCAACAAGGTCAAATCCGAAAGACCGGACAGGCGGCGATGCCGGAACCGGTTCGCGTTTCGGCTGAAAGATTGCTCGATCGCGCCCGGGATTCGATCCTGGTGCAAGTCGAGGCCACGCTGATCAGCGACACCATCCATCGCGACGAACAAGTATTGGAACTGCAAAGCGGGCCCCGCCACTTTGTGGCCAGACTCAAATCGGAGCGAGGCAAACCAGCGTTGTTCTCGGCCGGCTCCCGGCTGCAATTGACCGGCATCTATGCCAGTGCGGATGAAGATCAAGACTACGTCAGCGCAGATATCGACCCGTTTGAATTGTTAGTCAATAACGCCTCTGGCATCCTGGTATTGCAGCAACCGGCTTGGTGGACGATTCAGCGTGCCATTATTGCGATAGTGGCGCTGGCGGGAGCGCTCAGTGTTACATTCATCTGGGTTGCGCAACTACGGCGGAAGGTGGAAGAGCGGACGGCACAGCTCAAGGAGGAGATTGAAGAACGGCAACTGGTGGAACAGTGCCACGCCGTCGAGCAGGAGCGCATCCGCGTGGCCCGAGATCTTCATGACGAACTGGGGGCCGGGCTGACCGAGGTGAGCATTCTGGGTTCTTTGGCGAACACAGCCGCCGTTCCTGCGGAAACCAAGGGGCGCTATCTGGACCAGCTCACGCAAATGGCCCGTTCCCTGGTCGCTTCCCTGGATGAAATTGTCTGGGCGGTCAATCCGCACTATGATTCGGTGGCTTCGCTGGCGAGTTATTATTCGCTCTTCGCGCAACGGTTATTGAATCTGGCGGGGATGGCCTGCCGTTTGCGGGTGGCGGACGACATTCCGGATTGCCCGTTGGATTCAAGGGTGCGCCACGGAGTTTTTTGCGCCTTCAAAGAAGCGCTCAACAATGTCATCCGCCACTCGGGTGCGACCGAGGTGCAACTGATTTTTGAAGTGGTCGGCGGGCAACTGGCGCTCTCGGTCATTGACAATGGACGCGGTTTTGAGTCCATTGACGCGTCGCCGGGTACGGACGGGCTGGCCGGCCTTTGCCAGCGGATGCAGCAACTTGGCGGCGACTGTCAAATCACCAGCCAGCCCGGCCACGGCACGAAGGTCGAATTTCGCCTGCCATTAGAAGGAATGCAACATGATCAAAATCGCAATCGTTGAGGATAACAAAACCACACGCGAAGGACTGGAGACAATCGTCAATTTGTCCCCCGACTGCCGGTGCGTTTGCGTCTGCGAAACGGCGGAAGAAGCGTTGCGTCTCATTCCGAGGCACCAGCCGGATGTGGTCTTGATGGACATCCAGCTTCCCAATATGTCCGGGATTGAATGTGTGGCCGAACTCAAGGAACGGCTTCCTGCCGTGCAGGTGATCATGGTGACGGTCTATGAAGACCCGGACCGCATCTTTAGCGCGCTCCGCGCCGGCGCTTCTGGATACCTCTTGAAACGGGCGGCGCCCGAACAGGTGTTTAATGCCATCCGGGACGTGCAGCAGGGCGGGGTGCCGATGAGCGCGGAAATCGCGCGCAAAGTCCTCTTGCACTTCCAGACCCAGTCGGTCAACGCCGCCGAAGTGGAAAATATTTCCCCGCGCGAACGCGAAGTCCTTGAACTGGTCGTCCATGGTTTTTCCAACAAGGAAATCGCAGACCGCTTGAGCATCAGCGTCGAATCCATCCGTTGGCATCTGAAGCATATCTACCACAAGCTCCATGTTCATTCGCGAACCGAGGCAGCCTTGAAATTCCGGCCGCGCGCCTGACGAACCGGCCTGTCTTCCTGCCGATCCTCGACGGTTCAGGCAATTCATTGTCCGCCATCGTCGCCCCGGTCCGAAGGTGATTTTTGATCATGCCAAGTCAAAACTACCCACTTGGGGGGCTATCACTGGCCGTCCGAATATTGTAAAGTCTTGCCACGAAACCGAAGCAGCCGCTCGCCATTTCAATTTCAAACTGAAATCCTTATAACAGATCATTTTATTGACCTCCACCGATGAAGCCCATTGCAATCAGCCGCGTGTTTCTGAGAGGCAGCCTCTCTTTCTTCCTACTTTGCGGCGTGGTCCTGGCAGACACCCTGCAAGCGCCGGACGCCAGCGAACCGCGCATCGTTAATATTTACAATTTCGTCCGCAACTCCGATTATCGTCTCCCCAACTCCGAAGAGATTCTTTATGAGACTACCCGGCAACAAGTACATTTGATCAGGCAAGCCAACCTGCCCGCGACTTGGGCTTTGCAGTATGATGCCTTGATCAACCCCCGCTATCAAAAGCTCCTTAAGGAGCAACTGGGACCCAAGGACGAGATTGCCGCCTGGTGGGAGATTCCCCGTCCGTTGGTCGAAAAGGCCGGTCTGAAATGGCGAGGTCGGCATGAGTGGGTTTCGACGGCCAATGTTGGTTTTTCTCCGGGCTACACCCCGGAAGAACGGCGCAAACTGGTGGACGTCTATATGGCCGATTTCAAGGCGATCTTCGGTTATTATCCCCGCACGGTCGGGTCATGGTTCATTGATGAAGTCACCCTGGCTTACATGACCGAACATTACGGCATTGTGGCCTCGTGCAATTGCAAGGATCAGATTGGCACGGACGGCTACACGCTGTGGGGCGGCTATTGGAACCAGGCCTACTATCCCAGCCGCCTCAATGCCTACATGCCGGCGCAGACCAAGGCGGGTCAGATTGATGTGCCGATCTTTCGGATGCTTGGCAGCGATCCCATTTATCAGTATGGCACCACACCGGGCATGTTCACACTTGAAACCGCTTACCCCGACGCGGGGGGGTCGCCGGAGTGGGTGGCGTGGTTCATGAGCAACCTGATTCATCAACCCTCTCTTGCCTTTGCCTATACGCAGGTCGGACAGGAAAACTCGTTTGGTTGGGATTCGATGAAAACGGGCCTGACCCTGCAAGTGGCGCTTCTTGCCAGGCAGGCCAAGGCCGGAGAAATCCAGGTCATGACGCTGGCGCAAGCGGGCGAATGGTTTCATCGTCACTATGCCCTGACGCCACCGACCTCGGTGGTTTATTTGGATGATTGGAAAAATCAAAACCGAAAGTCTGTCTGGTATAACAGCCGCTTCTATCGCGTCAATTTCCTTTGGGAGAAAGGCGGATTTTTCATCCGCGATCTCCACTGCTTTGACGAAAATGTGGTCTCCGTAACCCACGAAACCCCTCTGGCGACGAGCTCCCTGGCCTATGAAACTCTCCCCGTGATGGATGGTTGTCTCTGGTCGGGACCGGAGAAGCCAGGGATGTGGCCGGTTTTGCTCTCACCGGACGGCAAAACTTCGCCCATGTCTCCGGACGGTCCGCCGGTCGTCAAGGAATTGAACCGGACTGATCTTGGCATCCAGCAACCCCTTCGCGGTGGAGGGATTTTTTCCGTTGTTTGCGGTGAAACCAATGTCACTTTCACAGGCGTGGACGGACAAGGCAAGCCCTTGCTCTGGGCCTGGGATATGATCGGCGGTTCTCACCAGGCATCTGCCGTGCGATCTGTCACGGCGGAAAGCGTCATGTATAATTCTCAAGGTGTGAGTTATCAACTCAGACTGGCGGCCGGCATGGGTGCCGGCCAGCAATTGACCAATGGCGCCATTCGGCTTAGTCCGAACGCCTCGGGAAGACTTGCCATCATATTAAAAGGACGCAATGCAACCGCGAACATTACAAGCGTCGCGATTCCCGCAATGTAACCCATTTGGTCGTTAGCAGAGAACCCCCCGTTCTCTGAACGGGGTTAGAAAAATGGCTTCTTCGACGTTTGTAATGGGTATCAATAGAACGGTATCTCCAGTTT
>CAZLEE010000223.1:0-6659 GCA_964558455.1 uncultured Verrucomicrobiota bacterium | reverse complement strand
AAAACCGGCCAGTGGATCTCCCGCCATTGAACCATGAAAAATCTTCCCGATCTGGCCGCGTTGAAAAAAACCACCGACTTGGCGGCGGTGGTGGCGGCTCGCGGCGTGAAGCTCAAAAAGCAGGGCCATGATTACGTCGGCCTGTGCCCGTTCCACGAGGAAAAGACGGCCTCGTTCCACGTCACGCCGGCGAAGAACCTTTATCACTGCTTTGGCTGCGGGGCGGCGGGCAGCGTGATTGACTTTGTGATGAAAAAGGACGGCCTGACCAAACAGCAGGCCATTGACTGGCTTGTCAAACAAAGCAACGGCGCGATTGCCCGCGCTTCCGGCCCGCCGCCAGTGAAAGCGGAAGCGGCCCGGCCGCAGAACCCGGCCGCGCTCTTGCAACGAGTCGTCGGGTTCTACGCCCGGACGCTGCCCAAGGACCGGGACGGCTTCGAGTATTTGAAGGGGCGCAATCTGGCGGAGGGAACATTGCTGGACATCTTTCAAGTGGGCTATTGCAACGGGACGCTGCACACCGCCCTGCCCAAGGAGGGGCAACTGGTGGACGAGTTGAAAAGCCTGGGTGTTTTGAACGGACGCGGCCAGGAGCACTTTCGCGGTTGCGTCACCGTGCCGATTTTTGACGGCGCTGGTAACGTCAGCGGGATTTACGGGCGGCGCATCACGCCGGGGGAAACGCCGCACCTCTACCTGCCGGGCGAGCATCGCGGCGTCTGGAACGGGGCGAGCGCCAAGACCAATCAAACGCTGTTCATCGCCGAGGCGATTTTGGACGGCCTGAGCCTGTGGCAGGCGGGCTTCAAGAACGTGATTGCCATTTACGGCACACGCGGCTGGACGCCCGACCACGAGGCGTTGTTGCGCGAGAACAACACGCGGGAAATCTTTCTTTGTCTTGACAACGACGAACCGGGACGGACGGCCACGGAACAGCTAAAGGAAAAAGTGTTGCCGCCCCTGGTCAAAGCCATCCATGTCGTGCAATGGCCGGAAGGCGTGAAAGACGCCAACGATTTTTTCCTTAGCCGTTCCGCTTCCGACTTCGAGGCGCAGGTCAAGGCCGCGCTGCCCGCCACAACCACCGCGCCCCAAAGCGAACTGACGGCCCAACAGGGCGAGGAAAAAATAGACATGACGCCGGACGGATTTGCGGCCAGCTACGGGCCGCGCCGGTATGAGCTTCGCGCCATCGAGCGTCCGAACGCGGCCCGGCTGCGGGCCACGGTCAAGGTGTTGGGCGAGCAAGGGCGTTTTCATATTGACACGATTGATTTTTACCTGAGCCGCTCGCGGCGCACGTTCATCAGCGAGGCGGCGCACCTGTTCAAGGAAGTGGCCGACGTGATCGAGATGGACGTGAACCGGCTCATCACGCAGTTGGAAGCCTACGTGGAAAAACGCCAAGTGGAAGCCGCGCAAGCCGTTGTCCTGGTGTCCGACGCGGACAAGGCCGAGGCGTTGAAGCTGGGGCGCAGCCCCGACCTGGTGAATGAGATTTTGCGGGACATGGAAAAGCTGGGCCTGGTGGGCGAGGAAACCAACCGGCTGATTGGCTACCTGGTGATGACCAGCCGGAAGATGGATGACCCATTGGCCCTGCTTATCCTCTCCGGCAGCGGGGCGGGCAAAAGCCATTTGCAGGACATCATTCTTTCGCTCTGTCCCGTCGAGGAACTCATCAAGCTGACTTCCCTGACCGGCCAGGCTTTGTTTTACAAGGGCGAGGACTCGCTGCGGCACAAGGTGCTGGCGGTGGAGGAGGAGGCCGGGGCCAGCGAGGCGCACTACGCCATCCGCAATCTCATCTCCGCCAAGAAGCTGGTCATTGAATCCACCATCAAAAACGCGCTGACCGGCAAACTGGAAACCCAGGTCAACACCGTCCACGGCCCGACCGCCGTTTTTCAGACGACCACCAATCCGCAGACCGACGCCGAGACGCGCAGCCGGTTCATTTTGGTGAGCGTGGACGAGTCGGCGGGGCAGACGCGGGCGATTTTGGAGGCGCAGCGCCACAGCCACACGCTGGACGGGCTGCGGCGCAAACGGCAGCGGGAAGCGATCTTGCGGCGGCATCACGCCTTCCAGCGTCTTTTGAAGCCGGTGGTGGTGGTCAATCCGTTCGAGCCGTTCCTGTCTTATGCCGAGGACCGGCTGGCCGTGCGCCGGGATAATCCGAAATATCTGCATCTCATTTTAGCCGTCACGTTCCTGCATCAGTTGCAACGCCCGGTGAAGCGGGACGAAGCCGTGGGCGAATACATCGAAACGACGCTGGCGGACGTGGCCGCGGCCAACGACATCGCCCACGAGCTTTTCGGGCATTCGCTGGACGACCTCTCCCGACCGGGCCGGCAGTTGCTCGAACTGATTTTTGATTACACGCAGCGGCAGGCCCGCGAGAGGAAAACCGAGCAGGTCCATTTTACGCGCCGTGAGTTGCGCGAGGCGTTCAAGTGGGGCGACACGCGGTTGCGCACGCACCTGGACGAACTGGCGCAGATGGAATACCTGGTGCCGCTGTCGGGCCGGTTTGGGCAGACCTTTCAATACCGCCTGCTCTACGACCCGGCCCAGGAGGAGGGCGGACGGTTTTTGGCCGGGTTGAAATCGGTGGAAGAACTGCGGAAGGAAGCCAACCTCGCAGGTGTTTTACCCAACCTCGCACCCCAAAACGGCCACCTCGCACCCACCTCGCAGGTGGAAAAGCGCGAGGTTAGAAACGGCGAAAGCCCGCATGAACCAAGGGCGAAAACGGCTTCCGCCCGCAACCTCGCGCCTGTTGCGGGAACGCCTGTACCCGGTGGGGAAAGGAGGAAGCCATGCGCCAAGCCATAGAGAATTACCTGGAATCCCTGAAAGTGCGCCGTTACTCCGCTTCGACCATGCGCACTCATGCCCGCGCATTGCTCACTTTCGAGCAGTTCCTGGCCGGCCGCGGCCTGGACGACGCGCGGGCCGTGACCCGCGACCACATCCGCGAGCACCAAGCGGGGCTGACGGCGCAAAAAACTTTGGCCACCGTGCATGTGCATCTGATTGCATTGCGCCGGTTCTTCGAGCACCTGGAAACGACCGACGCCATCCTGGTCAATCCGTGTGTCGGCTTGAAGCTGCCGCACCTGCCCAAGAAGCTGCCCAAAGCCGTGCTGACGCCGGGCGAAGCGCGGGCCGTGCTGGACGCGCCTGACACCCAAACGCACACCGGCATCCGGGACAAGGCCATCCTGGAAATGTTCTACTCGACAGGCATCCGCTCCGGCGAAATGGCCAGCCTGACCGTCCACGACGTGGACTATCGCAGCGGCTTTGTGCGTGTCAATAAAGGCAAGGGCGGCAAAGACCGCGTGGCGCCAATGGGCAAAAAGGCGTGCAACTACGTGCGCGAGTATCTGCAAAAAGTCCGTGCCGTCTGGACGAAAAAGAACCGGGACGAACGCGCCCTGTGGATCAGCGCCATTGAGCCGCACGGCCCGATGAAGCAGCAGGCCATTGACGTGCGCGCGCGCTTCTATGCCCGGCAGGTGCTCAAGCGCACCGTCAGCCCGCACGTCTGGCGGCACACCTGCGCCACGCACCTGGTCGCCAACGGCGCGAACATCGCCTACGTGCAACGGCTGCTGGGGCATCGCTCGCTCGAAACGACGCAGCGTTACAGCCGCGTGGCCATTCCCGAAGTCAAGAAGACCTTCAAGAAACATCCGCGCGTCAGACAGGCCGCGCCCAAGGCCCTGAGAGGGGGCCAGATCAAAGCCATGCGTGTGAAAGGGCCTTATGAACTTTGACGTGCTGACCAACCGTTACCGGCAGCAGTTGGAAATCCTCAACTTCTCGCCGCGCACCTGGACAACGCAAGCCGTCCACTTGCGCACGTTCCAACGCTTCTTGGCGGAAATCCAGATCGCCGACGCGCAGGCCGTCACCAGCGCCGTCTTGCACGACTTCCAACGCTGGCTCTTTCACGAGCCGACACCCAAAGGGACGATGCGCCGCACGGCCACGCAAAACCGGAATATCAGCACCGTGCGCAGCTTTTTCGCGTTCCTGCATGAGGAAGGGATTATCGCCCACAATCCGGCCAAGAACCTGGAACACGCCCGCGAGCCGGAGACGCTGCCGCGCAACGTGCTCACGCCGCAGGAGGCGCGCAAAATCATCGAGCGGCCCGACTTGGGCACACATCTCGGCTACCGCGACCGCGCCATTTTGGAAGTGCTCTACGCCACCGGCATCCGCAAGGCCGAGTTGATGGGGCTGACTTTGGCCGACGTGAACCTGGAGGAGGAACTGTTGCGGGTCAACGGCGGCAAAGGGAGCAAAGACCGGGTGGTGCCTTTGACCCAGGTGGCCTGCTCATTCCTGGAAAACTACATCAAGGGCATCCGCCCGGTGTTGCTGGCGGGCCGGGCCAGCGACCGGCTGTTTATCTCGTTGCGGGCGCAGCCCATCTGCAAAAACGCCGTCGGGGCGGTGGTGGAGAAATACGCCAAGCTGGCCGGGGTTAAAAAGCACGTCACCTGCCATCTGTGGCGGCACAGTTGCGCCACGCACCTGGTCAAGAACCGGGCCAACTTGCGCCACGTTCAGGAAATCATGGGGCATCGTTCGCTGGCCACGACCGAGCGTTACCTGCATCTGACCATCACCGACCTGAAAGCGGCGCACCGCAAGTTCCATCCCAGGGAAGTGTTGCAGCGCAGCCAGAAGTCCTGAGCATCCGTCATTGCCGAAGCCGGGGCGGTCTGGCAGACTGCCCCCTGAAATGGCTGTCCTGTCCCACTGTCTGGCCCAGGCCAAGCGGCTTTCCCTTCTAGCCGTTCTCTCCCTGTTTTGTTGGGGGCTGACCCTGCCCGCCAAGGCCATCTGCCGCGACGCCACGGCCTTTGGCAACGGCTTTGAGAAACAGCTAAAGGAAGAACAGCCCGCCAAAGGCCAGGAGGCTTGTACCGGCGTTTGGCTGGTTTTTGATGGCGAGGGGCGTATTGGGCTTTTTGCGTTGAACAGCCCATTGAACGCAATAGACACCGACGGACGCGAGGCCGGCTACACCTACCCAAGTCCTGGCGTGATGGTTTCTCCACTTGGTAACGAGGGTGCTCAGAACCTCGGTGATTTTGCAAATTATCTGGGATATGTCCAGGAGGCAATGAACGAACAGGAGGCGGGAGCGAGTCAGCGAATGGCCCAGGACATTGCGAATTCTATTGGTCAACCGAGCGCCGCAAGCGACATTGCAGACGCCTTAAATTTGGTGGTGGCGGTCGGGCTTCCTGAAATGGGCGCGCTAGAAGAAGCGAGGGTGCTTGAAAACGCTGCCAACGATGCAAAGACAGCAAAAGCTGCCGCCAAGTGCAAACGCGTTCCTAGCCCCAAATTAAGGAAGAATTGGGAAAATGCAACTGGCAAACCTTGGCCCAAGGATCCCAAGACCGGACGAAATCAGGACGTATCTCATAAAATTCCGCTTGCCGACCGCGGCAATAATGCCGTTGATAATACTGAGCCATTACCCCATGATGCACACTTCAAGCAACACATGGATTCTGGAGACTTCCAGCGATGGGGATCACGATCAAGTGGAATAAACGATGTGGGAGATGCGGGAGGAGATGATTGAATACGGAAAAACTACAAAAGGAGGAAACCATTCAGGGCGATTCGCCGGGGGATACGGCCTTGTTGCGAGGGATGGCGGTGGAGGCGAGGACGTTCCTTTCCTCTTTCCAATGGTGTCCACCAATCAAGGCCGTGTTTCTTGGATATGGTGTTGGAAATGTCGTTGCTGCCTTTTTGGTTCAATTAACGGAAGCGATCAGAGGAAAGGACGAGTTTCTTTGGGTAATTGTAGGTGACCTTCCGTCCATTTACATGGTGACGGACAACGCACCAACAGCCAGCGATGCGCTTTCTATCTATTGCGACATTGCAAATAAATGGGCCGATGCAGTATTGCAGCGCAAGGACACTACAAAGACATTTCCAATTAAGGCTGAACCAACGCTCGAAAATGCCAATTTGCTGAAAAAGCGCATCTGCTTTCTAAGAGAGCAAATTATTCCACGAGCCCGTGGCGACGACTAGCATTATGTCCATGACTTGGCGTGTCGTTTTGTTTTGGCTGTTGGGCATGGTTTCCGCCTTGGGCGACGTGCCGCGCCGTGCCGCGTCCTTTTCGGTGAATTTGCCCGCCACCGTAAACTTCCAGTACGACGCCAACGGCAACCTGACCAACGACGGGGCGCGGTCATTTTATTACGACGCAGAGAATCGTCTGACTAATGTGATGGTTGCGGGGCAGTACCAGACGGTCTTCGCCTACGATGGCTTGGGTCGCCGACGGATGATGACCAATTACACGTGGCAGGGCGGCTCCTGGCTTGATACCAACGAAACCCGCTACGTCTTCGACGGCGCGCTTGTTCTTCAGGAGCGAAACGGGAACAACACGCCAGGCGTTACCTACACGCGGGGAGTTGATTTAAGCCTGAGCCTTTCGCGTGGGGGTGGCATTGGGGGCTTGCTGGCGCGAACCGACAACAACGGCTCCACACTCATTGACAGCAACCAAAACGTTGTCGCCCGCTATGAATATGACCCCTATGGGCGGATAATCGGCAAATGGGGATCTTTGGCGGACGCAAACCGGTATC
>CAZLEE010000222.1:0-6669 GCA_964558455.1 uncultured Verrucomicrobiota bacterium | reverse complement strand
ATTCTTCTTTCGCTGCGCACGCGGTAGAGGCGCTCCGTGAAGCCGCCTTCTTCCACAAACTTTTCTCCCAGTGTGGCGATCTGGCGGTTGAGCAGGCTGCACGCCACCGCGAGCAGCGCCAGCGCGCCGTTTGCTGAGATTTCAGGATAGGTGGACTTTGTGGACGGCATGGACGGCATGGACTGCATGGACTTATCTTCCGGCTTGCCCTGTCCACTTTGTACATGTTGTCCATTTTGTCCGTCATGCGTCGCTCGCGCCCAGGCAGCCACGTCATCCGCCGTGGCTGGCCGCGCCGCTATCAGTTGCGTCCGGCGCGCGTCATCGCGCGCCCACAACGCCAGCCCGCGCTGCCGCAGATAATCCTCATAGTCCAGGCGCAGTTCCTCCAAACTGGCGCGCGCCACGTTTGTTAGCTTGAGTTCCGTTTTCTTGGACGTGCCGCTCGCCTGACTGCCCTCCGCAATGTTCTGCACGCCCGACCGCGCCGCCTGAACCATCTGGTCATGAGTGCGGCTGCGTTTCCCGATATAATGGTCGCAGAAACGCACTGTCACATCATAAACCAGTTGCGCTACCTGAAAGCTTTTCAACCGCCGGTAGCCGCCATGCAGAGGAATCAGTTTTTCCGGCTCTTTTGCAACCGTTGGACGATTCGCCTTGGTGGCAAAGCCGTTTCCCAGCCGGTTCAAATAGCTATATGGTTTCGCGGTGCTCATGCGCGTCATGCTGTTGTGTTGAAACCCAACCTGCTCGCCGGCAACGAATTAGTCAAGCACGATTCCGCCGCCTGCCGCATTTTCCAAATTTGCCCGTCCACCGGCTACCGGTTTGACGGGGGGGTGGACTTGCGGCGGGGGGGCTGTTAGCATGGAGGCATTGTATGTCTGGCATGATGATTCGTTGCAAACGTTTGTTGTTGATGGCGCTGGTTTGCGGCGCGGCTTTGTCCCGGGGCGGCGCGGCGGATTTGGCGCCGTTGCCGTTGGTTCTGCCCGGTCCCGCCCTGAAGGGAACGCCGCCTAATCTTCCCACCAATACTTCCGCCGAGCCGTTGTCTTCCAAGCCGCGCCCGGTTTTTTACGCGCCCAAGGGCGTGACCAACGTCGCGCTGGGCAAGCCGGTGACGGCCAGCGATTCCAATCTGATTTCCGGCGATCTGGCCCAGATTACCGATGGGAAGAAGGACGCTTTTGAGGAGAATGTGGTGACGTTGCGGCGCGGGTTGCAGTGGGTGCAAATTGATTTGAAGGGCGAGTTCAATCTTTACGCCATTGTGCTCTGGCACGATTTCTCGGCTCCCGTGGTTTATCGCGAGGTGATTGTGCAGGTCGCGGACGATCCCGCGTTTAAAATGGACGTTCACACCTTGTTCAACAACGACCAAAAAAACGGCGCGGGCCTCGGAGTGGGCGCGGACCGGGAGTATTTTGACAATCCGCTGACCGGCGCGGGGAAGTTGATTGACGCCAAGGGGGTCCGGGCGCGATACGTGCGCTGTTACAGTCATGGCAGCAGCGACAACGCGTTGAACACTTACATCGAGGTCGAGGCTTACGGCCAGCCAGCGCCATGAAACGGTGGTTCGTACCGGCATTTCTGGCACTGCTCGTGCTGGCGGCCGCGTTGCGACTGCCGGATTTGAGCCTGCGCCCGCTGCACAACGACGAGGCAGTCAATGCCGTGAAGTTTCGCGGCCTCTGGGACGAAAACAACTACCGCTATGACCCGGATGAATTTCACGGCCCGACCCTTCCTTATTTCACCCTGCCCGCCGCCTGGCTCAATCCTTCCCGCAACTTCAATGATTTCAATGAAACGACCTTCCGGACGGTGACGGTGGCATTTGGCCTTGGACTGATCCTTTTGTTGTTATTGTTGACACGTGATTTGGGGCGGGCGGAAGTCTTGTGGGCGGCGGCTTTCACGGCGGTTTCGCCGGCCATGGTTTTTTACAGCCGCTATTACATCCACGAGATGTTGCTCGTATTTTTCACCGGCCTGACCGGTCTGGCCGCATGGCGGTATGGCAAAAGCAAACGGCTGTTGTGGCTCGTGCCGGCGGGGGCGGGTTTGGGACTTATGTGGGCCACGAAGGAGACTTTTGTTTTTGCCCTCCTCGCCATGGGGCTGGCGGTCGCAAGTCATTTATTACTGGAGAGGCGGCGGACGGTGGACGGTGGACGGTGGACGGTTGACGGTAGCCGGTGGGCGGGGGCGGTGGGTATTGGCCTGGTCGTGGGGGCGGTTTTCTTTTCCTCATTTCTGACCCATCCCGCCGGGGTGTTGGACGCATTTAAAGCCTACACTCCGTGGTTGCGGCGCGCGACCGGAGCACACAACCACCCGTGGAATTTTTATTTCGAACGGCTGCTTTTCTATAAAGCCGGAGGCGGACCGATTTGGAGCGAAGGATTGATCGTGGCTTTGGCGGCGGTCGGATTCGTTGCCGGCCTGAAAGGCCGATGGCTGGGCGGGGCCGACACGGCTCTGGTGCGGCTGCTGGCGTTCTACACCTTCTGGTTGACACTGATTTACACCGTGCTGCCCTACAAGACGCCGTGGTGTCTGCTGGGATTTTATCACGGCATGATTTTGCTGGCGGGGGTGGGGGCGGCGGTGTTGCTGCGCGCGTGCCGGGGATTCCAGATCAAGGCCGTCGCGTCGGTCCTGCTCGTCGCGGCCGCGGCCCAACTGGGCTGGCAGGCCTGGCGCGGTAATTTTGCGGTTGACAGAGGGGGCGAGCCTTATTGCGACAGCGTCAAAAACCCCTACACCTACAGCCAGACTTCGCCCGATGCTCTCCGGCTCGCGCAAATCGTCGATGCCCTCGCCAAAGTTTCCCCGGACGGTTACGGGACGGTGATTAAAGTGATGTCGCCGGACAGTTATTGGCCGTTGCCGTGGTATTTGCGCCGGTTCAGCAGTGTCGGCTTTTGGGATAAAATCCCGGACGAACCGGTTGCGCCCATCATGATCGTGTCCGCCGCCTTGCGCGCCGGATTTGACGAGCGCGGAACCCATTTGATGGCCGGTTATTTTGAGCTGCGTCCCAACGTGTTTTACGAGCTGTACGTCAGCGCCGATCTTTGGGCCAGACACGTCAAAACGCTGCCGCCGGAAAAGGACTGACCCGGCGGAGGCGCGTCCTTATTTCAGCTTGTTGAACGTGGCCTGGAGGATTTCCCAATCCTTCTTTCCCGCCACTTTTTCTTGCACGTCGGCGTTTATTTTGGCTTCCAGCTTGTTCTTGGTCGGACGGTCTGATTTGTAAAAGATGCCGAAATATCCGGGGAACGCCGCGTCGGCCAGCTTGTAGGCGGCGACATCGTTCGTGACATCGTGATCGGCCGGGACCAGTTCAAACTTCCCGCCCTTGCGCGGATTGGAGGCGTCGAACGCCCCTTCGTAAAACTCAACACATTCGCTCAAACATTCCACCACGCTGAAACCGTCGTGATCCATGGCCGCTTCCATCATTTGCAACAGATGATTGGGATTGGCATGGGTGGCGCGGGCGATGAAAGAGGCGCCGGCCGAGATCAATTGTTTCATCGGATTGATCGGCTGATCCACGGATCCCCACTGGTCGGTCTTGCTTTTGAAGCCGATGGGGGAAGTGGGCGAGGTCTGCTTTTTGGTCAGGCCGTAAACCCAGTTGTCCATGATGACGTAAGTCATCTTGATATTCTTGCGCGCGGCGTGATTCAGGTGATTGCCCCCAATGGAAAAGGCGTCGCCGTCGCCGCCGAACACAAATAGGTGCAGGTCGGGGCGGGTCAGGGAAATGCCGCTGGCAAAAGGCAGGGCGCGTCCATGAATATAATGGACGCCGTTGGCTTGGACGAAATAGGGGAAACGGCTCGAGCAACCGATCCCGGCCACGGTGGCGATTTTCTCGTGCCACAATTTGCGCTTCTCGATCAGTTTTAAATACAGGGCGAGAACGGAAAAATCCCCGCAGCCCGGACACCATGTCGGGTGATCGCTGGTGAGTTCCTTTTTGGTCAGCCCTTTGCGTTCGCCCGGAAGCAGGGCCGCCGGGGCCGAAGGCGGATTTTGCACAGTGGATTCACTCATAAATTTGGATAAAAATAAAAATTAACCGCACCTGTCACATTTTGCGCACGGCATCGGCGATGGTCACCTTGGCGCGCTCCAGAATTTCCCGCACCCGCCATGTCAGCCCGTCGGTCTTGGTCAACCCCCGTATCTTCGGATCGCAAAAACGGGCGCGCAACAAGCCGCATAACTGGCCGTAACCGTAAAGTCCCTCGTCATTCATTTCGACCACGCTGATGTTATCGAAACCGGCAAAAATATTCTCCAACCCGGGCGGCAGAGGATTGATGTTCCGGATGTTCAACGCGGAAACGCTGTCGCCCGCCGCCCGCGCCCGGTCCACCGCTTCGCGGATCGGCCCATTGGTCGATCCCCAGCCTACCAACAGCAAATTACCTTCCGGCGACCCGTAAATTTTCGGCGCCGGCAATTCAGCCGCCAGCCGTTGCAGTTTGCGGCGGCGTTTGGCCGTCATTTGCATGTGCAGTTGCGGCGTGCCGGTCGGGTGCCCCATCTCATCGTGTTCCAACCCGCCGGCGACCGGATATTTCCCGTTCTTGATTATCGTCCCTGGCACAACCCGGCGATGAAGCTCTTCATCGAGCGCATAAGGCGTGTAATCTTCCACCGGCGACAAATCCGGGGAAATGTCCTGGCAGATCTTTTCCAAGTCAGGCTCTTCAAAGGCTTCAATGCGCGTGCCGATTGATTGGTCGCTCAAGATAATCACCGGCACGTTGTATTTGCGCGCTATATTGACAGCCTCTATCGCCGTGTAAAAACAGTCTTCCACCCCCATGGGCGCCAGCACCACCCGCGGAGCGTCGCCATGACCGCCGTAGCAGGCAATGTTCAAGTCGGATTGCTCCACCGCCGTCGGCAATCCGGTGGAGGGGCCGCCGCGTTGCACATCAACCACCACCAGCGGCACCTCGGCATTGACCGCCCAGCCGAGCGCCTCGGTCTTGAGCGAAATGCCCGGGCCGCTGGAACCCGTCACCGCCACCCGCCCGGCCCAACCCGCGCCAATCGCCATCGAGATCGACGCGATTTCATCTTCACACTGCACGAATGTCCCGCCGTATTTCGGCAGCTCGCGCCGCAAAATTTCCATGATTTCCGACCAAGGGGTGATCGGATAAGCCGCGCCAAAACGCACTCCGGCGGCGATAAACCCGTAGGCCATCGCCTCGTTACCCGTCATCACAACCTGGTTGCGCGACCTTTTGGCGGAATCGGTAAATTGGAAGGTCTGGAGGATGGAACCGGTCGAATATCCATAGCCGGCATTGAAGGCGAGCATGGCATTCTTCAGAACGCCGGGATTTTTGCCTCCGAACCGCTCCGTAATCAGCCGCTCCAGCTTGGGCACATCCAGATCAAAAATCTTTGCCACCAAGCCCAGCGAAAAAATGTTTTTGCCCTTGTCCTTGGCCGTGCCGCCGATGGCCTCCACCGTCCGGCCCGTGATGGGAATGCCCACATGGCGATAATTCTTTTCCCATTCCGGATTGGGTTGCACGTGGTCGGAATCATAAATCACAATCCCGCCCTTGCGCAGCGAACTGATGTGCCCCTCGTAAGAATGTTGATAAAAGGCCATCAACACATCCGCCTCATCCCCCGCGCTCAACACTTCCCCGGAGCCGATGCGCACTTGAAATATGGAAGGCCCCCCCGAAATGGTGGATGGAATGGTCATGAACGTCATGACCTCCTGTTCGCTTCGTCCGGCCAGCCGCGCCAGAAAGCCGCCGATGGCCTGGATGCCGTCCTGGGAATTGCCCGCGAAACGAATCACAACCTCGGAAATCTTTGACACGGTTGTTTCGGGGCCTTTGACTGTGGAAGTCGATAAATCACTCATGTTCGTGTAATTGTTTTGTCATTACCGGAGACAGGGACGCCAACCCAAGGCGACCGAGCGCTCCGGCGGTGCCTTAACTTTTCAGCAGACTAACATTGCGCCATAAGAATGTCAAATGACGCAAGGCACACGCAACAAATTTATAATAAGCAACTTGCGACTGCAAAAATAGCGCTCCGGGCAAATTTATTAGATTAACTGATACATGTGAATACGTGGTTCACATATTATCATAATTCCTCATTCGACCCGGAGGCGGTGCTTTTAACGCAAAATGTCCGTCACATGTGGGCGATGATGTTGTCGCCAAATTCCGAACACTTGATTTCCTGGGCGCCGGTCATCTGACGGGCAAAGTCGTAGGTGACGCGCTTGGAGGCAATCGCCCCGTTGAGGCCCTTCAAAATCAGGTCGGCCACATCCGTCCAGCCCAGATAGCGGAACATCATTTCGCCGCTGAGCACGACGCTGCCGGGATTGACCCGGTCCTGGTTGGCATACTTGGGCGCGGTGCCGTGGGTGGCTTCAAAAATGGCGTGGCCGGTGACGTAGTTGATGTTTCCACCGGGAGCGATGCCGATGCCGCCCACTTGGGCCGCCAGGGCGTCGCTCAGGTAATCACCGTTGAGGTTCAGGGTGGCAATCACGTCAAATTCTTCCGGGCGCGTCAGCACTTGCTGAAGGGTGATGTCGGCGATGGAATCCTTGATGACCAGGCCGGCGCCGGGTTTGCCTTCGGG
>CAZLEE010000221.1:0-6686 GCA_964558455.1 uncultured Verrucomicrobiota bacterium | reverse complement strand
AGAGACGGGGGATGCGGCTATATGAACGATCATTCCAACATGAACCTCACCCGGATAAACAATAAGGCACGATCTTTCCCAACCCTCGCCCTGACCGCAATCGCCGCCGCAGCGGCGGCCATTAAAAAAACCAATGCCTAACCAAATGAACCAAATGAAAACAGTAAGTAAAATATAAAAGATATGTCAACATCACCACCGAAGACAGAGATGAAGCCCACGTTGGGTCTGACCGGTCTGACCATCAACGCCATGGCGCTCATCGCGCCCGGGGCGTTTTTGTGGCTCACCTATCAGGAGCAATCATTGTACGGCGCTCCGACGGCGGGTTGCGCGATGTGGTTCGGTATTCTGGCCGCGCTGCTTTTGTGTTTCGCGACGGCGATCAGCTATTCCGAACTATCCAAGCTGTATCCGGGCGCGGGGTCGTCCTACCTCTACGCCGAGCAGGCCTTTCTATCCAGCAACCGGGGGTTTAAGTACGCGCGCGTGATCAAGTTCTTCACCGGCTGGTCCAGCCACCTGTATTACTGGGTCTATACCGGTCTGATGGTTGGCGTGACCGCCGTCTTGGGCGGGTATCTGGCTGGGCAACTTTTTCCAAGCCTGTTCAGCAGCACGTACAATAGTCCGCTTTTCATGTGGCTTTTCTGCATCGTCTTCGGCCTCGGCGTTGGCTACATCGCCTATCGCGGCGTCAATGGCACCACGGCGGTCAACATGGCCATCAACGTCATTCAAATCAGCGCCTTGATCGTCTTTTCCTGCATGGCCATTGGCTACCGCGCCACGCACAAGGACGGCTCGGTCGGCCTGCATTTGTCCGGCGGAGTCCCGGTTAATTATAATGTTGACCAAGCCAACGTTGTGGACGGCAAGGGCGTCGGCGTGCCGGATTCCTGGGCCGACGGCTCACCCAAATATCAGATGGACGACAAAGGCGTGGTTCTCAACCAAAAGGACGCCGGCGGCAATCTGTTGCGCGACAAGGATGGCAAATTGATTCCCGTTCCCGCCATCAAACAACAAGATCGCCAAGTGACCAAGGATGACTTGGACAAAACGATAAACAAAGAAGTGCCGGTGGTCGCCGCCCTGACCGCGATGGGTTTGGGGGAGGGGGATCCTTACCCGGTGTTCCAAAAGGACAAGGAAGGCAAACTCGTACTGGACAAGGATGGCAAGGCGATGGCCGATCCGTTCATTCTCAGTTACAAGCCGGCGGATGCCGTCACCGGCGCAGGCACGGCGCAGGATCCGAAAACCTTTAACTTCCATCAAACCGCCGGTTCGGTGATCGCGCCGCACGGGTCGGCCAACTTATTTGTCCAAGCCTGCATCGCGATTCTGTTGCTGGTTGGTTTTGAATCCGTGACCGCCATGGGTGAGGAAGCAAAGAATCCCAAAAAGGATATTGGCCGCGCCGTGTTGCTATCACTGGCCATCCAAGGCGCTGTCTGTTACCTGTTCGAATATTTCGCCGCCAACTATTTTCTTAACAGTGGCTACACATTGTCCAATGCGGGCGCTTCGGGCGCGCCTTTGGGCGACATGATGGTGCTGGTTGGCACTTGGGCTTTTGGCAGTTATTCGGCGGGCAAGGCATTTATGCTGATCCAGGCGGGCACGGTGTTCCTGGCCTTGCTCGGCACCACCTTGTCTTGCATGAATACCGGGGCGCGCGTGACTTATGCCATGGGCCGCGATGAGGAACTCTCCACTCATTTCGGGTTGTTGCACGGCAGAACGCTCTCGCCCCACCGGGCCATCTGGACGCTGGCGGCCATTTCGATCGTTGTCGGCATCATCTCGACCACGATCTATTTGGGCGGCCAATCCGCCGATCCGTCCGCGCTGGAAAAACAATACCAAGGCAGCTTCTGGTACAGCGTCGGCATCTTCTCGCCGCACTTCTACACCACCCTGCCTAATACGCTGCTGATCGTGACTCTGGTGAGCAACTTCGGCACGTTCGTGTTGTATATGACAACGTGTATTGTGGCGATTGTGGCCTTTCGCAAGCATCAGAATTTCCACGGTTTCAAACACATGGTCGCCCCTGTGTTCGGTTTGCTGGCCAATCTGGCTTGCTTGCTCTTCTACATCGTGGGACCGAAGTTCGTGGCTGGCATGAGTCCGAAGGAACCTTACATCGCATTGGCCGTGGCTGCGCTCTGGGGCGTCTACGGTGTGGTTTACTTTGTCTTGTCCAGCAAGAGCAAGGGCAGGGAAATTTTGCTAACCTCGCAGGTCAAAGCCGAAACTGCGGCATAATGGGCAGTAACAACAACACCGGCCGCCTCTTACCTCAGAGGTGGCCGGTTTGTTGTCTCGCCAATCACGCAGATAATGCCTAAGTTTCGAGCGCAATGGATTTAACTTACGCCCAATTGTCGATCACCGGTCCCGTTCGCGAACGGAACGAGGATTCCGTCGGCTTTTGGCAGCCGGCAACCCCTGAGCTGGTGCGTTCGGTCGGCATTGCCGCACTTCTCGCCGACGGCGTCGGCGGCACCGGCCGCGGCCAGGAGGCCAGCCAACTCGCCATCGGCACCGCCTTGGAAGTTTTTCAGGAGGTTCAGACGGAGACTGAACCTTCCGATCTGCTCCGCTCCGTTTTCAATCGCGCCAACAAGGTCATCTACGATGCGTCCGGCCGCGGTTCCGCCCCGGGCCGCATGGCCACGACTTTCACCGTTTCTATTTTCCGCCACGACGAAATGTGCGTCGCCCATGTGGGGGATTCGCGGGTCTATTTGATCCGGGCGGGCGTGATTCAACGGGTCACTTCCGACCACAGTTATGTCGCCTTGCAGGTCAAGCTTGGCCTGGTCAAGGAACAGGAGGCCATGAACAGCCCTCTGCGCTCGGTTATCACCCGCAGTCTCGGCCAGGACCTGGCCTGCGGCTACGATGTCTTCAAACAATCCCTCGCCAAAGGCGACATTATTGTGCAATGCACCGACGGCCTTTACGCGGTGCTGGTCGATGAGGAAATTTGCAACGCCGCCACTCATTTCCCTCCAGACGAGGCTTGCCGCCAGTTGATCGCTCTTGCCGAAAAACGAAAATCCGAGGATAACATCACCGTCCAAATCATTCATATCAATGAAATCGAGCACCGGAATTTCTATCGCGGCACGCCGTTCTACACCAAAGGTTCCAGCGATGTGAGCCAGGACATCCAACCCGGCCAGGTTTTGGATGACCGCTTCGAGATCACCGATCTGATCAATCGCAGCGGCATGGCTTCCATTTTCAAGGCGCGAGACCGGCAGACCGGCCTGACTGTTGCCATCAAGGTTCCGCTCCTGCAATTCGAGAGCGACGTGGCTTCCTTCTCCCGCTTTCAACGCGAGGAGGAAATTGGCCGGCTCCTGACCCATCCTTTCATCCTGCGCATTTTCCCCATCGAACCGGAAAAGAAGAGCCGCCCTTACATCGTCATGGAATATTTGCAGGGCCAGACGCTGGCGGCCCTGCTCAATGAAGTCCACCCCTTGCCGGAGCAGGATGCGGCGCGCATTGCCAGCCGCATTTGCGACGCGCTGGAATACATGCATTCCCACGATGTCGTCCACCGCGATCTCAAACCGGAAAACATCATGGTTTGCAGCGACGGCTCCATTCGCATCATGGATTTTGGAATCGCCAAATCCATAAAAATGCGCCGCATCACATTTGTTGGATTCTCGCCCAGCATGGGCACCCCGGATTACATGGCGCCGGAGCAGGTCAAAGGCAAACGCGGCGATCAACGCACCGATATTTACGCCTTGGGCGCCATCTTGTACGAAATGACCACCGGCCAGACACCCTTCGAAGGCGAAACCCCTTACGCCGTCATGAACGCCCGCGTGACCGGCGACCCGGTGGCACCGCGCAAGGTCAATCTCAAAGTCACCCAAGCGATGGAAGAAATCATCCTCCACGCCATGGAACGCGATCCCGCCAATCGTTATCCGTCCGCTGCTGTGATGAAAGCGGAACTGGACGATTACGAAAAAGTCGAACTGGTGGAGCGTTTCAAGCGGTTGCAAGAGCCTCAATTGTGGAAAAGCCGTTTCCGCCTGCTGCCATTGATCCTTCTTTTCTTGCTGGGTTGGCTTATTATGGGGTTCGCCATGTTCTGGTATTTCAAGCATCAACATAAATAAAGCTGTATGTCTGTCATCCCTATCCTGGTTTTCTGCGTTGCCGCCTTGCTCCTGCTCATGCAAGCCGGCTTTGCCCTCGTCACCACCGGACTTTGCCGCGCCAAAAATGCCGGGCAACTTGTCCTCGGCAACCTCATGATCGCAACCGTTTCCATTCTCGCTTTTTGGATTTGCGGCCATGCCATTATGTTCGGCGGCCATTTGTTTCAGACGACGGGCGAGACGGCGGGCGGCGGCAGTCACCTGTTTGTATTACAGGCGCTGCTTGTGTCCATGGCGGCTGTCATCCCCGCCGGCGCCATGGCTGAACGATGGAGTTTTCGCAACATGGTGTGGTATGGATTTTTTGCGGGCGCGCTTCCCATCGCGATTTTCGGACGCTGGGTGTGGGGCGGCGGCTGGCTGGCCCAACTCGGTCAAAGCTGCGGCTTGGGGCAGGGGGTGGTTGATTTTGCCGGCTCCTCCGTCATTCACATGTCGGCGGGAATGATGGCTCTGGCGGGGTCCCTCGTTCTGGGCGCGCGCGCCGGAAAATACTCCCGCGACGGAAGACCGCGCCCGATGCCCGGTCATAATCTGGTGTTTGTCGTGATTGGCACCGTCATTTTGTTTGCCGGCTGGTTTGGTTTCAATGCCGCTCCGGCTTTGGCCGGGGAGCGGCTGGAAGTCATTGTGGTCAACACCCTCCTCGCCGCCGTTGCCGGGGCCTTTGCCGCCTACGCCACCACCACCGCCAAATTCGGCAAGCCCGATCCATCCATGATTTGCAACGGCCTTCTGGCCGGCCTCGTCGCCATCTCGGCCGCATGTCCCTTTGTCAACTCCATTGCGGCCGCGCTTATTGGCGCCATTGCGGGCTTTATCGTCGTCCACTCCGTCCTCTTTTTTGAGGGCAAACTCAAAATCGACGACCCGGTGGGCGCCATTTCAACCCACGGCGTGGGCGGCGCGTGGGGCCTGATCAGCGCCGGCCTTTTTGCCAGCGGCGGCGGCGTCTCCGGCGCATTCGGAAAAGTGTTCGGCGGCCCGGCCAACGACTGGTCCCAACTGGCGGCGCAATGCGTTGGCATGATGGTTTGCCTCCTCTTCGTCGGCGGGCTGGCCTGGGTCTGGTTTAAAATCTCCAACCTCATCACCCCCATCCGAACGCGCCGCGATTTTGAAACCGGCGGTCTGGACCTGCCCGAAACCGGCGCCGAATGTTACCCCGACTTTCACTTGACAGATAAAAGCTCCATCAACCCGCCGCCCTTGTAAAATTGACCATGAACGAAAACACAACAACACGCTGGTATCACTTTATCGCTTACTTCTTTGGCGGGGCCTTCTTGGCCAACGCGATTCCACACTTGGTGAATGGCATTTCGGGCAGCCCGTTCCAAAGCCCGTTCGCATCGCCGCCGGGGCAGGGCCTGTCATCGGCAACGGTCAACGTCCTGTGGGGAACATCCAACTTGGTTGTGGCCTACCTGCTGGTGGCTCGTGTGGGCCGGTTCGAGCTGCGCCAGACAAGGCATGTCGTTGTCCTGGGTCTTGGGGTCTTGCTTATGGCGCTCTCGCTGGCCCGCGCCTTTGGAAGATTTCACGGCGGCAACCTTTGACTTTTTGGTATCCTCACTGATGTCCACTTTTTTGGAGGAATTACATTTAGCTTTCAGCCTTCACTCCCCGGCTGCCACCAAAACACAATTCAGGCCATCAAACGGATTCGATACGTAAGCCGGAGACAGAGGATCATCAATCCATTGGCCATCGACGACGAACCGATACTCGTACCTTCCGGGAGCGAGCTTCAACTCCACCACCCAACGGTCAGCAGCTTGTTTCTGCAAAGGCAGCGCCGCTGGCTGCCAATCGTTGAATGAGCCGGCGACGAACACGGTCTCCGCTTGGGGAGCGTAGAGTTGAAGGAGAACGAAATCCTTATTGGGGTCGGGAAACCGCTCCAGCAATAACCGGATAGGTTTGGCGGCCGCGTCGTTCTTGGCGGCGGCTTTGACCGCGACTTTCTTGGACTGCTTTTGGGAGTTTGCCGGAGCTGCCTTGACCCGGGCTGTCGCCCGGCCCTGTGTTTTGTGTGAAACCGTGTGTGTCTTCATTTTTTTGGCCTTTCCTGATTCTTTTGCCATTTGATTTTGTTTCACGCCTGGTTGTGTTCCTCAAGCAATAGCATCCCGGTTGCCAGCCAATTCCGCACTTCGTGACCGGGCCACGCGCCATAGTTCATATAACCGAAGGCCGTTTTTGTGACCCTCCTGTCCAGCAATGGCGCATAATCCATTGCTCCCTGATTCAAGTCCTGAAATGTTGCCATCCGTGTTGGGCCATGAGGTTTTTGATCGCGATCTTGAGGGCTGTCCTCCTGTTTCATGTATCTCATGTGGCAAGAATAGGCCCTGCCAAGGGGCGTCCGCCATGGGGTGTTCACCCCAGCCGGAAAGCTGTCGCCTACCGAAGCCAGTCCTAATCCTAATCCTCTTAATACCCAATAAATCCTCCAGCTCTGCTGGAGAGACTCCCAGAGTTTGA
>CAZLEE010000220.1:0-6765 GCA_964558455.1 uncultured Verrucomicrobiota bacterium | reverse complement strand
TCAATGGCAAGAGCATCATGGGCCTGATGATGCTGGCCGCCGGCCCCGGCAGCAAACTGGTCGTCCACTGCGAGGGCGACGATTGCCAGCAGGCCCTGACCGAAATCAGCGCCCTGATTAAACGCAAATTCGACGAGGAATAATATTTCGACTTATGCCTGGAGATTTCGACATTAAATACACAGCCCACCTTGCCCGCGTCGCCCTGACGCCTGCGGAAGAGGAAAAATTTGGGGCGCAATTGTCCAACATTCTGGGCTACATCGAAAAGCTCTCCGAATTGAACGTGGACCAGATTGAACCGACCGCGCACGCCATGCCGCTGGTCAATGTTTTCCGGCCGGACGAAGTCCGGCCTTCGCTATCCAACGAGGAAGCCTTGCGCAACGCTCCGGCGGGCGCGAACGGGCTTTTCATGGCGCCCAAAATTGTCGAATAACCTCCCGCCCCCATGTTGAACCGACTGACCATTTCGGAATTAAGCGCAAAGCTTGGCCGGCGCGAAGTCTCCGCCCGTCAAGCCATGCAGGATTGCCTGGATCAAATCAAAAAGGTGGAGGGGCAGATTCACGCTTTCATCAGCTACGATCCGGCCGACGCGCTGGCGCAGGCGGATGAGGCCGATCAAGCCCTGGCTCGCGGCGTCAAGGACAAGCCATTGCTGGGCGTGCCAATCGCCTTGAAGGACGTGATCGCAATGAAGGGCCGTCCGTTGAATTGCGGGTCGAAAATCCTGGGTGATTTCATTTCGCCTTACAGCGCGACCGTGGTTGAAAAATTACAGGCCGCCGGGGCGGTCCTATTTGGACGCCTCAACATGGATGAATTCGCCATGGGCAGCTCGACGGAAAATTCGGCCTTTGGCGTGACCCACAATCCGTGGGACGTCTCGCGTATTCCCGGCGGTTCTTCCGGCGGTTCGGCGGCGGCGGTGGCGGCGGACGAATGCATCGCCTCGCTCGGTTCCGATACCGGCGGTTCCATCCGGCAACCGGCTGCGTTGTGCGGCTGCGTTGGTTTCAAGCCGACCTATGGCCGGGTTTCCCGTTACGGGCTGGTGGCTTTCGCCTCCTCCCTCGACCAAATCGGCCCTCTGACCAAGGACGTTCGCGATGCCGCGCTCGTTTTGAATGTCATCAGCGGATACGACCCGCGCGATTCCACCAGCGTGCCGCGGCCCGTGCCCGATTATTCCGCCGCGCTCGACGGGCGGGTCAAGGGCCTTAAAATCGGCCTGGCCAGGGAATATGCCATGGGCGGACTGGACGCCGAAGTGGGCGCGGCCGTGCAGGCCGCTGTCAAACAATACGAAAAACTGGGCGCGGAAATTGTGGAAATTTCGCTGCCGCACACCGATTACGCCGTGGCCACCTACTACATTGTGGCGACCGCCGAAGCCAGCGCCAACCTGGCCCGTTTCGACGGCATCCGTTACTGCGCGCGTGTGGATGGTTCGGACCCGATGGATCTTTATTGCAAGACCCGCGGGGCGGGATTCGGCCCGGAAGTCAAACGCCGCATCATTCTTGGCACCTACGTTTTGAGCAGCGGCTACCACGACGCTTATTATTTGCGCGCCCAAAAAGCCCGCACCCTCATCCGGCAGGATTTTCTGGAGGCGTTCACCAAAGTCGATGCCATCCTGACGCCCACTTCGCCGACGCCGGCGTTTAAAATCGGCGAAAAAGCGTCTGATCCGTTGCAAATGTATCTGTCCGACATCTTCACCATTTCCTGCAATCTGGCGGGCATCTGCGGCATCAACATTCCCTGCGGTTTCACGAATAATCCGAAATTGCCCGTTGGTTTGCAATTGCTGGGCAAACCGTTTGGGGAAGAAACCGTGCTGAAACTGGCCCATGCCTACGAGCAAAGTTCGCCCTGGCATACGGAACGCGCCCCCATTGCCGGCTCATGAGCAAACCACTGGCCATCCTTTATTATTCCAACCTGATGCCGGGCGGCCGTTTGGGCAATTGGCTGCAAGACTTGGGCTACCGTGTGCAAACGCTCCCGGACCTGCCGCGCCTGACCGAGGTTTGCCAGCGTGAGAAACCTTTGGTGGTGGTGGCTGAAATTATTCCGGGAGGGCTGGCCTGCGTCGCCATCAGCCAGATGCGCAGCAATCCCGACACCAGGCACATTCCAGTCCTCGCTTATTCAAAGGCGCAAGATGCGGCGCAACAGGCCGAGGCCACCGCCGCCGGGGTCACCCTGCTGGCCGGCAACGTCGCCATTGTCGAACATTTCCCGCGTTTGCTGGAGCAGGTGTTGCAGGTGGAATAAGGCGGCAAGGTTTCCCTGCCTTTCATGGACGCATCGCGTCGTTGCGCACGAGTCGGACGAAATTGTAAATGCGAATGACGTCGCCCTGCGGACCGCGGCCGTGCGGAAACATGGCCGGATTGCCGGCCTTGGGATCGCTGCGCTGGGCGCCGGCGCCGTGGACGTCAACATAATGGTAGTCGGCGGCGGAACTTGTCTCTTGCGGACCTCCTTCCGGCGGCCCGTCCATTCCGGGACCGGGACCGGGGCCAGGACCAAAATCGCCGCCCCGTTCAGGCGGAGGACCGCCCCCCATGGGTCGTGCTGACATCCAGCCGGCCGCGCGACCAAAGGCGACATACATCGCCGCTCCGCCGCCTCTGAGACCGGCGTGCGTGGTTGCCGACCAGTAGAACGGATAGTCGGCCTGATGAGCCTCGTTGGTGAATGAAGTGCAGTTGAAAAGCGGGTTAATCGCTGGCGAACGGGTGGTGTCGGGCGACCGCGTATAGTCCACAATGCTCTGCAATTCCTTGACGCTGGGCAGCCGCCAATCATCGTGGCCGAGGAATTTTTCCGCGTTCTTTTTTTGCGTCCAGGCCAGCGCCTCCTGCCAGTTCATGCCCTGGCCGCTGTCCGACTTTGACCACATTAAGCCCGTTGCAAGGTCGCTGATGGCGCCGTTGGAGTTGTCGTGAAAATTATTTTTGCCGTAGGCGGGATTGCCGCGCACGCAGAGCACGAAGAAAGTTTTTTCCCGGTCGCCGCCCGGCATGAACAAGTCGTAGCCTTTGATCCGGCCATCCGCGAAATTGACGCCAAAGAGTTTGCCGAATCCGCGCACGGACCGGCCGACATACAAGGTGCTGGAGGCGTATTGGGAATCAATGACGCGCTCGCCGCCGCTCGTATCCCCGTAGGCGAACTTGAAGAATTGCGTGTCGATGAAAGGCGTAAGGCGCGAAGTGTCCGCGTCCCGGGGACCGCTGGGATCGGTGCCGCGCGCGTCAAAAAGCGAATATAATTCCTTGATGGATGGGAGCCGCCAGTCGTTGAATCCGCCGAATTTGGCGGAGTTCAGTTTTACCGGAAGCGTCCTGGCCTGAGTCAAAGTCAGCTTGTCGCGCCGGCCCGGCGAGCCATTGCCATCAATGGCCGGGCTGCGCTGCCAGGTCAGGCCGGTGTTGTTGTCATAAACCGTCAAGCCGCCGGGATTGAGCTTGTAGCTGGGCGGACGATTATGGAATTGGGCGTCCTGACCGTAAAAAGATCCGCCGGGTTTCGGCGGGGTGATTTCGTCCCGGTTGTCGTAGCACTTCGTCTGCCCGGTATCGACAACGGTGTAAGGTTGGGCGGCGCGCAAGCCGGCGGCGGCTGTGCCAATTGCGAGCGCGGCCAGGAGAATTCTGATGTGTCGCGTCATGGCCGGAGGGTGGCGGGATCCCCCTCTGGAAGCAAGCCGCAACGGGTCATCAGTGTCAAAAGCGACCCGTTTAAGTAAAGGAAAAACCGCCGCCAAATCCGGTAAACTCAATCGTGAGTCAACGCGCTCCGCAAGGTTGCTTTAAATTCGGAGCAGCCCTGTCCCCGCCTCCCGCTGCGGCCAAACGCGCCTGTCTCTTCAGAATCCTGAGATGGGTTGTCTGGTTTTATTTCATTTTTGTCTCATTTTTGTGCATGGAACCAAACCTGCTGTCTCATAATTGATGCGAATTATTCATGCCAATTGCCGGTCGCAGTTTACGGCTGCGGATATGGATTTTATCACGTTGACGCTGGGCAAAAACAGACAGGCGGCGGGGTTTCTGGCGTCGCTTTTGGCGGATGGGGAGATGCGGGATTTGATTTTGGATGACGAGACGCTGTTTCGCGTCTTGCTCGAACAAAGGGGTTGTGGACGGGTTTCACCCCATCTTTATTTCTACGTGCTGGTGCGGCATGTGTTGCGGGAGTCAGGTTTGGGGGATCGGTCGGTGGCCGATTACGTGGCGGAAATGTTGATGGAATTTTCGCGTCAGGAAGGCACGCGGCTTATCTTGCGGGGGCAGTTGCAGCCGATGGATTATTTTTTTGAAATGTTGACGGCGTTGCAAACGGCGGATGATTACACGGCGTTTTGCCTGCGGGCCTACATAGCCAACCATTCGCTGTTTTTTTCGGGGGTGTTCCCGGAGCGTATCCGGTCGCGGGCGGAGCGGCGGGGATTGCCGGGGTTGCGCTACTATCAGGAGATGGGGCGGGCGAGTTTCCGGGCGGCGAGCCATCACCGGCTGGCGAGCGAGTTCGATCTGGTCCCTATATTTGACACATTATCGGAGCGGTTCGAGCCGATCCGTCTGGCGTTGAATGGTCTGGCGGCCCGGGTTTTTTCAGCGGGCGACCCTGATTGCCGTTTCCTCTCAAGGGTCGATGGGGAGGCCAAGTTGGCGTAGAACGGGGATCGTCTTTTCGGGTGATTGGTGCAGCCAAGCATTCCAACCCCGGTCGGCGCCGGCCTGGACGTTTTCGGGGCGGTCGTCGAGGTAGAGGATTTGCGCGCCTTTTTTTTCGGTCCTGTTTTCGAGGATTTCGTAAATTTTGGCGTCGGGTTTCATGGCAAGGCACTGGTAGGAAAGCACGTAGCCGTCGAAGTTTGCGAAGAAGGGGAAGCGGGCGCGAATATGCCTGTCGGCCAGTGGGTTGGTGTTGGAGAAGATGTAGGTCGGGATGTGATTGGCGCGCAGGGCCGCTTGCAGGGCGGTCATCGGCTTGATTTCGAAAAAGATGTCGGCAAACATGCCGCAAAATTCATCCAGACTGCCTGAAAAACCGCTGGCGGCGCGGACTTCGTCATAGAATTTTTGGGTGTCAATCAGCCCGGTTTCAAATTGGTAGAGGAGCGGGGAGTGATCCAGCAGGTTTTGCACCCCGGCAGCGCTGAAGCGGCTGAGATGCGAAATTTTGTCGGCGGCGATGCGATAATCAAAATCAACCAGAACTTTGCCCAGATCAAAAACGACGACGGACGGTTTGTGCATGGTAAAAATTGTGTGGGGGAGGGGAAGTTTTATTGCAGTTCGCGCCGGCCCTCCAAGGCCCGGTTCAGCGTCACTTCGTCGGCGAATTCAAGCCCGCTGCCGGCGGGGAGGCCATAGGCGATGCGGGTGATTTTCGCGCCTTTGCCGGTCAGCCGTTTGGCGAGGTAAAAGCCGGTGGCGTCCCCTTCGACGTCGGTGCTGAGGGCGAGGATGATTTCCCGGATGCCATGGCCGAGGCGCTTTTCGAGTTCGGTGATGCGGAGATCGTCTGGCCCGATGCCATTAAGAGGGGAGATTTTGCCGCCGAGGACGTGGTATTTGCCGTGGAAGGTTCCGGCTTTTTCCATGGTGAAAATGTCCACAGGTTGTTCCACGAGGCAAATGAGGGTGGCGTCGCGGCGGGGATCGGCGCAGATGGCGCAGGGTTCGGATTCGGTCAGGGCGCCGCAAACGGAGCAGGTGCGGATGCGTTCGCGGGTTTCGGTAAGGGTTTGGGCAAGGTGCCGGACAGCGTTGGGGTCGGATTGGGCGAGGTAAAGGGCAAGGCGTTCGGCAGAGCGCGGTCCTATGCCGGGGAGCCGGCTTAACGCTTCCGTCAGGCTGATGATGGGGGCGGGCAATGCCATGGGCGGGGCGTTACATCAGGCCGGGCAGACTGAGTCCCTGGGTGGCTTTGCTCATTTCTTCGCTCGAGATTTTTCTGGCTTCCGCGAGGGCTTGGTTGACGGCGGAGAGTATCATGTCTTCGAGCAATTGGGGATCGGCGGGATTGATGGCCTGGGGATTGATTTTGATGGAGGCAAGGGGGCCTTCGCACCGGGCCACAACTTTGACCGCTCCGCCGCCGCTGCTGGCTTCAACGGTGCGGGTGGCCAGTTGGGCTTGGATTTCCTGCAATTGTTGTTGGGCGCGGGCCGCCTGTTTCATGAGTTTTCCGAGATTTGGCATGTGTATCTCCTTTATTGAGAGCTTGATTTAACGATCTGGCCTTTGAAAATTTCAAGGGCTTTTTGAATCAGCGGGTCGTTTTTGAAATCGATCTGGTTGGACGCCACGGGTTCTTCTGTCGCAGGTTTGAGAGGTTTTGGCGCGGCCGGGGCGGCGGCTTTGGCTGGTGCGGGAGGCGCGGCCTGGGCTGGGATGACAGGGATCATCGGGACGACCGGGGTAGCCGGGACGACCGGGGCAACCGGGGCCGGAACGGCGGCGGCTTTGCGATGGGGCGCCGGCTCGCTTTGGATGAATTTGACTCTGACGTTGGGATAGCCGAGTTCGGCCAGCTTGGTTTGGATCAGGGCGTGGTTTTTGGGGTTATCCACCAAGGGGATGTGGTCTGCGAATTTTTTTTCAAACCCGACGGTCAGGACATTTTTGACCAGCGAGACGGGTTGGGCTTCAGTAAAATAGGTTTTGACGAAGATGCTGGATTTGCCCACTGCATCCACGAGTTTGACCCAGAGTTGTTCCAAATCCATGTTTCCCG
>CAZLEE010000219.1:0-6779 GCA_964558455.1 uncultured Verrucomicrobiota bacterium | reverse complement strand
TGGGAACGAGCTTGGTCGCCAAATCTTCCGTCTCATCAAAATCGGTTGAGTCGGTCAGCCGGCAATTCTCCACCAAAACGGTGTGGCAGATGTTGCTCATGATGGCGGGATTGGGAAAAACATGGCCGATGATGCGCGCTTTTTCGCCGGTATAGCCGGTTTCCTCCCGCAACTCCCGCATGGCGGTCGCCTCCGGCCCGGCGTCGGCGCGATCCATCATGCCGCCCGGAATTTCCAGCTCAACCGTGTCTGATCCGTGCCGGTATTGCTCAACCAGGATTATGCGGCGGTCAGGGGTGGTGGCGATGACGTTGACCCAGTTGACTGAGTCAATTATAAAAAATTCCCGGCCCGGGCCGCCGTCCGGGGGACGCCGCTCAACCGACCGGACGGAGAAGACCCGGAAATCTCCCAGCTTTTTGGAGGAAACCGTGGTCCAGGGCTTGATCACTCCGTCTCCTATTTTGCGGGGACGATTTTGACGCTCTCCACCGCCGCGCGCTTGACCGGCCGGCTTCTCTCGCCGCCGCTGCCGGACGTGGGGGTGTCACCCAGTTTGCCCAGCACATCGTCGCCTTGGATCAATTTGCCGAAGGCAGTGTATTGCCGGTCCAAAAAACGGGCGTCGGCCAGACAAATGAAAAACTGGCAGCCGGCCGAGTTCGGGTCCTGGGAACGGGCCATGGAAATCACGCCGCGCACATGGGGCTTTTCGTTGAACTCGGCCTTGATCTTGTAACCCGGATCGCCGGTTCCCCAGCGTCCCTCGGCCTTGGCATCCTTGGTCAAAGGATCGCCGCCTTGAACCATGAATCCCTTGATGATGCGATGGAAGGCGGTCCCATCGTAAAAGCCTTTTTTGGCAAGAGTCTTGAAATTCTCAACCGTTTTTGGGGCGACCTCGGGCCAGAACTCGATGGTCATTTCGCCCTCGCTGGTTTTGATCACGGCGACTTCTTTGGCTTCCATAATAAGATTTATTTGACTGAACTGGCAGGAACGATTTTGACGCTGATGATTCCCATGCGCGTGTCGGGACGATCCGGCGCATGGGTCGGGGTCGTGGCAATCTTCTCCAAAACGTCGTCGCCCTTGATCAGCCGGCCAAAGGTCGTGTATTGATGATCCAGAGACGACTTACTGCCGTGGCAGATGAAAAATTGGGAACCGGCCGAGTTCGGGTCCTGGGTGCGGGCCATGGAAATCACGCCGCGCACATGGGGATGATCGTTGAATTCCGCGTCAATTGTGTAACCGGGACCGCCTGAGCCCCACCGGTCTTCCGCGGAGGAATCCTTGGTCAAGGGATCGCCGCCCTGAATCATGAATCCCTTGATGACCCGATGAAAGGCCGTCCCATCGTAAAAGCCGGCTTTGGCCAGCTTTTTGAAATTCGCAATCGTCTTGGGCGCGGCATCGCCCCAAAACTCAATGACCATCTCGCCTTCCGTTGTTTTGATCACGGCCACTTCAGCCGTGTCGGCCGCATTGGTCGTGACGGCGGCGGACGGCGCGGTCGCGGCCGGGGCGACAGCCGCATTGGTCGCGGCGGCGGACGCATTGGTGATCGCGGGAGTGGCGGCATTGGTGGCAGGGGAACCGGCATCGTCAGCCGCATTGCCGCCGCATCCGGCCAGCAATAACGCCATAAGAGACAGGCTGTATTTCAACATTTTCATAGCTGGCAAAGTAGCGAAAGAAACGGGAAGCGCAAGGGAAAGAATTTTCCCGCCCTCGCTTCGCCTGTCTTTCGGAGATACACGATTGGAAACGGCCTTATCCCGCGTTATACCCTTCTTCGCCGTGATTCGAGAGATCAAGTCCCACGCTTTCCTCTTCCTCACTCGGACGCAATCCCACCAGAGCCTTGACGACAAAGGCAATCACCGTGGTGCCGACAATGGCCAGAACAAGGGTCAGACCGATGGCCTTGAGTTGCTCAAGGACAAGCGGTTGGGCCAGGGAATCCTTCACGTAATCCTTCAAGTTGACGGCCAGATTGGCATTGGCGGAATTGCGGGCGAAAACGCCCGTCAAAAGCGCGCCGATGGTTCCGCCAACCGCATGAACGCCGAACGTGTCAAGCGCATCGTCATAGCCGAACCAGCCCTTGACCTTGTAGCAAAAAAACCACGGAACCAATCCGGCCACCACACCCAGAGCGACCGCGCCGGACGAGGTGACAAACCCGCAAGCCGGGGTGATGACGACCAATCCGGCCACCGCCCCGGAACAAAATCCCAGCACGCTCGGCCTGCCCCGGGTCAGCCATTCCGCCATGGGCCAGACCATCGAAGCGACGGCCGTGGCCAGTGTGGTGGTGGTGAAGGCGTTGGCGGCAATGCCATCGGCGGCCACTGCGCTGCCGGCGTTGAACCCATACCAACCCACCCACAACATACCCGTGCCAACCATGCAAAGCACCATGCTATGCGGACTGAAGTTCTCTTTGCCGAACCCCATGCGCTTGCCCAGAATGATGCACAAAATCAGGGCGGACCAACCGGAAGTCATATGCACCACCGTCCCGCCCGCAAAATCAATGGCCTTGATCTTCGCGTCGGCATTGAAAACGCCGTTCATCAGGCCGTCGATGCCCCAAACCATGTGGGCTTGCGGGAAATAAACCACAAACATCCAGATGATGGTGAACAGACATATGGCGGAAAACTTGATGCGTTCGGCTACCGCACCCAGGATCAGGGCAGGGGTGATGATGGCGAACATGAGCTGATACATGGAAAAAACGTTCTGCGAAACCCAGTAGGAATAATCCGGGTTGGGGCTGGAACCGACGCCGTTAAGGAAGGCGTAATCCAATGTGCCGATGAACGGCGCCAGCACGCCATGGCCCCGGTGGAAAACAAGACTGTAACCGCAGACCCACCACAATATCGTCACCATGCCGGTGATGAACATGCATTGCGCCATGACGGAGAGAACGTTCTTCCGCCGCACCAACCCGCCGTAAAAAAGAGCCAGTCCGGGCAGGGTCATAAACAAGACGAGGGCGGCGGCCACCATTTGCCAGGCGTTGGCGCCGGGGCCGGAACCGGGGGTGAAATGATGGGTCTTCTCGTCGTAAACACCCAACTTCGAACTGACGGTATTGGTGTTATCCGCCACGCGCCCGCTGTTATTGACGTAGGCCTCCAAATCCTCCAAACGTTGTTCAACGGTAGGCTCGGCGCGTTTGGGATCGGGCGCATCCGCGCGGGCGGAAAAGGGGCTGGCGGTTAAAACAGCCGACAGGGCGAGACCAAGAATTGCTTGACGTATTTTTCGGTTCATTGACGGGTGCCATACCCATCCAGCCGGATGGGAGGTTCAATGGCTTTTAATTTTTTCGAATCATCCAAACGGGACGGGAGGATGTACGGAAGCGGAAAAAATTGCAAGCAATTCGCAGCAGCAATTCGCAAGGCCAAAATTCATCTCTTCCCCCCGCCCGCCGGATGGCACGGACGGGGGTGGGGAGGAGATCGGAGAAAATGGGGGCCGTTCCAAGGATTTTGGAGGTGTCCCTTCAAAGTAAAAAACCAGGCTTGGTGGTCAGAAGATAACCAACAAGCCCGGGGAATTTCGAATTTAGTACACTTGTGGGATTAGGGGATTCCCGGTTGTTGCTGTACAATACAAACAACCGAAATACCGCGGGCAAACAAAGAACAATTCAAACTTTGCCCTAAAATTGTTATCGTGCCAATCCATTGGCCCAAAACCATCATTTTCCTCTGAACCTTCGGGTAGCTCCATGCAATGAGGCAAGGGTGCGCCAATAAAGGATTCCGCGCCATGGGGTGTTCTACCCAGTAGTTTTCCCTCACATGAATTCCTATTAGCGTCCGGCTTTTGAGGTAGGGTAAAACCCCATATTCAACCTCCATCCGATCACGTATCTTATCTCCATGAAGAATCAACTAATTGTAAAGTGCATGGCAATATGCGCCTTGGCGTTGCCATTACTAGTGGTCGGGTGCGACCGGCAGGTTTCCAGCGACAAAACCAGCACCGTCAGCAGCGACGGCACTGTTAAATCGAAGGAGAATACCGTTACCAAGTCATCGGATGGCACCGTGACCAAAACAGAAGAATCCAAAAAGACCACCCCGCCCGCCACTAATTGAGCGAAGGATTGGAGGCAGTGAACGATATACGACGTTCATTCTATGTTCGTAAATATCGGGGATGGCTCATTGTTTGACAATCAGGACGCTGCACTGCGCGTGGTCGGCGATGCGGTCGGCGGTGTCGCCGAGGAACCGGCCCCACAATTCGGAATGATCGCTGTGGCCGATGACGATGAGGTCGTAGCCGCCATCCTTGGCGAAGTTGACGATGACTTTGGCGGCGTGGCCGGAGCGGCTGGCGCAGGCGATTTCAATACCCTGCTGTTTTGCCACTTCCGCCACTTCCTGTTTGCGTTGCTCGAAATAGTCGGAGGCGGCTTCGGCTTCGGATGCGGATTCGCCGGGCAGATCGGCGTATTGCGGCAGGGGCTGCCGGACCCAGAGCGCGAACAGCTTTGCGTTGTAATTTTTGGCGGCGGTGGCGGCGCGTTCGAGCGCGGCTCTGCCACCTTTTGAACCGTCGTAACCCACCAGGATGTTTTTGAACATAATCAGCCTTTGGTTGATATGGTCGAATTATGGATTTCGGTTGATTTTGCGCTGATAGAGCCGCCCCCAGGCGGTCATCGTTCTGATGCGGGGCTGGAATAATTTTTGCGCGATGAGCGTCGGCACAAACGCGCTCAAAATGACGACTGTCACGAGCACGCTGTATTGTGACTGGTTGATGATCTTGTTTTGCAGGCCGAACAGGGCCGAAATGGTGCCGAAGGTCAGGCCGGTCGCCATCAACAGCGTGGTGTAATTCGCTTCCCGGTTTCGCATGTAAAAAACCTTTGTGAGCGGCCAGACGCCGACGAATTTCGCCGCCAGCTTGATCAGGAGCAAAATGGCGATGAGTCCGAGCGATGTCCACAGGGCGGGCAACGAAACGAAAAGGCCGGCCTTGATGAAGTAGAAGGGGGTGAAAATGGTGAAGGCGATGCTGCGCATCCGGTTCACCAGCGTCTTGTCGCGCAAAAAAACGCCCGCCACCACCAGACCGACCAGATAGGCGGGCAGCACCGCTTCGCTTTTGGCGGTGGAGGCAAGGCCGCCCAGAAAGAACAAGACAAGGAAAATGAATTTCACTTCCGGCTCACTCACGCGCGTCGCCCCCAGCCTGGTGATGATGAATTGCGTCCACTTGGGCATGAACCACAGCATCACGGCCGTCACGGCCACAAAAACGACCATCCACCAGTTGAAGTCGGCAAAGAGCATTCCGAGCGCCAGAACCGTTCCGAAATCCGTGATGAAGCACGCGGCCAGGATGGTTTTGCCCATGGCGGTTTGTCCCAAACCGCCTTCGATCATCACGGCATAGACCACCGCGACGGAGGTGGTTGACAGGGCGATGCCGGCAATTTGCGCCTGATGCAGCGGCCAGCCGAGGACGAATTGCGCGAACAACCAGACGCAAATGAATGGGAGCAGAAAGGACACGGCGCCGATGGCCATGCTGGCGCGCAGGTTGGCGCGCAGGGAGGCGGGATCAATTTCAGCGCCCGCCAGAAAGGTCAGCACGCCGCTGCCGAGCATGGCCAGAAAATTGATCCAATCGGTTGTTTGCAGGATGTGCTGGCCGCCATGGAAATGAATATTTCCGACGATCACCCCGACAACGATTTCGACGAGGGCCACGGAAATGCCGGCGCGGATGGAGATCAGACTGGCGATAAATGCCAGCCCCATCCAGATTGCGGCGATAAACCAGATGTTATCCGTTACATTCAGCATAACACAACTCCACCAGCCAAGCGATGTTGACAGGTGTTATCAGCGCTGAAGTTTCTTCAGGCGGTTCTCTCGCGGCAGCGAGACGGCAAACGCCATTGCCAAGGCCATTGTCGCATAAAAGGACCGGAGGCGGAAGCTTTTATTGAAAAATTTGGAAAAAAATACAAAGGAAATGCTTTCACCATTTGTCCTACTTGATAGAATGACGCATACAGCCGTGCGAAGACGATAAATCCGGGTTGATTGAGTTGAGTCCCTCAAACGGCCCGGAGGCCTTGTTGCGCCGGTGAATCAACATAAAAAAACCGACTCGATTGCCCGCATGGGAACTGATTGATATGAAAATGATAAAGCCAGTGCTGAAGCCGCTCGCTTTGGTTGCCAGTACCTTGATCTGTTACGCCTTGAACCTTCACGCGCAGAGCGCCCCCACCATCACCACCCAACCTGTCAGCCAGACGGTCGTGAACGGGACCAATGTCACTTTTAGTGTGCAGGTTTCAGGCGCCGGCCCTTTCACTTACCAATGGCAATTTAATGGCGCCAATCTTCCCGACGGCATCATCACCACCGTGGCAGGAAATGGAACAATGGGCTACTCCGGCGATGGAGGCTCGGCGACCAACGCCGAATTGTTCTTTCCAGAAGGCATGGTCGTGGATGGGGTGGGCAACCTGTACATTGCGGATTGTAACAACAACCGCGTTCGGGAGGTGGGAACGAACGGCATTATCACCACCGTGGCAGGGAATGGGACCAATGGCTACTCCGGCGACGACGGCGCGGCGACTAATGCCGAATTGAATTTGCCTGTTGGCGTAACGGTGGACGGGTTTGGCAATTTGTACATTTCGGATAATTATAAGAGCCTGTTTGAAAACAGGTTCCTCGACGTTTTTAATGGGTAAAAGGGGGAAAATCGGTTTTTCT
>CAZLEE010000218.1:0-6857 GCA_964558455.1 uncultured Verrucomicrobiota bacterium | reverse complement strand
TATGCTCAAACGTCTCGGCTGAGAAATACTGACTTTTCAAACAGGCTCTAAGGAATTGGCCGGGACATTCCTATGGGGTGAAACCCTACCAAGACTTATGGGGGCCATCACCCGAAAGCAGATCCGGCGGCAATGCGAAATGTCGCCCGCCGCATTTCTTGACTGGCAACGGAGACGGGGATGCGTCATTGTCGGGCATGAATTTTTTGCGCTTTTTTTGTGTCGGCGGACTGGTTTTGAACGGATGGGCGGCGGCGGCAGCGGGCGGGGTCCGCTTGGACGCCGAACATAAGACGGCGACGCTGGCCGATGGCCAGGGCAATCTGACGCTGAGATTGAATTATGACGGCCGTTGCGTTTTGGACAGGGTTGCGGTGCGGGGACGCGAAGTGACGGCGGAATCGGGAGTCAGCAGCGGCATTTGCCTGGATGGAAAGTGGTTCACGACGAGGAGCGGAATCGCGACGCCTCAAGTTGTGGCGGGCAAGGATTGTCTCACGGTGAAAAACATCGTGTTCGGCAAGCCGGGGATGGAGGTGCGGGAGACGTGGCGGTTTACGGCGGAGGCGGACCGCATTGTGTGGCGGATCAGCCGCCGTTATGCGGCGGAAGCCAGCCTGGACGATGCGGCGTTTCCAGAGTGGAATTTTGGCGGTTTGTCCACCTGGACGGGCGGGTTGCTGGGGGACGGAGGGGTGGTTTGGGACAAGTATCTGGAAACAATTAACGCGACTTACGGCGCGCACACGGGAACGGTCACTTTCTGGAATCGGGCGCAGCACGACTGCCTGCGCATTGTCGCCGGAAAAGGCCAGGACGGCGCGGTCCGGTTTTCTCACCAGCCGAACGGCGTCCTGTCTTTCTATTACATAGCGGGCGGCGGGGAGGAACTGAAACCGAAACACGGTTTGAGCCGCTATCTGCGCAACCGGCAGGACCTTTGGGCGCCGTTCAAAGTGGAGCGCGGGGAGACGGGCGCGGAATTCACCTTGCAAGCCCTGGATTACGACGAGGCTTACAACACGGGCACATTCAGCGGGCTGAACGGGGGGAGCATCCGGGAGCTGTTGAACACGGTGGGCCGCTACGGTGTGATTGACAAAAATCTGGTGGGCGGGAACGGATGGCGGAGCGGGTTTATTTGCACGCACGAACAATGGTTCGCCCAAATGGGGCTGGCGGTGGATGCGCCGGATTACACGGCAAATATGACTGCCGCGCTGGATTACGAGCGCGATCACGCCATCGGCCAGGACGGACGGGTCAAGGGACGCTGGTGTTACGGCCCCGGCGATTCGATGCGCGGCACCTACGACAAGCTGGGTTTTTATGAGGCACAATGGGGCTACATGATGGATTCGCAGCCGGATTATGTGATTTGCGTGGCGGAACAATTTGACATGACCGGCGACCGTCGCTGGCTTGCCGGCCAGAAAGAAGCGTGCGAACGGGTGTTGAATTTTCTGTTGCGCCGCGAAGTGAACGATACAGGTCTGGTGGCGATGATGACGGATTCCCGCGCCGACCATCGCGGCAGTGATTGGATCGACGTCATCTGGGCGTCGCACGAAAACGCGCTGGTCAACGCGGAACTTTATTACGCGCTGCAACAGTGGTCAGACGCGGAGGAAACGCTGGGCGACGCCGCGCAAGCGGGGAAATACCGGGCGTTCGCGGCGCGGTTGAAGACGAGCTTTAACCGCACGATTGCCGACGGCGGCTTTTGGGACCCGGCGAACCAATGGTATGTGTATTGGCGGGAAAAGGACGGCTCCGTTCATGGCAACAACCTGGTCACCCCGGTGAATTTTACCGCGATCGGCTACGGTCTTTGCGACGACGCCGCGCGACAAAAAGCGATTCTCGACCGGATGGAATCGGAAATGGCAAAGGAGAAGCTTTTCTTCTGGCCCCTGAACTTTTTCCCATATCAGGACGGCGACGGTCTGGCTGTTAATTATCCCTATCCGCACTACGAAAACGGAGACCTGTTTCTTTCCTGGGGCGAATTGGGGGTGCGCGCCTATGCCGGTTACGATCCGGCGCTGGCGCTCAAATACGTCAAACAAACACTGGACCGCTATGAAAAGGACGGCCTCTCTTTTCAACGTTACCTGCGCCAATCGCAAAGCGGATCGGGCGACGATATTCTGGCCGGGAATTGCATGCCGATTGTCGGGCTTTACCGCGATATTTACGGCATCCAACCCAAAGCCAACCGCCTTTATCTTGAGCCGCACCTGACCGCCGAACTGAACGGCACGGAACTGCGTTACAATCTGCGCGGACAACAATATGTGATTGCCTTGAACGCGGCCGGTTGCGCGGCGGGCGCGGGGACTTGCACGTTGCGCGAGACGCGCCCCTTTGGCGTCAACGCCACGGCGGACGGGCTGGAATATTTCCCCGGCAAAAGCGCGGATTGGGGGATGTCGATTGCCCCGGCGCGCGGGCAGACGCTGACCGTTCAAGTCGCGGCCTGGCCCGATCATGCGGACGGGACGCGGCAGTGGACCGAAACAGCCCGGGAAAAGGGCAAAGCGCGGCATGTGATCGCGGGATTGAATCCAGGGGCGGATTACCAATTATGGGTGGACGGCCGCGCGGACAAATCATGGCGGGCGGACCGGTCCGGCCGCGTCGAATTTTCGCATGACAGCGGCTATCCCGCGCCGGTGGATTTTGCCCTCAAACCACGCTAAGACAGGCTGTCCCGCATGGTTGATGACCGGATTGAAGAATTAAAAACGCTCCTGCCCCAATGCCTCCTGGCTGATTGGGTGCGGTTGGGTCGGCGTTTGGCGCGCGTCTTGCGCGACCTCCATCACCCCGGCCAGCGCGACGCTTTGCTCGACCGTTTGATCCGGGAGGCGCGCGATTCGGCCGCGTTACGCGAAGACCGGCGGCTCAACGTCCCCCGCGTTTCTTATCCGCCCGACCTGCCCATCACGGCGCGCAAGGACGAAATCGTCGCCGCCATCCGCGCCCATCAAGTGGTCGTGATTGCCGGCGAAACCGGGTCGGGCAAAACCACCCAGATTCCCAAAATGTGCCTGGAAGCCGGTTTGGGCATCGAAGCCCGCATCGGCTGCACCCAACCCCGCCGCGTGGCCGCGCTCTCCATTTCCCGCCGCATCGCGGAGGAACTCAACGTCCCGTGGGGCCGCGAAGTGGGCTGCAAAATCAGGTTCGACGACCATTCCAGCCCGCACACTTTCATCAAGCTGATGACCGACGGCATCCTGCTCGCGGAAACCCAGAACGACCCCATCCTTCCGGCTTACAACGCAATTATAATTGACGAGGCACACGAACGCAGCCTGAACATTGATTTCCTCCTCGGCCATTTGAAGGGCCTCCTTGCCCGCCGCCCGGATTTGAAACTAATCACCACTTCCGCCACGATTGACACCCAAGCCTTCGCCCGCCATTTCGACAACGCCCCCATCATCGAAGTTTCGGGCCGCCTTTACCCGGTGGAAGTCCAATACCAGCCGCTCGACGCCGATTCGGAGGAGCAGGGCGAGATCAGTTATGTGGACGCCGCCGTCCAGGCCGCCGACGGCATTGTCAATGACACAGGATCGGGCGACGTCCTCATCTTCATGCCGGGCGAGCGGGACATTCGCGAAACGGCCGATCAGCTCGAAGGCCGGGTGCGCGACCGGGCGGAGATCGTCCCGTTGTTCGGCCGCCTTAGTTCGGGCGAGCAGCAGCGCGTCTTCGCCCCCTGCGCGCGGCGCAAGATCGTCATCGCCACCAACATCGCCGAAACCTCCCTCACCATCCCCGGCATTCGTTATGTGATTGATTCCGGGCTGGCCCGCATCAGCCGCTACAATCCCCGCACCCGCATCAAACGGCTGCCGGTCGAGCCAGTTTCGCAAAGCAGCGCCAACCAGCGCAAAGGCCGCGCCGGACGGGTGCAGGCCGGGATCTGCATCCGGCTTTACCGCGAGGACGATTTCAACGAGCGGCCCCCTTTCACCCAGCCCGAAATCCAGCGCGCCAATCTGGCCGAGGTCATTCTGCGCATGAAGGCCTTTCAACTCGGCGATATTGAGACATTCCCCTTCGTCCAACCGCCTTCGCCCGCCGCCATTGCCAACGGTTACGCGCTCCTCCAGGAATTGGGCGCGCTCGACGATCAGCGCAACCTCCTTCCCCTCGGCCAAGACCTTGCCCGCCTGCCCATCGACCCCACTCTCGGCCGCATGTTGCTCCAATCGCAGCATGAACACGCCACCGCCGAAATGCTGATCATCGCCGCCGGCTTGAGCATTCAGGACCCCCGCGAACGCCCGCTCGACCAAAAAGAGGCGGCGCTTGCGGCTCATAAAAAATTCGACAACCCCGATTCCGATTTCCTTTCCCTGCTCAATATCTGGAACGCCGTGCATGACGAATGGGACCAATTGCGCACCCAAAGCCAGCGCCGCAAATTCTGCAAGCAACGTTTTCTTTCCTACGTGCGCATGCGCGAGTGGCAGGACCTTTACGCCCAATTGCACGACGCCCTGGACGACTTGGGCACCCTCCGGCTCAACGAAAGCAACGCCGCTTATGAGGCGATCCATCGCTCCATTCTCGCCGGCTTGATCGGCCACGTCGCGCGCTTCGAGGAGCGCAACACTTACAAAATGGCGGGCAACCGGACGGTCTCCGTCTTCCCCGGCTCCGCTCTCTGCGTCCGCGCCGAACCGCGCCAGAAATCGAAATCAAATCCAAAATCAGCCCCGGCCCCCAAACCGAAATCAAGCCAGCCCGAATGGATCGTGGCCGGCGAAATGGTCAAAACTTCCCAGCTCTTCGCCCGCACCCTGGCCGGAATTGATCCGCGCTGGATTTTCCAACTCGCGCCGCATTGCTGCAAAATCACGATCCGTAATCCCCATTGGGACCAGGCCGCCGCCAATGTCCTCGCCGAGGAAGTGGCCACGCTTTACGGATTGGAAGTCCACCGCCGCAAGGTCGCCTATGGCAACAGCAACGCCCGCGACGCCGCCGAAATTTTCATCCGTTCCGCCTTGGTCGAGGAACAATTGTTGCCAGATCAGAATTGGCCCGCCCCTTGCCGCTTCCTCACCCACAACCGCCAGGTGCGCGAGAAAATCGAAAACTGGCGCACCCGCGTCCGCCATCACTCCCTCGGCAATCCCGACGACGCCCTGGCCGCTTTTTACGCGCAACATCTGGGCGACGCCTCGTCCTTGCACGACTTGAACCGCCTCTTGCGTGACCCCTCCATGACGGAGCGCCTTTGCATCTCCGAAACAGAACTCGCCGGCGGACAATCCACGGATTATGACGCCGCCGCTTTCCCGGACGTTGTCACCGTGGCCGGACAACCCGTCGCGCTCACTTACGCCTACGCGCCGGGCGAGGAAAACGACGGCGCGACCCTGCTGTTGCCGCTGCCCCTGGCCCGCACCGCGCCTCCCGCCTTCCTCGAATGGGCCGTGCCCGGACTGCGCGAGGAAATGATCGCCGAATTGCTGCGCGCCCTGCCCAAATCCATCCGCCGCCCGCTCATGCCCTTCCCGCCCAAAGTGAGCGAAATCATCCGTGATTTTCAGCCCGCTGGAAAATTTTTCCTGGAAGAACTGGCGGCCTTCCTGCGCCGTCATTATGGCGTGGAGGTGAAAGCGTCCGACTGGCCGCCCAACCCCTTGCCCGCTCACCTGCGTCCGCGCTTCGAAATGGTGGACCCCGCCGGAAAAAGCCTTGCCGGCGGCCGCGACTTGCCGCAACTCCTGCGCCAAATCAAAGAACAGAAAACCGCGGCCGCAGCAAAATCCGTCTCGGCGGATTGGTCCCGCGCCGCCCAACAATGGGAACGGTTCGGCCTGACCGATTGGACCTTCGGCGATCTGCCGGAACAAATCACCATCAGCGCCGGCCCCGGCCTTCCCATCCACGCCTGGCCCGCCCTCGAATTTGCCGAAGGCGGCGTCAACCTCCGCCTCTACGACAACCGCGACCTGGCCCCCGCCGCCTCGCTCAACGGTGTGCGCCGGCTGGTTGGCATCGCCCTGCAAAAAGATTTCGCCTGGCTGGAAAAAGACCTGCGCGCCCTCAGCCGTTTCGACGCCCTCTACGCGCCGATTGGCGACAGCGCGGAACTGCGTGAAACCGCCCTCGAACACCTCAAGCGCCACGTCCTCCCCGCCTCGCCGCTGCCCGCCCTGACCCGCGCCGCCTTCGATCTGGCCGTGACGGAAGCGCGGCAACGCCTGCCCGGACTGGCGCAACACTTCATGGACCGGCTCGGACTGATCCTGCAAGCGCGCCAGCAGGTGCAGCAACGCATCGGCGCGGCCCAAGCCGCCGCACCCAAACCCCGCGCGCTCTCCTCCTTCAGCCAGCTCGGCGCATCCGGCGTGGCCCGCCCCAGCCATCCGCTTGCCGGCGAACTCGCCCACCTGACCCCCGCGCGATTTCTGGACCAGATCGACTACGACCGCCTGCCCCATCTGCCGCGCTACCTCAAGGCCCTGCTCCTCCGCATCGAACGCGCCGCCCTCAACCCGGCCAAAAACCAGGAACGCCTCCGCCATCTCGCGCCCTACGCCAACGCCCTGAAAAAGCTCCAGTCCGCCCCCGCCGCCTCGCCCGAAGTGCAACATCAAATCGACGCCTACCGTTGGATGGTGGAAGAATACAAAGTCTCCCTCTTCGCCCAGGAACTCGGCACCGCCGCGCCCATCTCCCCCAAGCGCCTCGACCAGCAACTGGAGCAAATCCGCAATACCATCGCATAAAAAATTGGGGTTCGACAGAGTCTCTGCCGGGACGCATTAGCCGCTAAGTCAGTAACCTCCGGCAGAGCCGGAGGCTTGAAATAGCGTGAACCGCTC
>CAZLEE010000217.1:0-6908 GCA_964558455.1 uncultured Verrucomicrobiota bacterium | reverse complement strand
TTGCCGTTTCCTGATATGATGCGCTTTGCTTCCGTAATTATTTGTTTGACACTCCTGCTGTCCGCCGGAAACCTTCCGGCGCTGGACCTCGGCGGGGAAGTGGCGGTGGTTTACAACACGCGCGTGCCGGAATCCAAGGGAGTGGCGGACCATTATGCCGAGGTCCGCCATGTCCCGGAAAATCAAGTGATCGGGCTGGGTCTGCCCGCGACCGAGACCATGACCCGGACCGAATATCAGGACCAACTAGAGACACCGCTTCGCCGGGAACTGGCTGACCGGAGGCTTCTGGTGCTCGAACCGGACACGACCAGAACGAATCTGGACGCGCGCAAAGTAAAGGAGGCGAAAATCCGGTTTCTGGTCTTGTGCTACGGCGTTCCCTTGAAAATTGTGGCCGACGGCAGCTTGAATGAGCCGGGCCAGGAAAAATTACCGAAGGAGCTGTGCGGGCGCAATGATGCGGCCGTCGATTCGGAATTATGCCTTTTGCCCTGGCCCAATCCGCATCGGATGCTCTCCGGTTTTACCCCCAATCCATTTTATGGCGCGACCAACCCGCTGGTGTTCAATCCAGCCAACGGGTTGCTGATCGTGGCCCGACTGGATGGCCCCGACGCCACCATCGCCCGCCATTTGGTGGACAAGGCCGTCCAAGCCGAAACCGACGGCCTATGGGGACGGGCTTACTTTGATGAGCGCGGTCTGCCCGGTGGCGATGCGGCGAAAAAGGGGGATGACTGGATACTGGCCGCCGCCCAAGCGGCGCATCAGTATGGTTTTGACACGGTGGTGGATGAGCAGCCGGGGACATTTTCCGCCGGATTTCCAATGAGCCAGATCGCCCTCTATGCCGGCTGGTATGATACGGACGTTTCCGGCCCTTTCAAACAACCTGACGTGGAGTTCATGCCCGGCGCCTTCGCTTATCATCTTCATTCCTTTAGCGCGTGGACGTTGCGTTCTACCACCAACCACTGGTGCGGCCCCTTGCTGGCCAAGGGGGCGACGGCGACCATGGGATGTGTGGAAGAGCCTTATTTGGACGGCACGCCCAACCTGGCCATCTTTTTCACCCGCTGGCTTTCCGGATTCGGTTTCGGCGCGGCGGCTTACGCGTCCCAAGGGGCGTTGTCCTGGCAAACGACGGTTATCGGCGATCCTCTTTACCGTCCCTTTGGACGGGATCCGCGCCAGTTGCATGAAAGTCTGCTCGCCCGGCACAGTCCGATGGTGGAATGGTCGTGTTTGCGCGTGATCAACCTGAGCCTGGTCCATGGTGTGAACCTGGGCAAACTGACCGAGTACGTGCATGACTCGGACCCGGAGGGGCGAAGCGCCGTTTTGACTGAAAAGCTCGGGGAGTTGTATCAGAGAGGGGGACACACCAACCTGGCGATTGAATCGTGGCGGCGCGCCTTGAAACTGGATTCCACCCCGTTGCAGACCATTCGATTGACATTTACTCTGGCGAATGCGCTGGATGATTCTGGAAGGGGAAACGAGGCTCTGGCCCTCTACGACGATTTTCTAAGCCGCAACCCATCCTACCCGGACGCGCTGGCTCTGTATCAAAAAATGGAGCCGATGGCAAAACGGCTGCACCAGAAGTCCAAGGCCAAACACTACGCGGCGGAGATCGAGCGGTTGACCCCGCCGCCGCCGGCGGGGTCAAAATGACGGGAAGGGACTAGGCGCCCATGCCTTCTTCGAAGGAACCGGAGGCGACTTTGAAGCAGAGGTTGTCGCGCACGAAGGCGATGCCGCTGGCGCTGGTCATATCCAGGTCGCGGTAGGCGCTTTCCGCTTCCACCACCAGCGGGGCGGTCTTGGTTTTCATGGCGGCGCAATAGCGTTGCGGATAGCCGGCGTGGATCATCAACTCCGCGTAGCGGGTCATGTTCAAATCGCCGGAGGCAATATCGCAAAACTGCATGCCCCGTTTCTGCCAGCTATTTTCCATCATGCGCAGCGAGACGTTCTTGCGCACAACATGATTCTTGATATGGCACGCGTAAATGCGCGGGGCCACCTTCATGAACCGCGTTTCCCAACTCTCCCCTTCCCAGCAGTGCGACGGATCGGCGTTGACCGTCAGGCATTTGTCGCCGTCGCAGGTCTCGACCAGGAAGTTGAAATCGTCGGCGCAGATGGCGGCGGTTCCCGGGTGAATTTCGTGGGCCAGATAAATGCCCAGTTTGTTGGCGTGCGCCCGGATTTTGGCCGTCAGTTTGATGAACCGCTCCTGGCCGCTCTTGATCAGGTCGTAGTCTCCGCCCTTCCAGAATCCCCACGGATAACCGGTGGCGATTTCCCACCCATAAGCCACGCCCCAGAACATGGGGATGATTTTGACGTTCAACGCGGCTGACAAATCCAGCAGTTTGAGGATGTAGGTCTCGCTCCATTTTTCAATTTCGGCCGGGGATTTTTTGGCGACATCGGGAGGAAGAAACGGCCGGACGGTGGGGCTTTCCGTCCAGGCGGTGGTGTTCACCCAGAACGGGCAATGGGCGGAAATTCCGTCCAGGGTCAGGTTCGCTTTGGCGAAGGCGTTTTTGATCTCCGCCGCGCTTTTGAGTTTTCCCCCCTCTTCCAACATGTAGTTGGAGGGTTGGGCGCCGGTTGCGCCTGAAACTCGGGCGTATTCCAGAAACTGGGCCAGGGATTTTGCGCCATGCTGGGCGCCTTCAATGCTGGGATGAAAACAGGCTTGTGACATAGATTTAAAATTTGTTCATTGCTGCGGGAATGAGCCTAAAGCGGATGGGCCGAAAAAATCAACCCCATAAAATTTCACGGGAAAAATTTTCGCCGCGCGCCGGCCTTCGGGGGAGGAGGATGGGAGAATTTTACCTTTCTTTGACCGGGAATGTTCGTTTAATTACCGTTATTATTTCCACTTTCTCGCTTGATGTATCAGGTGCAAATGCGTTAAATCACGCAGATGGAAGCAAGTTCCTTGGCCGCAGGCAACCGAATGCGCTGAGGCCCGATGGTTTAACCCTGCTGGTCCAAGACTCCTGGTGTGTCTCGTTCCTCGTGAGGGCGTTTACATATCGAGAAGAGCAGTAAACAGGAAGTCCCCTAAAGACTTCAAATACAAATAGAAAGATAAGTTAGAATGAAGATTACGTTGAATCCGACAGTGTGTTTATGCGGAGTAGTTGTCGCCCTGGTCACCGGCTGCCAAGTGTCCATGACGCCGGCAACCATTGGTGTAGTGGCCCCCGAACCGGTCGTCGTGGCCCCGTCAGTTGTCGTGGCCGCGCCCGTGGTCGAGGTTGCCCCAGTGTCCTACGTCTGGGATGGAGTGGAGTTTGTGGGCGAGTATAACGGCGGATATGTTTGCTTGAACGGCGGCGCCTGGGTGGTGTGCGACGCTGTGGTTTTGGGAAGATTTCATGGATTTGAAAGGATGCACCCAGACTGGCGCTCTCATGCCACTCGCAACGAAGGCGCACATCGCATCGGTGGCCATGACAGCCATGGGCGTGATGCCGGTCACGGCAAAGCGGCTCCCAAGAGGGGCGAAAAAGGTGACAAGAAGTAGGAAATCCTGACGAACACAGTGTGGAAGGCCTGAATCCGGCGTTCTTTGCGTCGGATTCAGGAGTGTCAGTTTATCGCCAGCCGGGTTCGGACGTCCGCTAATGTTTGCAAATCAGGGGCGGCTGTCGTAACCATTTCTGTCCGCCCCCGGCTTGGCTGTGCCCGGGCGGGGGCGGATTATGAAACCTGAAATCGAAATATACGATACGACCCTGCGCGATGGCAGTCAGGGTGAAGGCATAAATTTTTCGGTGCTGGACAAGTTGCGGATTGCCGAGAAATTGGATGCTTTTGGCATTCATTATGTGGAGGGTGGCTGGCCCGGTTCCAACCCGAAAGATATTGAGTTTTTTGCCCAGGCGAAACGGAAGAAGTTCCGGTGCGCCAGATTGGCGGCCTTCGGCTCAACCCGCCGCAAGTCAATTGCCGTGGCGGACGATGAGCAAGTGCGTTTGCTGCTGGAGGCGGAAACGCCGGTGGTGACAATTTACGGCAAAACCTGGTTGTTGCATGTCAAACAGGTTTTACGGACGACGCCGGATGAAAACATCGCAATGATCGCCGATACCGTCCGGTATCTCAAGGCGCACCAAAAATTTGTGGTTTACGACGCCGAACATGCCTTCGACGGTTTCAAGGACACGGGCGATTACGCCCTGGCCACGTGGAAGGCGGCGGAAGCGGCGGGGGCGGACATTGTGGTTTTATGCGACACGAACGGTGGGTCGTTGCCGGGGGAGATTGCGACCATCACGGCGGCGGCGCGGGCCGGGCTGAAATGCCGGGTGGGCATTCATTCGCACGACGATATTGGTTTGGGGGTGGCCAATGCCTTGGCGGCGTTGGGCGCAGGCGCCACGCATGTGCAGGGAACCATCAACGGTTACGGCGAACGCACGGGCAATTGCAATCTGACCAGCGTCATCCCGAATGTGGCGTTGAAAATGCGCAAAACTTCGGTGCCGGCGGCTTCGCTGCCGTCGCTGAAGAACCTCTCGCAGTTCGTGGACGAAATCGCGAATTTGCCTCACAGCCCGCGTCAGCCCTGGGTGGGTTCGGCTGCTTTTTCGCATAAGGGCGGCACCCACGTCAATGCCGTCCAAAAATTAGTTTCCAGCTACGAGCACATTGATCCGGCAACGGTCGGGAACGCGCGCACCATCCTGATCAGCGACCTGGCGGGCCGGTCCAACATCGTGATGAAGGCGCAGGAATTGGGCATTAAAGTGGACCCGGACGCGCCCGAACTCAGAACCATACTGGCGCGGATCAAGGAACTGGAACACAAAGGCTATGAATTTGAGGCGGCGGCCGGATCGCTGGCTGTTTTGATCCGCAAGCTGCTGCGGACGCAAGAGCCGCTGTTCAAGGTGATCTCGTATCGGGTGTCCACCCGGTGCGAGCACGATAAGACGATTTGTGATGCTACAGTCAAGGTGCAAGTGGGCCGGAAAGAGGCTTACACGGTGGCGGAAGGCGACGGGCCGATCAACGCCCTGGACTCCGCCTTGCGTGTGGCGTTGTCCCGGTTTTATCCGGAGGTCGCAAGAATAAAATTAACGGATTACAAGGTGCGTATTCTTGACTCAGGCACGGGCACGGCGGCCAAAACACGGGTATTGATCCAATCAAGCGACGGCAAAAACGAGTGGGGCACGGTGGGCGTGAGCGGCAATATTATCGAGGCGAGTTTGCAAGCGCTGGTGGAGTCGATGGAATATCGGTTAATGAAAAGATGAACGAGATCCCCAAAGCTTACGAACCGGCGTCGGTCGAGGACAAGTGGTATCAATTCTGGCTGAAAGAGAATTGTTTCACCGCTGATCCCCATTCAGCCAAGCCGGCTTACTCCATTGTTATTCCGCCTCCCAACGTGACCGGCGTGCTGACGCTTGGCCATGTGCTGAATAACACGATTCAGGATATTCTGGCCCGGAAGGCGCGGATGGATGGCAAGGAAGTGCTCTGGCTGCCCGGCACGGACCACGCCGGCATCGCGACGCAAACGGTGGTGGAACGCTCCTTGAAAAAATCGGGGCTGATCAGGCACCGCGACGATCTGGGGCGGGAGAAGTTTCTCGAGCACGTGTGGAAATGGAAGGAGAAGCACGGCGGAATCATCATCGGGCAACTGAAAAAGCTGGGGGCCTCGTGCGATTGGACGCGGGAACGGTTTACGATGGACCCGGAGTATTCGCGCTGCGTGCAAAAGGTTTTCGTCGAGCTTTACAAAAAAGGCCGGATTTATCGCGGCAAGCGCATGGTCAATTGGTGCCCCGTCTCGCTCACGGCGCTGTCTGATGAAGAAGTGGTGATGAAGGAGCAGAAGGGCTTTCTCTATTATTTCAAAGTGGAAATAGCGGAAGAACCGGGGACGTTTTTGACCATCGCCACCACGCGCCCAGAAACGATACCTGGCGACACGGCGGTGGCCGTCAATCCCAAGGACCCGCGCTACGCCAAATACATCGGACGGCATGTGCTGCGCCCGTTGCCGGCGGAATTGCCGCGCGGGCAAAAGCTCATCCCGATCATCGGCGACGATCAGGTGGATTTCACATTCGGCACCGGCGTTTTGAAAGTGACGCCGGCGCACGACAAGGTGGACTTTGAAATCGGGTTGCGCCACAAACTGCCGCAGATCGAAGTGATCGCGGCGGACGGCCGCATGAACGCGGCCTCCGGGGCGGACTTGAACGGCATGGACCGCTCCAAGGCGCGCAAAGTCGCGCTGGAAAAACTGGCGGAAATGGGTGCCATGGTCAAAGAAGAACCTTACACGAATAACGTGGGTTACAGCGAGCGCGCCGACGTGCCGATTGAGCCGCGCTTGAGCGAACAATGGTTTTTGCGCTATCCGTCCGTGGAAAAATCGCGCGCGGTGGTGGCGAATGGGGAAATGAAATTTCATCCCGAACGCTGGGCCAAGGTTTACGACCACTGGATGGGCGGGATACAGGACTGGTGCATCAGCCGGCAACTTTGGTGGGGGCATCGCATCCCGGTCTGGTACAATCCGTCATCCGGCCCCATCCCGTCCGGCTCGACCGACCCGCATTTTGTGCGCTGCCAGATCGAATCGCCCGGGGAAGGGTGGGTGCAGGACCCGGATGTGCTTGACACATGGTTCAGTTCGTGGCTTTGGCCGTTTGCCACCATGGGCTGGCCTAGGCAGACCGACACCTTGAAGAAATTTTATCCGACCACCGATCTGGTCACCGGGCCGGACATTATTTTCTTCTGGGTGGCGCGCATGATCATGGCCGGGGCCGAATTCATGGGGGAAATGCCATTCAAAAATGTTTATTTCACCGGCATCATCCGCGACAAGCAGGGGCGCAAGATGTCCAAGAGCC
>CAZLEE010000216.1:2039-6932 GCA_964558455.1 uncultured Verrucomicrobiota bacterium | reverse complement strand
CAACAAAAAAGGGCCGGGAATTGAATATTTAAGAAATCCGTCTCACACCCCGGGGAAACGCGCGGTTGCGCGGGACCGCTTTGTGTCACATAAATTGTTAATCCGCTTTTTTTGACGGGGGGGGGCGGCAACTGCTCAAACCTTTTCAGCCTGGTCGGTTTGTCCTTGCGCCAGTCAAAGAGGGCCAGGGCGCGGGCGCGTTCGGCGTCTGTCATCTCGAAAAATCCCTTGTCGTCGCCCCAGCCGTTCGAGAGAGCGACCGGCTCCTGATATTGCCGGACACCAAAATCAATCCAGGGCCATTTGGTCATCGGCCACCAGCAAAGGGACCAAAGCACATTGCGGTAGTTCGGGAAGATGCCGTAAGACCATGCGCCCGGCTGACACCAACTGTCCTGATAAGTGCCGTGCGCCATCAAGGCGTAGGGAGCTTTATTGGTCGGACCGTAAACCGCCCCAAGGCAGTCGGAGGTAAGAAAGGCAATTTGCCGCCGATGGGTCCGGTCGTAGTCGTCAACCAGCTTTGTGATGTCATGAGTCAAACGCATTGCGGCGCGGTCGGCATAACCGGGCGCCGCCCCATTCCCCAACTGCCCGGCTGGAATGTGAAACGTTTCATCCCAGTTCAACATGTCGATGTCCGGGCCAAATTCGGCAAGCATCGCCCTGGCGTAATCCAGGTAGAAGGCGCGCACCTTGGGATGGAGCGGGTTTTGCACGTAGCTCCGGCCCTTGGTGTCAAACCCCTGCCAGCCACCGTAATGCAGGACGCAACCCGGATCAAAATCAGCCAGACCGTCGCCCGCATCCATTCCGTCGGCATAGTAAATTCCCGCGCGGAAACCGCGCGAGCGGGCGTATTTCAACCGCGCATGCACTTCTTTCAGGGACATTTTCAGCGGCTTGCAGTTGCCAAATCCCACTGACACCCGTTCGCCTCCGATCTCTCCAAATTCCCGTTTTGTTTTGGCCGTATCGTAGTTGGAAAAAACCGTCCATTCCTGGTCGAATTTGCCCGTTTTGTCGTCAAAACAATATCGTCCCAGAAAGTCATACCAGCCATGCAGGCAGAAAAGGACCTCGTGCCGTTTCGCCTTCGGTATCGCCGCCGCCAGCGCGTCAATGTCGCGATACCAGCCCTGCTCCCCATCGCTCATATAGTCATAGTCGGTCATTGCAATGTCGTGGAGCCATTTCGGACCAGGCCGCACATCGGCCAGGACCGTGCGGAAAAAGCAATCAAGCGACTGTTCAGGCGCGCCATCATGGCTGCTGACGAGAATGGTTCTCTGCTCGCAGCCGTTTTCGAGTCCGCCTTGCGCCGAATAAGTCCATCCGAGGGCGGTGGGCGTAAAGGCCACGGAATAATAGGGGTCAGCCGCAATCATGAGACGGCTTGGGCGGTTGGGTGAGGAGGGTTGATGCTGCGGCACGCTGATCATCGGCAACGCCAGCGGCGCGCCCGACTCAGGCAGTGTGCCGGCCAGGCGATAAATCGCCGCAGAGTTGGATCCCAGCGACGCGCCCACCCCGTTGACCAGCGGCAACCATGTGTCTGAAGGCAATTCCGGCAGGCCTGATTCGACGAAGACCGTCAAATCTGATGTCAATTTGGCCTGGCCTTTCACTTGCACTTCGCGCGTCCAGGTCCAAACCCGGTCTTGATGGGTCAGACGGTGCCTCAGGACAACCTGAATTTCCGGCGCTTCGGGCCATTGATAGGTAAAAGAGAGACTGTCTGACTGGCGCAAAACGGCGGACGGCCCGGCCAATTTCAGAACCTTTCCTTCATACCGAATCTCACCGGCGGCGGATGACGGCGCATTTGTTTTTTTCTGCTATCCGTCCTTCCCAGCGCAGCAGAGCGCCGTTGGTATCAAGGGTAAGACAGGCCTTGCCGCGGCCTAACACAAACGGTCTTTCCGGCGGCGCGCCGGCGGCGGCTTTGGGAAGGACAAGGCAGGCCAGAAAGGCCGCGCCAAAAAAGAGCGGGAGACGATTCATGCCGCGTTGGATCCATTTCATACCTTCAGCCCCGCCTGCCGGACTTTTATTTGACTGGGTCCTTGATTTGGCGGTTGGCCAGGCCGCGCTCGGTTTGTTTGGCGCGGAAATTTTCGTAGGCTTTGCGGTATTGCGGATATTTGTTGCCCAGAATGGCGGTGGCGAGAAGGGCCGCATTGATCGCGCCCGGCTTGCCGATAGCCACGGTTCCCACCGGCACTCCTCCCGGCATCTGCACCATGGACAGCAACGAATCCATGCCTTGCAACGATTTTGATTCCATCGGCACGCCCAGCACGGGCAGGCAGGTTTTGGCTGCGGTCACTCCGGCCAGATGCGCCGCCCCGCCGGCCGCGGCGATGATGACTTCCAAACCGCGTCCGGCCGCGCCCGAAGCGTAGTCAAACAAAAGGTCGGGGGTGCGATGGGCGGAGATGACCTGCACCTCGTGCGGCACTTGCAGATCGGTCAGTTGCCGGGCGGCGTGTTGCATTGTCTCCCAATCAGATTGGCTGCCCATGATGATGCCAACGAGTGGTGGTGTATTCGATTCAGACATGTTGGGCAAAGTCTAAGGCCCGCCCGGCAAAGTTCAAAGCCAAACTTATTTCGCCTTGTCCAAAGCGTCGTTGACCAGGTCGGGGGTGAGGAAGACGGGCAGAACCTGCGGTTGCTGGCCGGGATTTTTGGAATAGACCAGCACGAGCGGCACACCCGGCGTGTTGAACCGGCGCAACTCCCGCCCGATCACGGGGTCTTCCAAGGTGTAGTCGGCCTTGAAGGCGACCGCGCCGATCTCTTTCAGTTTGGCGCGGGTGCGGTCTATCTCCAGGCTGCTGGCCTGATTCAATTTGCAAGTAAGGCAACTTTTGGCCGTGAAATCCACCAAAACGGGGTGGCCGGCGCGGCGGGCTGCGTCCACGGCTTCCGGTCTCCAAACCTGCCAGTCGATGCCGGCTGCCTTATCTTGGGGAGACGCACGCCATCGCAGTTGTTTTTCCAGAATAACCACGTAGTCCGCGCCAATGAGGAGGAGGCAAACGGCCAGGGCCACGCCCTTGCGCCGTGCGCCGCGCTGGACAAACTCGCCCCAGACCCAGGCCGCGAAAGCGATCACCACCAGGAAAAGTCCGAGCCAGAGCGAATCGTCTTCCTTGTTGGAGGAAACCCACAACAACCACACGGCGGCAGCCAGCATGGGAAAGCCCATCGCCTTTTTTAACTGTTCCATCCACGCCCCCGGTTTGGGCAGCAGTTTGAGCAGTCGCGGGTTCCAACAAATCGCCACAAACGGAAAGGCCAGTCCGAATCCGGCGGCGAGGAAAACGAGTATGGTGACGCCCGGCGTCTGGGTGAAGGCAAAGGCCAGCGCCGCGCCAAGAAAGGGGGCGGTGCAAGGCGTGGCCAGAACCGTGGCCAGGATGCCGTTGAAAAATGCGCCGGAAAAACCGCGCCGGGCCGATAATTCGCCCGCCGCTCCCATCGCTTTTCCGCCCAGCGTAACCTCGAAAACGCCAAACAGGTTGAGCGCGATCAGCGTCATCAGAATGGTCAGGGCGATTTGAAACTGGGGATGGCGGAAGGCGTCGCCCCAATTGGCCAGACCGCCCGCGCGTTGCGCTCCGATGGCGAGGCCCGCCAGGACCAGAAACGAGGTCAAAACCCCCAATCCATAAACCGCGCCCAACTGGCGGATGCGGCGGGGTTCTTCTTTGGTTTGATTGACAAATCCCAAAACCTTGAGCGCGATCACCGGCAAGACGCACGGCATGATGTTTAAAATCAGGCCGCCCAGGAAGGCGAGAAACAGCATCGGGAGCAGGGATGCCGCCGGAATCGGCGCGCCGCCAGGAACGGCGGCGGAAGCGGCTTGGATGGTGAAATGTTCCTCCAAACCCATAGGCCCGCCCGGGCCGGCGACTCCGGCCAGAACCCCGTCGATTTGCCGGGGCCATCCCGCGTCATTCGTTTTGACCATCTTGCGCAGGCGGATCGTTCCCGGCGCGGATGGCATCGTTTCGGTCGTTCCGTCCAGGTCGAAATTTGTGCTGGCGTATGGGAAAAAATCCGCCGCAACCGCCTGGGTTTTCCATTCAATCATCAGACCGCGCGAATGGGCCTTGGGATCGGGCGTTTCCCAGGAAGCGGAGGCGCTGGCGGCATTGTCCGGTTGCGGCAGTCTTTTGCGCCAATTTTCCAGGGCCGCCGCGTCCGGCGAGGATTTCAGTTCCGCGCCAATGACGAGGGTCGCGCCGGTAACGCCGTCGCCCAGCACGCAAATGTCGGAACACTCCATCCACTTGGCCGACGCGGAAATGGTCAACGGCCCCGGTTTCAACGATTGGCCGAGAGTAAGCGGCGCGAGCAAAATCACTTCGTTGGTGTAAACGTAAGTGACCAACGAAGTGTCGCCGGCGGCATCAATTTCCTTATGGGGGAGAGGCCAGCGGATGCCGTCGGCAGTAATATCCGGAGGGAGGGTCCACTTGATCTCGGTGGGCTGGCCGGCGTCGCCGCCATTCTGCCAGTAGGTATGCCATCCGGCGGGCGTTTTCATTTGCAGGCCGGCCCAGATGACATCGCCGGGCCGCGCCGTTTCCGCGGAGAGGAGGAGGCGGATTTGAGTTTTGGGCGCGGCAAAAGCCGGCGCCGCCAAGACGAAAGCCAGCAGGAAAACAAAGGCCGGATGCCGGCGCGAACGCAGGCATCGCAGAAGAACTGACAGTACCAATGGGACTGACGGGACTGATGTTGTCATTTGGACGTTCATCGTCTTAAACCGCCCCATGCGCCCATGTCCGCCCGAAGACTATTTCTTGTCCGCAGGCGCAGACGCGGCAGGCGCGGGAGCAGCAGCGGCAGCGGGCGCGGCAACAGGAGCGGCGGCGG
>CAZLEE010000216.1:0-1939 GCA_964558455.1 uncultured Verrucomicrobiota bacterium | reverse complement strand
GCGGCGGCGGCCGGAGCCGGAGCAGCGGCGGAAACGGTCGCTTTCTTTCCAGCGACACGTCCTTCCTTCTCCTTCACCAAAGTGGCGCTCTTGCCAATGCGGTCGCGCAAGTAGAGCAATTTCGCGTGGCGCACAGACCCTTTGCGCTCCACCTCGACCTTGTCAATGCGAGGCGAGTGTATGGGGAAAATGCGTTCCACCCCTTCGCCGTAACTGATGCGGCGGACGGTAAAAGAGGAATTCAACCCATGCCCGCGGCAGCCAATAACCACGCCGGAGAAAATCTGGATGCGTTCCTTGTCACCTTCGATGACCTTGGTGTGGACACGCACGGAATCGCCGACCTCGAATTTGCCGGTCTGTTTCCGATACTGTTCTGATTCAATTTTGTCTAATAATGCCTGGTTCATAAAATTTTTCCTTCACTGCCGTCGCCCGGCTTTTTGTTCAACAAATCCGGCCGCCTCGCCTGAGTGCGCAACCGGGACTGTTCCCGCCGCCATTTTTCAATCTCCGCATGATGGCCGGAGAGTAACACCGCCGGCACCTTCATATCCCGGAATTCCGCCGGCCGCGTGTAGTGCGGGTATTCCAGCAACCCCTGGCTGAACGACTCATCTACCGGACTTTGGTCATCCCCCAGCGCCCCCGGCAATAACCGCGTCACCGCGTCAATCACCACCATCACCGCCAAAGTGCCGTTGGTCAAAACATAATCGCCAATCGACAGTTCATCGTCCGCCAATCCCTCGCGCACCCGTTCATCCACCCCTTCGTACGCGCCGCAAATAAAAAGCAAATCTTCCTGTTGGGACAATTCCCGGGCCACGCCCTGATTAAAGGGCCGCCCCGCCGCCGCCATCATAATGACCCGCGTTTTTTCCCCGGCCAACGCTTCCACCGCCTCAAATATCGGTTCCGGCTTCAGCACCATCCCCGGCCCGCCGCCGAAGGGACGGTCGTCCACCGTCTTATAATTGTCGTGAGTATAATCGCGCAGGTTATGCACCCGCAAATCCAAAAGGCCGTTCTGGCGCGCCCGCTGGATAATGCTCACATCAACCGGTCCCGTGAACATTTCCGGGAACAAGGTGAGCACATCAATTTTCAAGTCACGGGAGGCTTGCCCTCTAGAGGCTTATCCTCAACAATTTCCAACGAGCAGCGCAGTGACTTCTTGGCGCTGCCCGCCAAGAGCAGCGCGCGCAAGGCATTGATCGTCATGCCCTGCCGCCCTATCACCTTGCCCACGTCGTCCGGATGCATCCTCAGCTCGTAAATCGTCAGGGTATCTTTGACCACCGGGGTAACCGTGACGGCTTCCGGATGGCTGACCAATCCCTTAACCACGTAATCCAAAAAGGCTTCCATGGGATAAAATCCAGATCAAACCGGCGTGGCGGCTTTGACGGCGAGCCGCTTCAAAAAGCTGGCCACGGTATCGCTCGGTTGTGCGCCTTTGCTGATCCAGTACTTGGCGCGTTCCAAATCGACCTTATAATTCTCGCCCTTTTTCAGCGGTTGATAGGTGCCGATTTCCTCTATAAACTTGCCGTCGCGCGGACTGCGAGAATCGGCCACCACGATGCGGAAATAGGGCGCGTTTTTCGTGCCGACCCGCTTCATTCGAATTTTAACTGCCATAGTATAAAAAGTTCGCGTGGCGGCGGCAAACCACATTCAACTACCGCCCGCCGTTCACACGGCGCTTCAAAAGAACGGCGACAATATACCCGCCCCCGCCACTTGGCAAGCCTTCATTTTTGCCAATTTTCCCCCACCCCAGCCGCCCCGCAAAATCGCGCCATTCCACGCCCCCGACCCTACCACCCCGCCAGGAATGGGCAACACGAAAACAAAAATGGCTGATACGGAAATTGTGAAGGCAGAAAGCTAGCCCGACTTTCGCAACTGGAGGAGGTGACGGTTTATAAGTCGT
>CAZLEE010000215.1:0-6992 GCA_964558455.1 uncultured Verrucomicrobiota bacterium | reverse complement strand
ACGCAACGACGCGCTGCCCCTCGCGGCCTAAATGAAGAATTATGTCTCACACCCTCGTTCCGATTACCGGGCCAACCGTTGTGTGGCTGGCCAAAGCGGGACGCCGGGAAGCAAAGGGACGAAAGAAGTCACGCGATACCTCCAACTTCTGGAGTCGGGAATTGGGAATCCTTTTTCCATGCCCGCCTCAAGAGGAGAATGGCGCCGATTGGCAGGACGAAACAGGACGACCACAAAATCCAAGAGCCGGGGGTGCGGAGGCCGAAATCATGGCCCTGAACCGAGATTTTATAGCAGATTTTATTTTCCGCCAACAATGCCAGTATGGATTCATCCGCCGGCGCAATGAAGCCGGGGTAAGACCTGCCGCCGGACGGGGTAATCCACAACTCTTTGGAGCCATCGTCATACTGAAAGACTTCGAACCGCGCTTTTTTGTGTTCCAGGATGATATTTTGAGCCGCAGTGCCGGAGATGGACTTGGGATGGTGGGCGATCATAAAGCTCAAAATCAGCAGGCACACTGCGAGCATGGCCAGCGCGCCGCATACGGCCACTATTTTTCCTTCTCTCCGTTCCGCCCGGGGTGTGCTCAGTTCCTGCCGGTAAAATTGTTGCGTGCCGGGCCGTCGCAGAAGCAGCACCGTTCCAGCCACCACAATGAAGGTTGACAACAGCACAAGCCAGCCCCGGACGCCGCCGTTGTGGAAGTCCTCATCTTCAATCAGCGTCTGATAGGCGATCTTGTTCTCGTTCAATGCCGAAAGGACGGGGGCATCCAAAGGCGTGGAAAGGTTGATCCTGTGATTTTCCGGCAGGCGGATTTCCAGGGACTTTGATCCGTCCCGGAATTGATTAACCGTAAATCGAGCATCCTTCCGTTCCGCGATAACGTGCCGAGCCTCGACTGCGGAAACATACTTGGAGGACAAGGTCCAGTCCGAAAAGAAAAGGGCAAACAGGAACATGCCAACGATACATGCCGGCCCGGCCATTCCCAGCGTCACCCAAATATTGTATGCCTTGATCATCGTCCGGGGTGTTTCCGCGGACTCCTTCGTCTCCCGCCGGGCGTCGCGCTTTCGTTGCCACACCCAGTTGACCCAGGCGGCCGCCACCAACCAGTAAAACGCCGAAATCGACCAAGTTGCCGCGCGGAAAAGCCAATGATGAGCATGAATCATTGAACTGCTGATGAGCATTGCCGGCAAAACGAACACCAAAAAGCCCACGGCGAGCGCGCGCCAGAACTGGATGATGCGTTTGCGCCCCTGGACTGACTGTTGGCAGACGCGCCCCATCCTGCGACCAATCCAGCGGCCAAAGAACCCGAAAACACCGAACAAGGAAAAGAGAAACACCATGCCGCCGGAGAAAAATGCGGTCAACATTCCCGCGCCGGTGGCGGCCTTGGCTGCCGAACCGCCTTTCGTCGCGGCAGAGGTCACAGCCGCCGCCTTGGCCGTCGTAGCCAGCAATGGCAGGGTTGCCATCACGCCAAGCGTGAACGTCTTGCCCGGTGTTGTTTGTTTGAGCGCGCCGGCGACAAAGGCGAGAAACTGCTCCTGCAACAGTTTTCGTCCCCGTGACAATCGTTGCTTGACCGCATCCTCACTCAATGCCAAATCGCGCGCCACGATCCCGATAGATTGGTGTTCGCGATAGAACAAGACCAACGGCTCGCGATAAATTTCCGGGATTCGTTCGAGCGAACGCCAGAGAATCGCCTTTTCCTCATCGCTGATGGCCTGATCCGGCGGCAGAGGTTCCGGTGAAACCCATTCATCCATCGCTTCCAACGATTTGGCGGCATGAGCCGGCTCATGGTCCTGGCGGCGGAACTCCTTGCTGATGAGAAAGCGGGTGATGCTGCACAACCAAGGCCGCAAACTGTCAGGGTCACGCAGATCCGCCAGTTGTTTCCAGGCGGCCACGAAGGTTTGCTGGGCGAGGTCTTCGCTCTGGCCCACGTTGCCGGTGGCACAATAGGCCAGCGAGGAGATCAAGGTTTGATACCGTTCAACAATCTGGCGAAAAGCATCCTGGTTTCCATCCAGGCTTCCGGCCACCAACTCCGCATCGTTGAATTCTGCTGGGGACATCGTTTCGGTTGTCATCATATTACCTTCTAAGCACCCGAAAAGGACTAAGAGGTGACAACAAAAGAACTGAAAGCGCCCAAACTGCGCTCTTGCCGCCGCGCGGCGCGGCTTGCGTGCGGGGCTGTCATCGGGTATATCCTTTTTTATTAGCTGGCTATCCCATGCCTGTATTTTACGACACACATGCGCATCTCGGTTTTCCCGATTTTGCCGATGACCTGCCCGAAGTGATCGCGCGGGCGACGGCGGCCGGGATTGCCAGGATCATCACGGTTGGCACGGATTTGGAAAACAGCGCCCTCGCTATCCGCATTGCCGAACAATTTCCCAATGTTTTTGCCGTGGTCGGCTGGCATCCGACCCATGTGTTGGAAGCACCGTTGGATATCCGGGCCGCCTTGCGCGAGTTGGCGGTCCATCCCAAGGTCGTGGCCATCGGCGAAACGGGGCTTGATTACCATGAGAAGTCCGCTGATGCGAAATCGCCGGCCGAGTTGGAGCATTATAAAAGCCGGCAGGCGGATATTTTCAGGCAGCAGATGGAAGTGGCGGCGGAATTGGGGTTGAACTGCGTTGTTCATCAGCGCGCGGCCTTGGACGATACGTTGGCGCTTATGCAGCCGTTTGCGGGAAAGACCCGGGGGGTGTTCCATTGCTTCTCGGAATCTCCCGAGGGGTTGCGGCGGGTGTTGGAGATGGGATCGATGGTCAGCTTCACCGGCATCATTACTTTCAAAAACGGACAGAATGCGCGGGACGCCCTGGATGCCGCCCCGATGGGCCGATTTATGTTTGAGACGGATTGCCCGTTTCTGGCTCCGGTGCCGTTTCGAGGCAAACGGTGCGAGTCGGCTTACATCGGCGAAATTTCCCGGGTGGCTGCCGGGGTCAAAAATTGTTCGCTGGAGGAATTGAGCGCGGCCAGTCTGGCTGCCGCCCGCGATTTTTTTCCGAAATTGGGCGGGACCTGAAACCGCAACAAAACCGACCCGGCGGGGTTGGTAAAGGAGATGATGATATGAGTAGTTTTTCAAAGGTATTCCGGGGGCTGATTGCGCTGGGGTTGGCGGCCGGGCTGGGGACTTTGCTGGGGTGGCTGGTCAGCCGGCAGGGGGACATCAAGCCCATGATTGTGGCTTCCGCCACCAATCAGCCGATGGCTGTTGCCGCCGCCCAGCCTGGACAGCCTGGCGTTGGGTCGGAACGGGCGTTGCGGCATCCGCGGGTCAAAACGGTGACTCAGCGCGACACCGGGGCGTCCGATTGGGATCAACAGTTGGATGGCATTCTTCTTGGTGAAGACGACGAGAACGGCAAGGCAGACAAGATACTGGCTTTAATTCCGCTGGCGCCAGCCGAGCACCAGCCGGAATTGGCCCAGCACCTGGCTAACATGACGCGGGACGATCATTACGACGGCGTGGCCGGGATGCTGACCAATGCGGCCACGTCACCAGATGTGGCTAATGTGTTGTTGAACGATTTGCTTAACCGCAACAACACCCTCAAGCTGCCCATATTGCTGGCCATCGCCCGCAACGGCGATCATCCGCTCAAGGATCAAGCTTTGGATCTGCTGGGCCTTCTTACCCAGCAAGACAACGGCACGGATTGGGACCAATGGTCCACCTCCATCGACACCTGGCTGCAAGACAACCCGCAGTAATTTTACGCGCAGGGGCGGTTAATTTTGGTTGGGCCAGAGCCAGTCGCCGTTTGCGCTGTTTTTATTATCGGGGACGCCGCCGTTGTCCTTGCCGGTCCAGCCGATAGAGTAGAGAAGAAAGGCGTTGCTGGCGGTTCGACGATAGTGCGGGGGCTGGCCGCCGATGACGTCGTGGGGGATTTTGTCGATGAATTGCGGAGCGAGGGCGGCGAGGATTTCGGGGTATTCGCCATGGGCGAGGCGGTAACGTTCCAGGGCGCAGGCGATGAGCGCCTGATTGACCCGCGTTTGATTTTGGGCGGTTTCTTTAAAGGCTCTGGTATAATTAGCAATCTCTTGGAACCCCATGAAAGAATAGGGCGACCAATGGGAAAGGAGGGCAGCCTGTTCTTGGTAAAAGGTATGAACCATGCCCGGGAAAACGATTTTATCGGGAACGTTCAAACAGGAAGTGATTTTTGACTCGAAGGTCGTTAAATTGGCAATGTTCTGATAAGTCCAACCGGATGGGATCAGAGCCGCGAGGATTGATACTTTCCGGTCATCTTTGACCAATTGTGCCGGGTTTCTGTTTTCCAACTCGTACCAGAGAAACAAACTCTCCACTTTAAAGCCCTGTTTCACCGGCAACAGAAGATTTATTTGTTTGAGCTGATCTTCCAGAGCGGCCAATTGCGGCTCGCTCCAGGCGTGCAAACGCAGGCCGTCGGCAATTTGGTCCGCGTAAAGTCCCCTTACGGCCACGTTGATCATTGCGGATACCAGAGTCATGGGATTGTTCTCCTCCAGAATGGGGCGGCAAGCGTCGTGCAGGAGCGACAGGTCGCGCAAGGCTTCCTCCGGCTGGCCTAATAAAAGATGGCATTGCGCCCGCGCTCCCAGTGTTTGAGCGAAAGTCCGTTCTGTGACGAAGTTGGGCATGGGAACCGTGTAAGGAGCTGTGTAGTCGCCTTGTATCCGCGCGCGGGGACGCTGCATGGCCTTGCGGATGACGTCGAAGTCGGGGGCTAGCGACTGGCAAAAGGCGAGGAAATCCGATGCCGTCGCAGGGGCGGTGATGGTTGCGCGATAAAGGCCGGGGGCAGTTGTCTCCAACTCGAGCGGGTCAGGAGGGGCAGAGAGCGTCTCAAGAAGATGATCGGGCAGGGATTGCTGCAACTCCTTCAAGGTTGGGGCTGTTTTGCATTGCAGGAAGATTTGGGCGGCGCGGATATCCTCCGGACGCCGCAACATCAAGGCGAACCCCTGCGGGACTGTGAATACTGGCCCCAGGATGTTGGTCAGCAATGCAAAGACATTTGTCCGCAAGGCCGGATCATCCAATTGAAACACGACAGCGCCATCCGGCGGCAAATCCCCCGGCAAACCAATTTTCAATTCGGCAATGGTCAGGCGATTGGTTTTGGCGGGGTCGGGAAATGACAATTTCTTTGACAAATCGGATGAGCCGTGGCCGGTGAACCATTGTTGCATCTGCGGCACCCCGAAGAAGTTCTGGTCGTCCGGCACGGGGGCGGGAATGCAATCGGCCCAATGCCGCGGGGCGCCCTGGGCCAGCATGGATTGTTTGCACTGTTCCCAGGCGCGCTTGCCGCGCCAGCGTTCCACGGTGTAAAACAGGCAAATTAATGTCAACAATATACCGAGGCCGAGCAGGCAGCGGCGCGGGGTGCGCCAACGATTTGGAGTATTCATATCAAATGAGGATCAGGTCATTTCCCAATGGCGTTCTCTTTCACTGCGCGGGCGCGGCGAAATTGCGGGAGGAGCGGGAGAAATAAAGACGGGCCGGGTCAGTTCGGCCAAGATTTGATTCTGTTCCTGCCAGGCCTGCCACATATCCGAAGCGGGGAAGGCATGGCGGTCGGCCGAGGGGTGGCGGGGATCGGACAATTGGGAGTTGACCGCCAGGAGCAACACCCAGAGCGCGGCCAACCCGGCCCATGCCTGACGGTTGGGCCGGATCAATTCCAGCCAGACGACCAGCCAGACAGGATTGGGGGTTTGAGCCTGTCGCACCGCATTATTCCAGCGCGATTTAGCTTGGGGTGTTGCTTCGAGGGGCGGGGAGGATTTCTGCCAGCGCGCGAGGGGCGAGGCGGCGCGCGAGACGGCGGCGAAATAATCATGGCAGGCGCGGCACGAGGCCAGATGCCGTTCCAATTCCGGCTTTCTATCCGCATCCAGGGCATCGGCGGCGAGCAGGCATAAATCCTGGCGGCGTTGGCGGCAACGATTGCAAAACCATTTCATATCCGTTTATCTCCGGCAAAGGCGTGATGGTTCATATTAATTTTGCGCATTTTTTCCAAGGCGTGGTGGAGGCGGGATTTGACCGTCCCCACCGGGCAGCCCAGCACGCGGGCGATGTCCGGCAGGGAGGCGTCCTCAAAGAATCTGAGCAGGAGGACGCGGCGGTATTTTTCCGGCAAAGCGGCGAGACGGGCGCGCAGGACAGAAAAGTCTTCCTGCTCGGCGGCGCTTTCGGACGGAGAGGGGCCGGTTGCCGGTAGGTTTTCCTGGCCGGAGACAAAGCGGTCGCGGTCAAAGAGGGGGAGCCAGGCGAGGGCGACGGGGCGGGAGCGCGCCCGGCGCAGCCATTTTTTGTGGCGATGGAGGAGGATGGCGTAAAGCCAGGTGGACAAGCGGCAGCTTTCATCGTAGCGCGCCAGACATTTCCAAGCTTCGACCAGCGTTTCGGAAATGAGGTCTTCCGCAACGTGGACGTTGCCCGACAAGGCGGCGGCCTGGCGCAACAGGCGGTTATGGAGCGGCTCGATCAGGCGGCAAAATTCCTCCGCATCCCCGGCCCGCGCGCGCGAGAGGGCTTCCTCGATATCCGTTGTTTCGGCCGGGGCCTGCGTAATGACCATCTATGTATCAATCCCCGGCGCGGCGGGAAAGGTTCAAACTTTTTGGTTCTCCGACATTTTCGGTGGAAGGGGGGCATGGCGATGACGCCTGCCCTCACCCCGTCCCGAAGGGAGAGGGAGAAACGTTGTCCGTCGCCGTGAATTGTGTTCTGCGGCGGTTCGTAGGGGCGGCCCGAAGAGGATTAAGGTTAAGATTACGATTACGAGGGGAGGAAATCGAAAGGGTCATCCATACTTTTAATTTTTTCCCCGGGGTAGGTGCGTTCGCGCCAACCGCTGGGCTGAGTGATGGATTTTTGAAATTCGGGTGTCTTTCGGGCGGCGCTGTCGCGGGAATTTCCATCAGGACTT
>CAZLEE010000214.1:0-7064 GCA_964558455.1 uncultured Verrucomicrobiota bacterium | reverse complement strand
AAAGGAGGAAAAACTTTGCCAAAAATGCGTAAATCTCCGACATAGCACTGCAAAGACTGCAAAGGTGGAGACATGAAACGCAGGGAGGTACGAAAATAAAGGCCGGGGGGGGTGAGGCGGGGGCAGGGGCAGAAATTGGGAAAGTAGAAAGCAGAAATTCAAATCTGAAAACCGTCATTTCTGTTTGTTTCGCGCGGGGTTCCGGCTATAACGCTGTGATGGCAATGAGCGTTGGCGCGGGGGTTTTGTGTGTTTACCGCACTGGTTTCGTTTTTTTGCCTCAGGAGTCTGCCCAACCGCAGCAATGGATTTTCCAATGTTTGAACAAGCTTTCAGAAACATCGACGATATTCTCCGCAAGGAGGCGGGTTGCACCACCGAACTCGATTACACCGAACAATCTTCCTGGCTGCTTTTCCTGAAATATCTGGACGGGCTGGAGGCGGACAAGGTCACCGAAGCCGCGCTCGACGGCAAAAAATATGCCCATATCCTCGACAAGCCGTATCGCTGGGAAACGTGGGCCGCGCCCAAGGACAAGGATGGCAAGCCTGACCACAACGCCGCGCTGACCGGCGATGATTTGCGCGATTTTGTCAACGGCAAGCTCTTTCCCTACCTTTACGGCTTCAAGCAGCGGGCCACCGGTCCCAACACCATCGAATACAAGATTGGCGAAATTTTCGGCGAGATAAAAAACAAGATTCAGAGCGGTTACAATTTGCGCGAGATCATCGAGCAGATTGACGAATTGCGCTTCCGCTCCCAGACCGAGAAGCACGAGTTGTCGCATCTCTACGAAGCCAAGATCAAGAACATGGGCAACGCCGGGCGCAACGGCGGCGAGTATTACACCCCGCGCCCGCTCATCCGCGCCATCATTCAGGTTGTGCGGCCAAAGATTGGGGAAAAAGTCTATGACGGCGCTTGCGGGTCGGCGGGTTTCTTGTGCGAATCGTTCGTTTACCTCACGTCCAAAGGCAGCCTTACCACCAAAGACCTCGAAATCCTCCAGTCGCGCACGTTTTACGGCAAGGAAAAGAAGTCGCTCGCCTACGTCATCGCCATCATGAACATGATTCTGCATGGCATCGAGGCGCCAAACATCGTCCACACCAACACCCTGGCCGAAAACCTGGCCGATATTCAGGAAAAGGACCGTTACAACGTGGTGCTGGCCAATCCGCCCTTTGGCGGCAAGGAACGGCCAGAGGTGCAGTAAAACTTTCCCATCCGCACCGGCGAAACCGCGTTTCTCTTTCTCCAGCATTTCATCAAAATCCTGAAAACCGGCGGGCGCGGCGGCGTGGTCATCAAGAACACGTTTCTCTCCAACACCGACAATGCTTCCGTAAGCCTGCGCAAGCTGCTGCTGGAAAGCTGCAATCTCCATACCGTGCTCGATTGTCCGGGCGGCACGTTTCAGGGCGCGGGCGTGAAGACGGTTGTGCTCTTTTTCGAGAAGGGCGCGCCCACGCGCAAAATCTGGTTTTACCAACTGGACCCCGGCCGCAACCTCGGCAAGACCAACCCGCTCAACGACGACGATCTGGCCGACTTCGTGAAGCTGCAAAAAACCTTCGCCGACTCGCCCAAAAGCTGGAGCGTGGACGCCAAGACCATTGACCAGACGACGTTTGATTTGTCCGTGAAGAACCCGGACGGCGGCGAGGAAGTCGTGCATCGCAGCCCGGCGGCCATTATGAAGGAGATTGCCGCGCTGGACGCCGAGAGCGCAAAAGTGTTGGGGAAGATCAAGGCGCTGGTATGAAGAAGGGGTGGGAGACAAAGAGGCTCGGCGAACTTCTGCAAAAGACCGAAACGGTCAATCCGCTCCAATCGCCAGAGATGGAGTTCGACTACATCGACGTTTCGAGCGTTTCCAATGCGACATTTCAGATTGAAGCAACGCAACGCCTCAAGGGAAGGGACGCGCCAAGTCGGGCGAGGAAGTTCGTGAGAGCAAACGACGTTCTTTTCGCAACAATTCGTCCCACCTTGCAACGAATTGCCATTGTGCCGGACAATCTCGACAAGCAAGTTTGCAGCACTGGCTATTTCGTTCTCCGGCCAAATGTGGGAATTGACCACCGATACGTCTTCTATTTTCTTTTTACGGAAGATTTCGCCAAGCAAATGGAAAGTCTTCAGAAGGGCGCAAGCTATCCGGCTGTTACCGACGGCGACGTCAGAGCGCAGATGATTCCCCTCCCTCCGCTTCCCGAACAGCAGCGGATTGTCGGGCTGCTGGACGAAGCGTTTGCGGGCATCGCCACCGCCAAAGCTAACGCCGAAAAGAACCTCCAAAACGCCCGCGCCCTCTTTGAAAGCCACCTCCATGTCGAGCGCGCAGAGAAAGCTATGCTCGGAGATTTGGTGAATATCAGAACTGGAAAGTTGGATGCCAACGCCGCTATTGAAGGCGGAAAATATCCGTTCTTTACTTGCTCTAGGGAAATTTTTGCTATCAACGACTACGCTTTCGATTGCGAAGCAATTCTTTTGGCTGGCAATAACGCCGTCGGTGATTTCAATGTGAAACACTATAACGGAAAGTTCAATGCCTACCAACGCACTTATGTCATCACGGTGAACGAAAAGAAAAGCGTGCTTTACCGCTTTCTTTATTTTCAAATGCTCAAAAGCCTCAAAAAATTCAAAGCTCAATCGGTTGGCGTTGGGACAAAGTTTTTGAAACTGGGGATGATTAAGGAACTGAAAATTGAATTACCAAGTCTCAACGAACAACAACGCATTGTATCAACGATGGATTCGTTGCGCGAAGAAACCCAACGCCTCGCGAACCTCTACGAGCGGAAGCTCGCCGCGCTGGAGGGGTTGAAAAAATCGCTGCTTCATCTAGCCTTCACAGGTAATCTTTAGCCATGTCGGTGAACTTGAATCCAGAAAAGGCGTTGATTTTCCGCATCGTGCATGTGGCGAATGTGCCGTGGATTCTTGGGCATGGCATGTATTGCCGCAGTGCGGCCAATCAGGATTCGAACGACGCCAACATGGTATTTTGATTTTATGATGCGATTCACCCAAGGGAATTTGCTGGAGGCCCGCGTTGACGCGGTGGTGAACACGGTGAACACCGTCGGCGTCATGGGCAAGGGCATCGCCCTGATGTTCAAGGAGCGCTTTCCGGAAAACTACAAGGCGTATGCGGCGGCCTGCAAAGCGGAAGCCGTGCGCGTGGGCGAGATGTTCGTCACGGCCAGCGTGGAACTGGACGGCCCGCGCTGGATCATCAATTTTCCCACCAAAGAGCAGTGGTATCAGCCCACAAAACTGGAATGGGTGCGCACTGGTCTGGTGGCGTTGAAAAACGTCATCCGCGAGAAACAGATCAAGTCCATCGCGCTGCCGCCGCTGGGCTGCGGCAACGGCGGCTTGGATTGGGCGGTGGTGCGCCCAATCGTTGAGCGCGCGCTGGCTGAGTTGCGGGATGTGGAGGTCGTCGTTTACGAGCCGAGCGCAAAATATCAGAGCGTGGCCAAGAAGCAGGGGATGGAAAAACTGACGCCGGCGCGGGCATTGATTGCGGAAATGATCCGCCGTTATTGGGTGCTGGGCATCGAATGCACCATTCTGGAGGCGCAAAAATTGGCATGGTTTTTGGGACGCAACATCGTACGGATGGGCTTGAAAGACCCGATGGACTTGCGCTTTGAGGCCAACCGTTACGGCCCGTATGCCAACCGTCTCGACCACCTGTTGAACGGGCTGGATGGCAGTTATCTGCATTGCGACAAGCGCATTTCTGACGCTGATCCATTTGACCCCATCTGGTTTGAGGATTCCAAGCGCGAGAAACTGGATTTGTATTTGAAGACGACGGAGGCTAAAATCTATTTGCCCGCAATTGAAGCCACGGATGAATTGATTGATGGTTTCCAATCGCCGCTGGGCATGGAGGCGCTGGCCACAGTGGACTGGCTGATTTCTCGTGAGAAGGCGGAGCCGACGCTGACGGGTATCCGTCAGGGAATTCGCAATTGGCCGGCGGGAGCCGACCACGCACAACGCAAAGAACGGCTGTTCAACGATCGTTTGCTTGAGCTTGCCTTGGGACGCTTACTCAAGTTCAACGCCGCCGCATGAACGAGGCCGAAACCAGAGCGGGCACATTGGTCCCGCCGCGTTGGAGGGGTTAAAAAAATCGTTGCTGCACAAGGCCTTTAGCGGCAGACTTTAGCAGTTCTCCATGAGCGAAGGAAAAAAACTGCAAATTCGCAACAGCACGGCCGAATTCCTGATCTTTACCCGGCAGGCCGGCGAGGACGGCATCGAAGTCCGCGTGGCCGAGGAAACCGTCTGGCTGACGCAGAAGTTGATGGCGGCGCTGTTCGAGGTAACCGTTCCGACGGTCAATGAGCATCTGGGAAATATTTTTTCCAACGCGGAATTACAGGAAGATTCAGTTATTCGGGAATTCCGAATAACTGCCGCCGACGGGAAAAATTACAACACGCAATTTTACAATCTTCCAGGCCGGCAACTATTCAGAATTTCCGAACAGCTCAAATAGCGGCAGTTACCGGTTGAATCTTGCCAACAGATCTAATGAACGAGGCCGAAACCAGAGCCGAACACATTGACCCCGCGTTGAAAGCGGCGGGCTGGGGCGTGGTTGAGGGCAGCCGCATCCGGCGCGAGTATTCGATTGCGCCGGGCCGCATCGGAGGCCACGGGCGGCGCGGCAAGCCGCTCACGGCTGATTACGTTCTGGAATATCGCAATCACAAGCTGGCGGTGGTGGAGGCCAAGGCGTGGGATGAAGAACTCACGGAAGGGGTGGGACAGGCGAAGAATTACGCGGGCAAGATGATGGTCCGTTATGCCTATTCGACCAACGGCAAGGGCATTTATGGCATTGATATGCTGACGGGCAAGGAAGGCGCAATCGCCGCCTATCCCGCGCCGGACGAACTTTGGGCGATGACGTTTGCGAAGGCTGATGCGTGGCGGGATCGTTTTGCCGCCATTCCGTTTGAAGACAAAGGCGGTTCGCATCCCGGCCGCTATTACCAGGACATAGCCATTGACCGCGTCATGCAGGCCATCGCGGAGGGACGGCGGCGCATCCTGCTCACGCTGGCCACAGGCACGGGCAAGACGTTCATTGCGTTTCAGATTGCGTGGAAACTATTTCACGCCCGGTGGAATTTGAGCGGCGAGCCGGCGCGGCGACCGAGGATTTTATTTCTGGCGGACAGGAATATTCTGGCAGACCAGGCATACAACGCGTTCTCCGCCTTTCCCGAAGACGCCATGGTGCGGATAGCGCCGGGGGACATACGCAAGAAAGGCAAAGTGCCGAAGAACGGCAGCCTGTTTTTCACCATTTTCCAGACATTCATGAGCGGCCCGCCCAAGGACGGCCAGCCGTCGCCCTATTTCGGCGAGTATCCGCCGGACTTCTTCGATTTCATAGTCATTGACGAGTGTCATCGCGGCGGCGCGAACGATGAAAGCAACTGGCGCGGGATCATGGATTATTTTGCGCCCGCCGCGCAGCTTGGCCTCACCGCCACGCCCAAGCGCAAAGACAACGTGGACACCTATCGCTATTTCGGCGAGCCGGTTTATGTCTATTCGCTCAAAGAAGGCATCAACGACGGATTTCTGACGCCGTTCAAGGTGAAGCAAATTCAGACGACGCTGGATTACTACATCTACACGCCGGACGACCAGGTGGTGGAAGGCGAAATTGAGGCGGGCAGGATATACGACGAGCCGGACTTCAATCGGAACATAGAAATTCGCGAACGCGAAAAAAAGCGCGTGGAGATATTCATGTCGCAGATCAACCAGAACGAAAAGACGCTGGTGTTCTGCGCGAATCAGGCGCACGCGCTGCTGGTGCGCGACCTTATCAACCAGGTCAAAACAAGCAAAGACCCGAACTATTGCCAGCGGGTCACGGCGGATGACGGCGAACTTGGGGAACAATGGCTGCGGGATTTTCAGGACAACGAGAAAACCATCCCGACGATTCTGACCACGTCGCAAAAGCTATCCACCGGCGTGGACGCGCGGAACATCCGCAACATTGTGCTGATGCGTCCGATCAACTCGATGATAGAATTCAAACAAATCATCGGACGCGGCACGCGGCTTTACGACGGCAAGGATTACTTCACCATCTACGATTTCGTGAAGGCGCATCTTCATTTCGGCGATCCCGAATGGGACGGCGAACCGCTTGACCCGGAACCTTGCCCGAAGTGCGGCCAGCGCCCCTGTGTCTGTGTTGAGAAGCCGTCGGAGCCATGTCCGGTGTGCGGCCAGTCGCCGTGCGAATGCCCCAAAGAGACGTGTCCGGTATGCGGCCAGCGTCCCTGTGTCTGCAAAAAGCGGAAGAAAGTGAAGGTCAGGCTGGCCGATGGGAAGGAACGGAACATTCAGTACATGATGGCCACCACATTTTACCATCCCGGCGGCAGACCCATGTCCGCCCAGCAGTTCATGGAACTGCTCTTCGGCAAGCTGCCGGACTTTTTCCAGAGCGAAGCCGAATTGCGCAAATTGTGGGGCGCGCCGGACACGCGGGCGAAGTTGCTGGCGGGCCTGGCGGAAAAAGATTTTGGGCGGGAGCAGCTTGCCGAGATGCAAAAAATCATTGGCGCGGAAAAGAGCGATTTATTTGACGTGCTGGCGCATGTGGCCTACGCCCTGCCGCCAGAGACGCGGGCGGAGCGGGCTGATCATGCGCGGGTGTATATCAATTCCAATTTCAACGCCAAGCAGCAAGCGTTTCTCGATTTCGTGCTTTCGCATTACGTCAGAGTGGGCGTGGAGGAGCTTGACCAAGACAAGCTGAAACCGTTGCTCCGGCTCAAATACCACGACTCAATCGCCGATGCCGTGGCGGACCTTGGCAACCCGGAAGACATCGGCAGGGTATTTGCGGGCTTCCAGAAGCATCTCTATCAAGCAGTGGCCTAAAAAAAACAGCACGACTTGCCGCAGTTTTTGTTCGAGAATTTATGGAGCGCCCTTCCCCAAATTCAAGACGCGGTGAACTGCGAGATAATGTGACTACTGTTTGCGGCGCA
>CAZLEE010000213.1:0-7239 GCA_964558455.1 uncultured Verrucomicrobiota bacterium | reverse complement strand
CTTGGAGTGCGGTTGCAAATTCTTGATCCCATTGTGCAAGACTTTTCATGGACTCGCCAGCGGCTTTGTTGACGCCAATGATCCGTTATCACTAACCCCAACATTGCACGCACATTTGCTTTTTACTGGAACGCAAAGAACCTGAACCAATTGCGAAAACATGTAAAGAACATAAAAAATATTTTAAGGCGGGTGTGAAAACTTTATTGTATTGCCGCGCAACCGGACACGCACCGTAATTGATTGCATTCACGTCGGCGAAATTGAACCGACTGTTGATATTCGCAGCACAGGCACCCGTCAAGGCGTCCGGATTGATTTTCAATCAGGAGCGACGGCGGGGCTGGTCACTTTGGCTAGGGGCGGGATTGGAGGTCCACTATCACGGCGGTGGCGGGGTGTACTGTTAGTTTGTATGCGCCGTTGGTTGGGGGCAGGGGGTGCCAGGTGCCGGTCCAATTGCCTTCGACGGGGATTGTCGCGCCGCCTAGCGTGGCGGTGGTCGCGGTGATGTCGCCTTCCGGGTCACCGGCCAGAATAATATACCGCGCGCTTTCCGGCGTGAAACCGGACGGGCGGTTGATGGTCAACGCCGCGTCGCGCGCGCCCGCCTGTTGGAATGTTTTGTTGATTACGGTGACGTATAGGTCGTTCGCGCCAACCACCCCGTAGACGGTCACATTGATGCTGGCCGGATTGGAGATTTGAAAACCGGTCGCGTTGATGGTGGCGCCCCGGCTGCCCAGGCTGAAGGCCTTGATCCCATAGGCGTATGGCTCGGCGACGAAATCGCCGTCTTGCTGGCAAAAGATGGGCGAATTGTACTGCGCCACGCGGGTGAAAGGATCAATGCCCGCGCAGCCATGCATGGCCCACCAGTGGAAGTAATCCAATCCCCAAAGCGCCGTGGCAAAAGCCTGGTTTCCGTGATTTCCTCCGCCGTTGTTGAAGGGACTTGACTCGGTGAGCCGGAAAGGCAGAGCGGACGGCCAGCCGCTTGCGCCGGCCAGCGCGTTGGTGTAAAGCAAATTCCACTCCGTAAGCCTGGCCGCCGACAAGGCAACCCTGGCCAATTGCAGCGGGCCGGGTTTGGACGAGGCGGCAACCGCCTTCCATCGCGACGGGTCCGACGACGGATGGCCGTTGCCCGGTTTGACCTGCTTGATGCAACTGAAGGCGGCCCGGTCCGGGTCTTTGGGATCGAGAACCGTGTCGTTGACATAATAGGCCGAATCCGGCGTCCAAACGGGCGCGGTTTTGGAGTCCCCGCCATAGTAATGCTGGGTGGCCATCATAATTTTCGACCTCTCATCCAGGACAAATCGGAGAGTGAACGGGACTCCGTTGATGGAGGTGTTTGGGGCCGAATCCATTTGTATGGGGTATTCGCTGCCCGTGTCCGGGCCGGAGAAGGGAGCAGGCGGCAACGGATTGCCCAGGCGGTTCTGAACATCGGCATGGAGCGCGGCCCATTTGTCTTTGTAACCGCGGCCGGCGGGCGCGGCGTAACCTGTGATGACCGGGTCCGGATACGGGGAGCGGAAGTGGTATTTCCAGTCGGGTTCGTTGTCAAATGCGAACGATTCGAGCAAGGCCCTGTCCGCCGGCGTGGTCCAAATGTGGCGGGCGGCCACAACGTTGTCACCCCCCTCCTCGTTGAACAAATGCAGCGAATAGATGACGCCGGTCACACCGGAGGCCCGCGCGAAGTCGAAAAACCGGTCGTCCTGCGTGCCGGTCGGATCGGGATCGGCGGCGGACGCTGTCCCGGAGATTACGCGGATATGTTTGACGCCGATCTGCGCGAACAGATTGGTCAGGTGCGGGTAACAAGCGTTTTTGTTCGGGTCGAAAAGCTGTCGATAGGCGTGGCTTCCGCTGATGCTGGCTCTCGAAACGGACAACCCCACGTAATTGGGCGGGATGGCGTAGCCCGTTTGTGTTGCGTCGATGGTTAGCGTGACCGGGTCCGCCGCAAGGGCCGCCCCGGCGAGCAAGCCGGCGCCCAACAGCAAACACGGCAGCATTATCGAACGATGTTCCACGGCACAACGATTGCGATTGGGCGGCCCGGATTCCCAGCCGGCCGCTATTCGAGCATCCAGCGCAGGATGGCCTTCTGGCAATGCAGACGATTTTCGGCCTGGTCAAAAATGGTGGCGGCGTTGCGCTCAAAGGTCTCTTCGTCAATTTCCTTGCCGCGATAGGCAGGCAGACAATGCATGACCAGCGCGTCGGGTTTGGCCAGTTTGACAAGTTCCCCGTTGAGCTGGTAGCCGACGAACGCGCGCAGGCGCTCGGCTGATTCCGCTTCCTTGCCCATGGAGACCCAGACATCGGTGTAAAGCAAATCCGCGCCTTGGGCCGCGCTTTGCACGTCTTCGGTGCAAACGACATCGGCTTTGGCCCGGCTGAGCAAGGCGGCGGAGGGCTGGAATTTTTTCGGGGCGGCGATGTGGAGGGAGAAACCCAGTTTGGCGGCCGCGAATATCCAGGAGGCAGGCACGTTGCACGCGCCATCGCCCACGAAGACGACTTTCTTGCCGCGGATCGATCCGCGTTTTTCCTGGTAGGTGAAAATATCGGTCAGAATCTGGCAGGGATGCTCGTCGTCGGTCAGGGCGTTGATGGTGGGCAGACCGGAGAAGCGGGCGAACTCCTCGACATCCGACTGGGCAAAGGTGCGGATGACCGCGCCGTGAATCATGCGACCCAGAACGCGGGCGGTGTCCTTGATCGGTTCGCCCCGGCCCAATTGAATATCGGACGCGTTGAGAAACATGGGGGAGCCGCCCAGTTCGCGGATGCCCACCTCAAACGAGACTCTGGTGCGGGTGGACGATTTGGAAAAAATCAACGCCCATACCTGGCCGGCGAGGGGTTGGGTTTTTTCCTGACCGCGCTTCGCTTTCGTCTTGGCGCTGCCGGAAAGGATGCTTTCAATATCCGCGCGATCCAGTGTTTCGATGCTTAATAGGTTTTTCATGACGATAATTTTGCGGCGACCGATTCGATGATGCTCAAGCCTTCGACGGCCTCAGCCTGCGGCAAATTCAACGCCGGCAGCACACGGATGATGCGTGCGCCGGCAGGAATGGCGAGCAGGCCGGCTTCGTGCAAGCGGTTGATGAATTGAACGACGGGAGTCTTGTCCGAATTGGCAAAAGCGGGGATGTCGGGCGCAAGTTCAACCCCGATCATCAGGCCAAGGCCCCGCACATCGCTGATGACGCGCGGGTATTTGGCGGCAATGGCGGACAGTCCGGCTTTGAGAAACTCGCCGGTTTGCCGGGCATGGTCGGCGAGGTGTTCGCGCGCCATAACTTCCAGCACCGTCAATCCCACAGCGCAGGCCAGGGGCGATCCGCCGTAGGTCGAGCCGTGGCTGCCCGCGCCCAAAATATCCGCATAAGGTTGCCTGATCCAAAATGCGCCCATGGGAAAGCCGGCCCCAAGCGATTTGGCCATGGAGACACCGTCCGGCAGAAAATCGCCGCCGCCGGGAATTCCTTCCAGAATGCGCTGAAAACTATGGAAGCGCCCGGTGCGAAAATGGCCGCATTGCACCTCGTCCATGAGGAGCAGGATTTTCTTTGCGTCGCACAACCGGCGCAGGCCAAGCAAATACTCCGGCGTGGCGGAAACCACTCCGCCCTCGCCTTGCACGCCTTCGACCATGATGGCAGCGGTGGCGGGCGATAACGCGGCGCGCGCGGCAGCAAGATCATTGAACGGAATATGGCGGAAGCCCTGCATCATCGGTTCAAACCCCTTTTTGACTTTGGGCTGGCCGGTGGCGGCAATGCCGGCAAGGGTGCGTCCATGAAAAGAGTTCTCCGCCGTGAGAATCTCAAACCGGCCCTCGTCGTGGCCGAATTTCCGGGCGAGCTTGAACAAACCTTCGTTGGCCTCGCCGCCGCTGTTGCAGAAGAAAACCTTGCCGGGACCGAGAAGCGCGGCCAATTGTTCCGCCAGGGCGACTTGCGGTTCCTGGTAGTACAGATTGGAAATATGCATGAGCTTGCCGGCTTGTTCGGTGAGGGTGCGGACGATATCGGGGTGGGCGTGACCCAGGCCGCACACGGCGATCCCGCCGCCAAAATCGAGGTAGGACTTTCCTTGCGCGTCCCAGACGCGCGATCCCTTGCCGCGAACCAGCGTCAAGTTGAAGCGCGAATAACTGGGAACCACACTTTTTCGGAACCGTTCCTGAACGGATTGGGCCTGATTTGGCACGGCGGCGGCAGGGTTGGGCGGAATGTTTCTCATGAGCGAGCCGTCCGTCCGTCCGCCGCCTTGGCGGAACACTGCATTTGTTTTTTCATAAAACCTTGCGATGGCGCATTAGTAAATGCTGATTCAATCACTGCCGCCTTGCAATATCCATAGTTTTTTTTGATGCCGTTAGTCGCGATAAACACGGATGTTGCCATTTTGATTATGGAGGGTGGCGCGAGGAACACCCGGGGCGGTGTCCGCAAAAACATCCGTCCCGTCGCGCGGCGGGAGCAGCGGGAAATCCGATTCCACCTTGCCAAAAGTGGTTTTGGCCACGATGGCCGGCCCGGCCTTGGCCGGCAGGTGAACCTCCAAAATGTCGAACGAAGTTTCCGCCTCTATCCGGGCCAGGGCGGCGGAGGTGGCGCGCAGGCGGATTGCGCCGTTTTGGTTGTGGCAGACAAATTCCGTCCCCGCCCCCTTGATTTCGATGGCGGCAAATGAGGTGGCGGCCTTGACTGCGCCGGTCACGGCATTGGCAAAAATCCCGCCGTTCTGGTTGGCCAGCACGGCGTCGCCGCCGATTTCCTCCACGCTTAAGCCGTCAAATGATGTTTTGATGTCCGCGCCGCCCTTGACCCGCACCGCTTCCACGCTGCCGTTTTGATCGCGCAACCGGACGGGGCCGCCAATGTCATAGACATTGATGGCGGCAAAACTGGTTTTGGCCGTCAAAGGCCCGTAGATGGCGTTTGCCTTGATTTCCCCGTTTTGATTGGCCAGCACAGCCGGGCCGAGGACGTCTTGGGCGAGCATGGGGGCGAAACTCGTCTCCGCCTCCAACGCGCCGCCGATATGGGTCGCATCAATTGCGCCGTTCTGGTTTTCCACCGTGGCCGCCCCGGTTGCGGAAAGAGCCAGAGTGGCGAACGACGTGCGGGCGCGGACGGTGCCGGCGGTGTTGCGGATATCCATTTCGCCATTCTGATCCGCCGCGTCCACATTGCCGCCGATGCCGAGCAGATCGGTGCGGCCGAAAGAGGTTTTGGACAGAATCGAGGCGGACTTGGGCACGGTGATTTCGAAATCGGATTGGATGCTGTGCGGTTCGGCAATGGCCGACACAGTGACCACGAGCTTGAGGCGTCCGTCCGCCAGTTCGGTTTTGCAGTTGACAGAGCTGGCGATGCGCCGGGCCGCATCGTCGCTGCGCGCGCGGACGGCCAGTTTCCAAGTCCAGCCGGGCGCGCCGCCGGCCACGCCGGTGACCCGGACGGAGCCGTTGGCGTTGTCCACTTCCAGATTGGAAAGGTCTGATGGGATTGAGGCGGTCTGGCTGAAGTTGGTGGCGGCGGACAAATCCCCGGTGAGCCATCCGCCGGAGGCTCCAAAATGAAAATCGCAACCCGTCAGCGCCGCCAAGGCGCCGGCCGCCAAAATGAAGTTTGGGAATTTGCTCATACGTTCGCTATATGTCCCCACTACCGGGATCATATTATGCGGCGGACAGGCGGTGTCGAGTGGAAGGTTGCGGCTTGTGGTGCGGCGGGAATTTTGGTTAAGTTGGCCCGATGAAAACAGCCGCGCTGCTCCTGCTGGGATTCCTTGGCTTTTACAATATGACCGGGTTTGGTCAGGCGGAAACGTTGCCGACAACAACCGCGCTGCCGCTCTGGCCCGATGGCGCTCCGGGCGCGTTGGGCAAAAAACCGCAGGACGTGCCCGACTTGAAGGCCTTTCTGCCCGACCCGGCCAAAGCCACGGGAGCGGCCATGGTGATTTGTCCGGGAGGCGGCTACGGCGCGCTGGCTCCTCACGAAGGGGCGGATTACGCGCGCTGGCTGGCCAGTCAGGGCATCGCCGGGTTTGTGCTGAAATATCGTCTGGGCCCGGCCGGCTATCATCACCCGCGCATGTTGGAAGACGCGGCCCGGGCGTTGCGCCTGGTCCGTTTCCACGCCGCCAATTGGAAGCTCGACCCGAAACGAATCGGCATCATCGGATCGTCGGCGGGCGGGCATCTGGCTGCGACCTTGCTGACCCATTTCGACGCGGGCGACGCTGCCGCGCCCGACCCGGTGGATCGCGTCAGCAGCCGGCCGGATCTGGGTGTGCTTTGTTATGCGGTGATCACGATGGGCGACCTGACCCATCCCGGTTCGCGAATGAATTTGCTGGGAACGAATCCCCCGCCGGAATTGATTAACGACCTATCCGCCGAACGCCAGGTGAAGAAGGACACGCCGCCCTGCTTTATTTTCGCCACCGATGAGGACACAACGGTGCCGGTGGAGAACAGCCTCGCTTTTGCCGCCGCCCTGCGCAAGGCCGGGGTGCATTTTGAAATTCACATTTACGAACGCAGACCGCACGGCATAGGGCTGGGCAGCCGCACCTACGATCCCACCCGCTGGCATCCGTGGACGACCGAATGCAGCCGGTGGTTGAAAGAAGAGGGATTCGGGAAATAAGCGGCGTTGAAAAGCGTGGTCCGCCTCCACGCCCAATCCTGAATTCCATTTCCAATTTCGGCAGAGTCTTACCAAAACAAATCAACCCATAGTTTGATTCGTTTCGGGGTTGACTAAAAGTGTTAAAAAAGTTATAAGCGGATCATGCCATGGAAGTTGCGGATGCGGTATGCGGGCGCATTTGGGCGCTTCGAAGAGCGCAAATGCCCGTCCGCATAGTTGGATGCGCAGCCATGCGGTGGAGAATAAATGAAAAGAAAACAGCCCGTGTATGGTTCGAACTTGTTTCTGCTCGGCGGGAAATATTTTGGGCGCGGGCGGCGATGAATGATTAAAAAAACCATGCCAAAACGAACCAAACTATGGGTGACCCCTGCTTCTGGAGAACCGATGGCGCCTGCATGAAACGGCACCGACAGTTAAAAGAAGGGCCATTAATCCCCCCACCAAGGCGTTTCAAACATGTCCCGGTCGATCTTCACCGGCTCAATACAACGCGGATCATCTATTTTCGGACTGTTGACCAAATTGCTGACCGGATAAATTTTTA
>CAZLEE010000212.1:0-7427 GCA_964558455.1 uncultured Verrucomicrobiota bacterium | reverse complement strand
CGTTGACCATGCCGAATTCCTCGTTCGTCCAGTGAAACTCCTGGTCCAGCGTTCCTTTCAACAGGGACAGCACCTGCCGGTCAACATAATTAATGGTGGTGGCGAAAAAAAGCAGGGCGCAGATAAACCAGCGGTAATTTCCGCTGCCCGTCCTGACCGGGGGCGCGGCGGCGGAAGCGGGGACGTTGGACGCGGAAAGCATGGGGGTGTTTAGCAGGGGATTTTCGGGGTGCGCCGGTCGGACGGATCCGCCCAGCGGTTGTTGGGAATGGTCGGCGCCCAGCCCGGGCGCAGCGGGTCCTGGTCGTAGGGGTAGCCGCCGAGCCGTTTATAAAGTTCCGCGTAAAGCGCCAGCTTGTCCCGGTTTAAACGCACGCCCAGACCGGGGCCGGTCGGAACCCGGATGGCGCCGTTTTCGTAACGCATCAGCCCGCCCTCGATGATGTCATCGGTCAGATGATGATAATGCGCGTCCGCCGCAAAAGTGAGGTTGGGCAGGACCGCGCCCAAGTGCAGCATGGTGGCCAGTTGGATGCCGAGTTCGCCGGAAGAATGGACCGCCACGCCGAATTGGAAGGTTTCGCAGACCCCCGCCGCCTTGATGCAGGGGCGGATGCCGCCCCAGAAAGTTGTGTCAAGCAAAATGACATCCACCGCCGGGTCCAGCACGTTGGCCGCCAGTTGCTCAAAGTTCACCACCACCGTGTTGGTGGCCAGCGGCATGTTCACCTTCTGCCGCACCCGCCGCATCCCGTTCAGCCCGTAAACCGGATCCTCCAGGTAATCGTTGTTCAATCCGGCAATCGCCTGGCCGAAGCGAATCGCCTGTTCCGTCGAAAAAACGCCGTTGGGATCGAACCGGAGACGATCCCCCGGCAGCGAGGCGGCCAGGGCGCGGTAACATTCCAGTTCGTAGTCGGGCGGGAAAACGCCCCCTTTTAATTTATGGGAAGTGAAGCCAAAGCTCTTTTTGAGATCGGCGGCGGAGGCGAGCAATTGGTCCGGAGTGCAAATCTCGCCCGCGCCGGTCTTGGGATTGGGATAGCGAAAAAACAGGTAGGAGGCAAAGGGCACCCGGTCCTGCAATTTGCCGCCAAGAATGTCATAAACCGGCACTCCCCAGCGCTGGCCCAGAATATCGAGGCAGGCGAATTCCAGCGCCGCCATCATCTGGGTGCGGTTGTTGTAAAGCGAAGCGGTGGGATTGCTGATGCGAAAACGAATCTCCTCAATGCGCGCCGGATCCTGCCCGGTGAGATACGGCTTGAGCGCGCGAAAAGCCGCCTCCGCCGATTCGCCGCCGCCGCCCATCTCGCCCAACCCGGTGATGCCTTCGTCGGTTTCGACTTCGATGATCGTGCGCACGAACCGGCCCCAATGACAGCCATTGGCATGGCGCAAGGGCGCGTCCAGCGGAACAGTGACGGTGGTGGCCTTGAGGTCGGTGATTTTCATGGGTGTTTTTTGGGTGATAAAATATCCGCAAAGAACATGAACGATTCCTCCACGTGGGCCGTCCAGTAAGGCCAGTCGTGCCCGCCGGAAAATTCCTCGTAATAATGGGCGATGCCGCGGGTTTCCAACTCGCGATGCAATTGGCGGTTTTGTTTGATCAAAATATCCGACAATCCGCAATCAAAGCGTATCGGGGGCAGCGTCTGGCGATGGCGCAAGATCGTTTCCAACACGCTGCAATCCTCCGGCAGCGGCCCAAAACTGGCGGCGTCCTCGTCCACAAATGCGAGCAGTTGTTTGAAATGAGTGACGGAGGAATGGACCGAGATGCCCCGGCAAAAACCGGGATGCTTCGCGCCGATGCGCAACGCGCCGAAACCGCCCATGCTCATGCCGCTAAGAAAAAGCGGCGACTTGGCGGAAAGACAGGGCACGGCGGCGCGAACCGCATTGGTCGCGTCTTCCACGATCCATTTCTCGAAATCATGGCCGTGATGAGCCATGTAGCCGGTTCCATCGCCCCACAGGCCGTCGGAAGGCATGGCCAGGACAAAAGGTGGAATCCGGCCCTGGGCCATGAGCCGTTGCGCGGTGCGATGCGCTCCGCCGGATATGGCCCAATGCCAATGACTCCCAAACGCGCCGTGCAAAAGCAGGACAAGAGGAACATTCCGGGAGGCGCGCGCCTGCTCCGGCACAAACAAAGTAATGTCCCCGCGCCCGCCTAACGCGCTGCTTTTAGCCGTCAGAAAAGTCAACCCCTCGAAAGGAAGGGCGGTGACGGACTCAACGTTTTGAAACACGGCGAAAGCATACGAAGAGCCGGTCGCAATTTAAAGTTTAACCGCAGAAATTCAGCATGGCTGGCGGTAATGGTTCTTGCGCTGGAAGAGGAGGTTGCGGGAAAATGGCCGCGTGGTGAACGCGCCTTTTCTTGTCCGTTGTTTGCAAAACCTGCCTCTACGGACTGGACCGAGGTGAAGAAGGCGGAGGGTTGACGATGGCGCGCATGGCAAGGAGGTTGGCCGCCGTGATGAGGCCGCCGCCAAAAAACAATTGGGCGGTGAGCGCTTCGTTGGGGTAATGGATTCGAAAAGCGGACGAGAGCAGTCCGGGAACGAAAAGGGCGAAGAGGCTGGTGAAAAGAGGTTCGCTGCAATAGATCACTCCGGCTTGGGTGGCCGGGAGGTGGGGTTGCCAGTAATTCATAATGACGTAGGTGGCCAGGGTGCCGACCAGGGCCAAAAACGCGATCAGCCCCAAGGCGGGTCCCGAAGCATAGGCGGCGATCCATTGCCGGGGGGTGCTTCCGGTCGATCCCACCACGCCCAGCATCAGAAAGCCCACCACCGCAAACATGATGAAAGTGACAACGGAGTTGCGGTTGGCGTGAAAGACGGGGCGTTCCAGCCAGAGTATCTGGCCGGTGAAAAGGATGGAGCCGAGAATGGATTCCAATTCGCCGCGGCCCAGGCGGAATGTTTTGAGGTCGATGTTTGACAGGATGGCGACGCCGGCCAGCGCCATGAGACAGCCTGCCATGAGCATCTTGCCGGGGAGCTTGCGGTAGCGCAGGGCAAGCATGATGGGAATGAGGATGCAATAGCACTGGGTAAGAAAGGCGGAGGTGGAGGCGGCGATGTATTGGACGCCGTCCATTTGAAAGAGGGTGCCAACGCCGCCGAAAAAACCGAGGCCGGCGCCCTGCCAGAATTCGAGCGGGGTGATATGGCGGAGTTTTCGCCCGCACCAAATACCCATGACAAGGGCGGCGACGCCAAAGCGGATCAGAAGCGAAAGGGCGGCGACATACCAAGTGCCGGCGCTCTGCACGAGGTCTTGCTGTTTCTGGCCCAGGGCTTTCATGGCCAGGAAGCTGGCGCCCCAAATCAATGTGGCCAGGGTGAGCATGGCGGCGGCTTTGCCGGGATGAAGAATTTTGGGGGCGGACATGACAGTTACGGGGGATGGCCTCTAACAGGACGGATGAACCCAATGAAATTTCAGGAAACTCATTGTTCGCCGGAAGTAAGGAGGAGGGTCTGTTCGAGGGTCGATTGGCCTTCGCTGACTTTTTCGAGCGCGACGCGACGAAGGGTTTTCATGCCTTGCTCAATGGCGAGGCGGGCAATTTCCTGGGCGCCGACACGCTGGATGACCAGCTTGCGAATTTCATCAGTCATGGTCATGGCCTCAATGATGGCGAGCCGTCCGGAGTAGCCGGTGTTTTTGCAACGTTCGCAGCCGTGCCCGCGAAACAAGGTCACGCCTTCAAACATGCTGGCATCAATGCCGAGGTCCTTGAACATTTTTGCGGGATATTCGACCGGCTCCTTGCAACTGGAACAGACGCGCCGCATGAGACGCTGGGCGCAGGCAAGGATGACGGCGGAAGAAATAAGGAAAGGGGCGATCCCCATGTCGTCCAGGCGCGCGATGGCGCCGGGGGCGTCGTTGCAGTGCATGGTGCTCAGGACCTGGTGGCCGGTAAGGGCGGATTCCACCGCGATCTCTGCCGTTTCCGTGTCGCGAATTTCCCCGATCATGATGATGTCCGGGTCCTGGCGGAGGATGGAGCGGAGCGCGCTGGCAAAGGTCAAACCGATTTCCTTCCTGACCGGAACCTGGTTGACGCCGGGAAGCTGGAATTCAACGGGATCCTCAACCGTGACGATATTGTATTGCGGGCCGTTCAGTTCGTTGAGGGCGGAATAAAGCGTGGTGGTCTTGCCCGATCCGGTGGGGCCGGTGACGAGGATGAGGCCGTGGGGGGCATCGACGGCGCTTTTGAACCGGACAAAGGTTTCCTTGTCGATGCCAAGCTTGTCCATGCTGGCGGAGAGGTTGGCCTTGTCAAGTATGCGCAAAACGCATTTCTCGCCGTGAACGGTGGGCAGGAAGGAAACGCGCAAATCTATGTCCCGCCCGCCGACCTTGACCCGCATACGCCCGTCCTGGGGCAGCCGGCGCTCGGCAATGTCGAGGCTGCTCATGACCTTGAGGCGGGAAGTGAGGGCGACTTGCAGAGCCTTGGGCGGCGGCGGCATGTCAATCAAACTTCCATCCACGCGGTAGCGCAGGCGCACCATGTTTTCAAATGGCTCAATGTGGATGTCGCTGGCGCGGTCCTTGATCGCCTGAACGAGGATGAGGTTGGCCAGCTTGATGACGGGCGCCTCCTCGGTGGAAGCGGCCAGCTCGGCCATATTCATGGAGTCAACCGACTCCTTGGTCACCTCAAGATCGTCCGCCTCGGCTTCAGCCATCTTGGCGGCATCCTGAATGATGTCCTCCATGGTGCCGGTATGGGAGGTGTCGAGGTTGTTCAGCTTGTCCATGATCGCCTTCTCCGAGGCGATCATGGGGGAAACCTCAAGCTTGGTGGTGCGCTTGACGTCGTCCACGGCCAGGACGTTGAGGGGATCGGCCATGGCCAGAAAAAGCTTGTTGCCCAGGCGGGCGACGGGAATGACCTTGTAAGTGGTGGCCATGTCGCGCGGAACGAGATCAACCAGATCAGCGGGAATGGAGAGGCGGCTGACGTTGATGGGGGGCGTGTTCAGAACGCGGCCCATGGCAATGACAAGGTCGTTCTCGGTGATGTATGCTTTTTCGACCACCAGCTTGATGAAGCGGGTGCCTTCCTTTTTTTGCTTTTCGAGCAACTCCCCAACCTGGCCGGATGAAAGGAGTCCGTCCTCTATGAGGGCGTCGGCAATGCGTTCTCCAAGTGATTTGACGGGTGGCATAAGCGTCAGTGAAGGACTTTGGCGAGAGTGCGCAAAAGCTCGGGGGGGGAAGCCAGATACCACTGCAGGCGGAATTTGAGGTGTTCCTCAAGATCCACCACCGCTTGTTTATTGAAGGGATTGGCGGTGGCGACCATGATGGTCTTGCTCAACCGATCCACCGGCAACACACACCAACGCTGACAGACATGGCGCGGAGCAGTGCGGACAAGGTCCATGTCAATCTCATACCGTTCCAGAGGAATGTAGGCAAGGCGGGAACGATCCGCCAAAAGCTTGAGGGATTTGTCCAGGGGCATGATCTGGCGTTCGGCCAGATTCTGAATGAAAGGGTCGATGGCCTTGACGGGGAGAACCGACAAATCCACTTTGGGCCAGCACGCCTGGAAATCGCCGTCGGTGATCAGCTTGGAATCCACGAAGGCTTTGTGCATGGTCTCGAAGCCGTCATCGACATGAATGGGAACGGAGGTTTTGCCTTCGCCTTTTTTGATGAAACTGGTCTGGGACTTGGCCGGGCGCTCCATTTCGGCCGGCTGCGGGGTGGTCAGGTTATTGGCCTTGGCCTCAATCTGAGCCATGGCGGTCAAGGCGTCGCGGTCGCTGGGATGCCGTTGCAGGATGGTCTCGTATTCGAGGATGGCGGAGGAAAGCTGCCCCAACTGGACATAGGCCTGGGCGATGCGTTTGGAAGTCTGGATGACTTCCTTTTCCATATTGAGCTTGAGGTAAGCCTCTTTAAGGATTTCCAGAGACTGATAATCTTGCGGCTGGGATTGAGTAATGACCTCGAACATCTCAATCGTCTGCCGCAATTGCGCCTCTTCACCCGAATTTAAAGTGCCAAGCATTTCAGTGGTCGTGCCGGAAAAAAGTATCCCGGATTAAACTACAAATCAATCCTTTCCATTTCCCCGCTCCGCCCGGCGCATCCCGGCTTGACTTGGGCCGGGGACCGGAATGGAATGGCGGGGTTATGGCCAGACTATTGCGCATCGAATATCCCGGGGCGGTTTATCATGTCATGGCCCGCGGCAATCGGGGTCGCGCCATTTTCAAAGATGACCTGGATCGGCAACGCTGGATAAAGACGCTGGGCGAAGCTTGCGCCAAAACCGGCTGGCATGTTCACGCCTACGTGCTGATGGACAATCATTACCACTTCCTGGTCGAGACGCCGAAAGCGAACCTCGTGGCCGGGATGAAGTGGATGCAGGGAGTTTACACCCAAAGTTACAACATCCGGCACGGAATGCGCGGGCATTTGTTTCAAGGCCGCTACAAGGCGGTGCCGGTGGAGGCGGCCATCCCCGGCTATCTGGAAAACGCCAGCACCTTTATTCACTTGAACCCGGCCCGGGCCGGCTTGATTCAAATCGGCCGGGAAAAACTGAAGAGCTACCGTTGGAGCAGTTATCCGTTGTATTTGACTCTGGCAACGCGCGTCCCGGCCTGGTTGGAACGGAAGCGGGTGATGGGGGCGTTGCGCCTCAAGCCGGAAGAACGCCGGGGCTACGAACTTTACCTGGAAAGCCGGGCGCTGGAATTGGGCGTGAAAGCGGACTGCGACGAATTGGAAGCGCAGTGGAAGATGTTGCGGCGCGGCTGGTACGTGGGAAGCAGCAGGTTTGCGGCGCAATTGCGGGGGCAACTCAGGCAGTTGGGACGCGCGCTTCAGCGCGAATCGCGTGGCGGCGCGGTCAAGCGCGAGCAGGGCGAACAAGCAATCAGGCGACGGCTGCGGGAAGGACTGGCGGCGTTGGGAATCAGGGAGAAGGATTTGAAGCAACCGCCCATGGTGACAGCGGAGAAGGCGGCATTGGCCGGTTGGCTGCGGGAGGGGACGACGTCGTCGTTGCGCTGGTTAAGCGAGCATCTGCACATGGGACATTACAGCAGCGCCGGACGCGGCTCGCGCCAAATGACCCTGGGCGCGCTCCGCCGATTCAACCAAGCCAGGGCCAAACTGGCCTCGCTCGACGCAAACGCAGGGAGAGAATAATGGATACAAAAATGGTTCCTCGCTGTTACCAGTGGAACAAACAGGATTACGTTCTGATATTCGGATGATTCTTCAGCAAATTCCATCACTCGCCCATCGGATGGAAGAGGGGGGCCGGCGGGTAAGGCCGCGAACTCCAAGAAGCTATGTTTGGCACCGCCATGAGAAAAGTGGTTCCTCGACGTTTTTAATGGGTAAAAGGGGGAAAATCGGTTTTTCTG
>CAZLEE010000211.1:0-7433 GCA_964558455.1 uncultured Verrucomicrobiota bacterium | reverse complement strand
CAACAAACCAAGCGATGAGCCTGTAACACCCGTAACGTTACCATAACATGTTATTTTGTTTTTTTCTTTTCTCAGGATGACACGGCAAGGCGACAAATATCAGGGTTCGGAGTCAGCACATCATAAGGAGGCCCCGCTCGCGGTGCTGGAGTCTCATCTTACCGGGAAGGAAGGGGGGGGGCGGCGCGGGGGGGTGATCGAAGAGGATTAGGATTAGGATTACGATTAGGATTAGGAGGGGGGCGGCGGTGGAGGGGCGCTTTGGGGGTGGTCAACCGAGGTAGGCTTCGATTACTTTGGGATTGGTTCGGACTTCTTCTGGCGTTCCTTCGGCGATTTTGATGCCGTAATCCAAAACCACGATGCGGCGGCATATGCCCATGACGACCCGCATGTCGTGTTCCACCAGCAGGATCGAAATCTTGAATTTTTCCTCGACGAATTGAATGAGTTTCATGAGTTCGACTTTTTCCGTCGGATTCATGCCGGCGGCGGGTTCGTCGAGCAGCAGGAGGGTGGGGCGGGTGGCCAGGGCGCGGATGATTTCCAGGCGACGTTGGTCTCCGTGGCAAAGTTCGTTGGCGGGCGTCTCGCGAAATTTCCCAAGGTGGAAAATATCCAGCAATTCCATCGCCTTCGCGTCAATTTCCTTTTCCTCCTCCAAAAAGGACCGGCCGCGCCAGAGGGCGTGGCGGATGTCGTGTTTCAGATGCAAATGAAACGCGACCCGGACATTGTCAAACACACTGAGCGAAGGAAACAGGCGGATGTTTTGGAAGGTGCGCGCGATGCCGCGGGCGGCGATGGACGACGGCGTCAGGCCGGCCAGAGGGCGTCCGCCATAAGAGACGCCGCCCCCGGTGGGCTGATAGACGCCGGTGATGAGATTGAACACGGTTGTTTTGCCCGCGCCGTTGGGGCCGATCAGCCCCACCAGATCGTTTCCGCCCAATTGCAAATTCAGGTCGGACACGGCGGTCAATCCGCCGAAACGGATGGTGCAATGATCCAATTGCAAGAGGAGGTTGTTCATGCGCGCAAAACCGGTTTCTTTTTCTGTTTCCAGAGGAACAAGCCTTGCGGGCGGGTCAACATCAACACGACCAAGAGCAGGGAATAGAACACCATGCGGTACTGGGCAAAACCGCGCAACCATTCCGGCAGCAAGGTGAGAAGAACGGCGGCCGCGATGACACCCGCCGTGTTGCCCATCCCGCCCAGAATCACCATCACCACAATTTCTATCGAGCGCATGAAATCGAATCCTTTCGGATCAATGGACAAGGCGTAATGGCCGTAAAGACCGCCGGCCAGGCCGGCGAAGAACGCGCCCACCACAAAGGCCACAATTTTGTAGCGCGTGGTGTTCAACCCCATCGCTTCCGCCGCCACTTCGTCATCGCGCACCGCCAGAAAACCGCGCCCGTAAGTTGAATGAACCATTGCAACCACGACGTAGGTGCAAATCACGACGGAGCCAAACACCCAGAAGATATTCGTATAGGGGGGAATTCCGTTCAGCCCCAATGCGCCTCCCAACGAGTCCACATTACGAAAAATGACGCGGATGATTTCGCCGAAGCCGAGGGTGACAATGGCGAGATAATCCCCCTTCAACCGCAGTGAAGGCATCCCCACCAGCCAGCCGGTCAACGCCGCCGCCAGACCTCCGCCAATGAGGGCCAGGCAAAAAAATGCGCCCACCGCCAGTTGAAAACCTCCACTGCCGGCGTTGGGCAACACTTGCGGCCCGACAAACATGGTGATGGCGGCCGCCGTGTAAGCGCCCACCGCCATGAACCCGGCGTGTCCGAGCGAGAATTGTCCGGTGTAGCCGTTGATCAGATTCAAGCTGACGGCCAGAATCACGTTGATACCGATCTTGGTCAGCACATCAAGGTAGTAGCCGTTGATGCGGCTGGAGCAGAGCCACAACGCCGCCACGCCCAGCATTGAAAACACGAACAACAACTTGGGCCATCTTGCCAGCATGGTTTGAAGGCGGCGCATGGCGGTCACACTTTCTCAACCTGAAATTTTCCCAGCAACCCCGCCGGGCGGAAAATCAGGATTAAAATCAAAACCGCGAACGCAATCGCGTCCGTGTAGGTCGAGTAACGGCTGCCTTTGACGAAGGTCTCGATCAAGCCCAAGAGTAATCCTCCCAGAGCCGCGCCCGGGATATTTCCGATCCCGCCCAGCACCGCGGCCACGAAGGCCTTCAATCCCGGCAGGATTCCCATGTAAGGATCAATTGACGGGTAGAGCATCGCGTAAAGGATTCCGCCCGCCGCCGCCAGGGCGGAGCCCAACCCGAAGGTGAACGAGATGATGCGGTCGTTATTGATGCCGACGAGCGAGGCGGCCTGATGATTGAACGAAACGGCGCGCATGGCGGTGCCGATTTTGGTTTTCAGGACGATCAATTGCAGCCCGATCAGAAACACCGCCGTGACGACAAAGACCAAAAGCTGGTTGCTGGAGGCATGCAAACCGCCTGCCGTGGAAAAATCACGCGTCGGGAAGAGGGCGGGGAAAGCCTTGTAATCGGCCCCAAAGACGAGCTGCCCGGCGTTTTCGAGAAAGAGGGAAACGCCGATGGCGGTGATGAGCACGGCCAGGTTTGAACTTTTGCGCTTGCGCAAGGGGCGGTAAGCCAGCCGCTCGATGGTCATGCCCAAAATGGCGCAAGTCGCCATGGCCAGAACCGTCACCGTCACGCCGCCCACAATTGAACAGCGCGTAAAAAACCGGCTGAAATAAAACCCCGCAAAAGCCCCGACCATGAAGACATCGCTGTGCGCAAAATTGATGAAGCGCAGAATCCCGTAAACCATGGTGTAGCCCAGCGCAATCAGGGCATAAACCGATCCGAGCGAGAGGCCGTTGATCAATTGCTGAAAAAATAAAGTCATTCAGACGGGACAAATCATTCCGCGTTGATGTGTTCGACCAATTTGAATTTTCCATCTTTCACCTGCAAGATGACCAGCGGTTTTTTGGCGTCGCGATGCTCATCAATTGTGATCCGGCCGGAGATGCCCGGGAAATCCCTCGTTGCGGCCAGCGCGTCGCGCACGGACGGCCCGCCGGTGGTCCCGGCGCGTTTGATGGCATCGGCCAGCAGCATGGCGGAATCATATCCCAGCGCCGCCATGGTGTCGGGGATCACGCCGTATCTGGCTTTGAATTTTTTCACAAAATCCTGCACCAGGGGGGTGTTTTCATCGGGTGAAAAGTGCGTCGAAAAATAGGTTCCTTCCACCGCCGTCCCGCCGATGGAAACCAGTTCCTGCGCCTCCCAGCCGTCGCCGCCGAAGAGCGGGGCGGTGACGCCCAGTTCGCGCGCCTGCAACGCGATCAAACCCACGTCCTGATAATAACCCGGAATAAAAATGGCCTCGGGCTTTGACGATTTGATGGTGGTCAACTGCGCCTTGAAATCCTTGTCGCCGCCGCTGTATTTTTGCTCGTCAACAATCTCTCCACCCGCCGCCTTGAAGGCGTCCTTGAAATAAGTTGCCAGCCCGACGCTGTAGGTGCTGGCGGCATCGCTCAGCACCGCCACTTTTTTCACCTGCAACGTCCGTTGCGCAAAGCGGGCCAGGACTTTCCCTTGCAAGGGGTCAGTAAAACAAATGCGGAAAATGTAATCGCCGATGGCCGTGACTTTGGGATTGGTGGATGAGGGGGTGATCTGCGGGATTTTGCTTTCCTGGCAAACCGGCGCGGCCTCCAGAGAGCGGCCGGACGCCACTTCGCCCAATATGGCCACCACGCCGTCCCGCGAAATTAATTTGCGGGCGATGGTTTTGGATTCTCCCTGCTTGGATTGATCGTCCTCGGTATGAAGAGAAAATTTCCGGCCCAAGGCGCCGCCCCGGACATTCAATTCGTCAATGGCCAGTTCGGTGCCGTGATGGGACATTTGCCCGAAGGAAGCTTCCTTGCCGGTTAACGACGCGAATTCACCCACCTTGATGCTGACATCCGCGCCGGCGCCGCCGGAGGATTCGGATGATTTGTTGCAACCGGCCAGAATTACGGCGATGGCAAGTCCAACCGCAACCGGCCAACACCGGTTTGATACCTGATTTCCTAGGACTGATTTTTTTATCATAGGCGGTTTTCGATACAACAAACTCTGTTGAGACTGTCTGTTTTTCTGACTTCCCGCAAGCAAAGGTTTGGATTGGGGCGGCGGCATCAAGGCGCTTGCAATTTCCGTTCGGCGGGTTATTGATGAAAATCATGAAAAAGCACCTCCTCGTTCTGGTTATGGGCCTGAGCGCGTTTACGTTGCCGGCGGCCATCCACACAGAGACCGTCGAATACAAACAGGGCGAAACGACGCTCCAGGGCTTTGTCGCCTACGATGATGCCGTGCAGGGCCAGCGGCCCGGCGTGCTCATTGTTCATCAATGGATGGGGCTGACGGATTACGAAAAGAGTCGGGCCGAAAGTCTGGCCAAACTCGGTTATATCGCTTTTTGCGCCGACATCTACGGCGAGGGAGTCCGGCCAAAAAACGCCCGCGAAGCCGGCACCGATGCTGTCAAATACAAGAAAGACCGCCCGCTCCTGCGACTGCGGGCCAACACCGGCCTGGCCGCCTTGCGCCGGCAACCGCTTCTCGATCAGCAACGCGTTGCGGCCATCGGTTATTGTTTTGGCGGCACCACCGTGTTGGAACTGGCCCGCAGCGGCGCGCAGATCGGAGGGGTGGTTTGCTTTCACGGCGGACTCGACTCGCCCACGCCGGCGGACGGCAAAAACATCCGGTGCAAGGTTCTGATATGCCACGGGGCTGACGATCGCTCCTCATCGCCGGAAGACATAGCGGCCTTTGAAAACGAACTGCGCGCCGCCGGGGTGGATTGGCAGCTCAATCTGTATGGGGGCGCGGTCCACGCCTTCACCCAGCCCGGGGCCGGCAACGACAATTCCAAAGGCGCGGCCTACAACGAAAAGGCGGACAAGCGTTCCTGGGAAGCCATGAGGCAATTCTTCGCCGAGGTTTTCCAATAAACTTTCGCGGTCAAACAATGAGCATTGCGGATTCATCGGCGGCCCGGACGGAAACGGACACGGAAGGGCGCGCGCCGGTATTCGTAACCACGCAATGGTCGGTGGTTCTGACCGCCGGGCACGACACGGAAAACGCGCAGGCGGCCTTGGAAAAACTGTGCCGGGCGTATTGGTATCCACTTTATAGCGTATCCGGCTGGGCGTCCACGTCTAGTTTCTTGTGCCGGGTTATGAAATCATGGCGGCATGGTTTTCCTAATCGTCCTTCAAGACCTTCCCCCAACACCTGCCCACTGACGTTCCCCCATGATCTTCCTAAAGACCTTTTCAACCAGCTTTTCAATGAGCTTCCCAGTTAATGCACTTGTTTCATTAAAACAATCTGTCAAATCATGTCGGAAAAGTTTACAGTTTATGAGGTCTCCAATGATGTTTCCATAGATTTTCTCTCAGCATCTTCTCCCACAACCCGCTCCGTTGATCTTCTCCATTGAACTTCGCCAACGATCTTCATCAAAGCAAACCCGCGCATTGTCAAAAGGTAAAATAAATCGGCAGATTTTCCAATCGGTGGAGATATATTAGCAAGATGATGACTAATGACATGGAGCTGGTGCGGGAATATGCCCGACACCGTTCCGAGGAGGCATTTGCCACTCTCGTCTCGCGGCATGTCAACCTGGTTTATTCTGTCGCCTTGCGCCAGCTTCGTGACACGCATCTGGCGGAAGAAGTGACCCAGGCCGCCTTCATCATCCTGGCACGCAAGGCTGAATCGCTCGGACCGAAGACAATTCTTTCGGCGTGGCTGTGCCGCACGGCTCAATACGTCGCTGCCAGGGTTTTAAGAGATCAACACCGCCGCCAAAGTCGTGAACAGGAGATATACATGCAATCCTTGTTGAACCAATCCGAACCCGACTTCTCAGTCTGGACCGGCATCGCCCCCATGCTGGATGGCGCAATGGCGGGATTGCGCGAGAAAGATCACAGCGCCATTGTGCTTCGGTTTTTTGAAGGCAAGGATTTGAAACAAGTCGGAGCGAGGTTGGGGGTCAGCAAGAACGCAGCCAACAAGCGAGTCAACTACGCTTTGGATAAGCTGCGCTGCTATTTTTCCAAACGCGGTGTGAATTCGACCACGGCCATTATTGCCGGAACGATTTCTGCCAACTCCATTCAAGCCGCACCGATGGCGTTGGCGAAATCAATTACTGCCATTGCCGTTGCTAAAGGAGTGACGGCCAGTAGTTCAACCCTAACCCTCATCAAAGTAGCATTGAAACTTATGGCATGGACAAACGCAAAAATAGCAATCGTGACGGGCGCGGCGGTCTTGTTGACAGCGGGCGTGGCGACGGTGGCGGTGACAAGTGGCGGGGGCAAGCCGGAAGCGTCTCTGGACATCTCGGTCCGAAATGACACGTCCATGGTTTTTGATGACGTGAAGCTCCATTGGGATAATGAGAATAGTACCGCGACGGTGTCCGATCCCTCTCTCCGTCAAAATTCATGACAATTCTTGGAGATTGCGAGCGCCCGTCAAGGGATACTGCCGAGGTGAGCTTTGTGGAGCGCAAAAGCGGACAGCCACACTCCGTCAAAGTAAACGTTGCGGCCTTGAAGGCCCTACCTGGTGGAAAGCATGAGGTTGTTATTTGTATTACCTCCTTGGATCAGGCGCGAGTTGCTGTAGATGGTCCGTCTTGCCGCTATAATCTCCTCGTCATTGAAGCAACCAAGCAGATTTGGGCGTGGGGTAAATCATCCAACGCCGAGCCATCTTGGGCAGATCTGCGTGCCGGTTTTCCGAAAAACTGGACGAATGGCATGCCATTTTGTCCGGATGGCGGCACGTACACGATCGGCAGGGGCGGAGAAGATGCAAAGTGCTCCGTAGGTGGGGAGGGACATACACTAAAATGACACCCAGCCAATCGTTTCTCGACCGGGTATTTGGAGGATCCTTTCAGCCCATGCTGGCGCATTTTGTCGCGCGCAAAAGGCTCTTCCGGGAGGAAATCTGGAGAAAACATGCTGGTGGCTTCACGCTCGCTGAACTGCTGACGGTCATTGCCATCATCGCCATTCTCGCCGCCTTGTTGTTGCCAGCTTTGAGCAGCGCCAAAAACAACGCCCGACGCACCACCTGCATGAATAATTTAAAGCAGATTAGTTTGGGGGTGCGGTTGTATGCCGGCGATCACAACGACATGACCCCGGTCGTCACCAACATTACGGGTCCCTCCACACTCACGGACTACGAACCACTTATCTGGAGTTATGTGGGCTTGAATGGGTCTCCATCGCCGCAGGACAGGTTGTTTGCCTGTCCGGCGGATACATTTTATTAGAGCCTGTTTGAAAAGTCAGTATTTCTCAGCCGAGACGTTTGAGCATAAGGC
>CAZLEE010000210.1:0-7526 GCA_964558455.1 uncultured Verrucomicrobiota bacterium | reverse complement strand
GGCCTGAAAACGCTTGCCAAGCATTCCGGGAAACGGTATTCAGCCTGCCATCCGTTGGCGCGGCGTTTGCCGTCCCGCAAGGGAAAATAACCGGAGCTTTCCGGGCTGACGACTTCTGCCAATATGACCGCGCGGCCGGGTGATTTCCCCTTCCCGCGCAAAAAGGAACTTTATGCGCTCTGACATGATTAAGAAAGGCGCCGAACGCGCTCCGCATCGCAGTTTGCTTCGCGCCACCGGCTCCATTGAATCGGAAGATGATTTTAACAAGCCGTTTATCGCCATCTGCAACAGCTATACCGATTGCATACCCGGCCATGCCCATCTGAACGAAGTCGGCATGTTGGTCAAGCGTCTGGTGCGCGAGGCGGGCGGCGTGCCGTTCATCTTTAACACCATCGGGGTTGACGACGGAATCGCCATGGGCCACGGCGGCATGAAGTTTTCTCTCCCCTCGCGCGAACTGATTGCCGATTGCGTCGAAACCATGGTGATGGCGCATTGTTTCGACGGCATGATTTGCATCCCGAATTGCGACAAGATCGTCCCGGGCATGTTAATGGGCGCCATGCGCGTGAACATTCCAACCGTCTTTGTCAGCGGCGGTCCGATGGCGGCGGGCATCGCCGAATTTGCCGAACAGGGCGATCTTCCCGCGCACCTGCGGCCTGCGGCGAAGATGTCCGACCTCATTTCTGTTTTTCAAGGTGTCGGCCAGTTGCAGACCGGCAAAATCACCGAGGCGGATTTGAAGAAGCTGGAACAGAGCGCCTGTCCGACTTGCGGTTCCTGCTCGGGAATGTTTACCGCCAATTCAATGAACTGTTTGTGCGAGGCGCTCGGCATGGCCCTGCCCGGCAACGGCTCCATCCTGGCCGTGTCGAAAGAGCGCGAAAGCCTCTACCGCCGCGCCGCCCGGCAAATCATCAAGCTGGTCGAGTCGGACTTGAAGCCGCGTGACATCGCCACCATTGAGGCCTTCGACAACGCTCTCAGCCTCGATGTTGCGATGGGCGGATCCACCAATACCATTCTCCACACCCTGGCCATCGCGCGCGAAGCGGGCATCCAGTACGACATCGCCCGCATCGACGCCATTTCCAGGCGCGTCCCCTGCCTGTGCAAAGTCTCGCCTTCTGCGACCTACCATTTGCAGGACATCCAGCGCGCCGGCGGCATCCACACCATTCTGGGCGAGTTGAAACGGGCCGGAATCCTGAACACTTCCTGCAAAACCGCCACCGGCAAAACGCTGGGCGAGAATATCGATGATTGGGATGTGCGTTCGGAAAGTTGCCTGCCTTGCGCCAAAATCATCCGGCTCTCGGGGGCTTCCGCCATCGCACTCGACCCGGCCGACAAGCTTGGTCCCGCCGCCCGCACCGCCAGCGGCAATCTCGCGCCCAAACCCATGCTCTTCCTCCCCGCCGACGACCGCGCCATCACGCTTTGGCGCGAAGCCGCGGCTTGGAACGCGGGCGATGCCGAAACGCAGTCCCTGCTTTTCACCGACGATGCCGAAATGGAGATGGCGCCAGGAACCGTACTCAAAGGACGGGAAGCCATCGGCGCGGCATTGAAGCAAAAACTGGCCGAAGGCAAAGGGCTGGTGCGCGCCGAATTTGCCACCCTCAAAGCCGCGCCCGTGCTTATCCTGTGGCAATACGTCAAAGGCGGCTCCAAAACACGATCCTGTTTGCTGCGCGTCTCGAGATATAAAGAAGGCCTGATCCGCCGCGCCAGTCTGGAGTTCCGCCCGGACCGCCTCAGCGCGGCGCAGCCCTCGGGGCTGGTTCCCTACGACTCCGCGTTCCGGTTCGACCCGGTCGATTGCATCCGCACCAAGGCGACGGCTTATTCGCCGGACGGCGGCCTGGCCATTCTTTACGGCCAGCTTGCGCCCGAGGGCAGCGTGGTCAAAACCGCCGGCATCAGCGCCGAGTTCAAGAAAAATTGCGGTCCGGGTTTCATCTTTGAAGGGCCGTGCGTGATTTTCGAGAGCCAGGAAGACGCTTGCGAAGGCGTCCTGGCCGGAAAAGTCCAGGCGGGCAACGTGGTGGTCATCCGCAACGAAGGGCCGCGCGGCGGTCCGGGCATGCAGGAAATGCTTTCGCCCACCAGCTACATCGTCGGCATGGGTCTCGGCGACAAAGTGGTTCTCGTCACCGACGGCCGTTTCAGCGGCGGCACGTCCGGCGCCTGCATCGGCCATATCTCGCCCGAAGCGGCGGAAGGCGGCCCCATCGGCTTGCTCAAGTCCGGCGACCGCATCCGCATTGATTTCCCGAATCGCCGCATGGACATCTGTGTGCCGGAAGCCGAATTTGCCGCGCGCCAGAAAACTTTTCAACCCGTGAAACGCCAGCTCACCGGCTGGCTTGCGCGTTACCAGAAGCTGGTCGGCAATGCCAGTCGCGGCGGCGTGCTCAGTTAGTTGTTTTTTATATGCATCACAGCAACAGTGCCGCAGACGACCAGGACTGGAAGTATTCCGAACCGGATGAGTTGGTCAACGACGGCTGGCTCCCTGTCGGGTCCGGCCACGAGATTTACTGGCATGAATACGGCACGCCTCATGGCGAACCGGTGATGTTCCTGCACGGCGGTCCCGGAGGCGGGACCAAGCCTAAACAGGCCCGCTTCTTTAATCCGCGCCGTTACCGCATCATTTTGTTTGACCAGCGCGGATGCGGCAAAAGCCGCCCCAACGCCGGCGACAAAAATTCGGACACGGCCGCCGCCGCGCTCAAGGACAATACCACCGATCACCTGATCAAGGACATCGAGGCTCTCCGTTCGCATCTCGGTTTCAAGGCGCCGATACACATGTTTGGCGGCAGTTGGGGCAGCACCCTCGCGCTGGCTTACGCCATCAAATTTCCCCAGTGCGTCAAAACGCTGATCCTGCGCGGCATTTTCCTCTGCCGGCAGAGGGATTTGGATTATTTCTACCAGGGTAACGCCGCCACTTACAACGCCAGGCCCATCGATTCCAGTGTGTCGGGCGCGCACCTTTTTTACCCCGACGCATGGAAAAAGTATGTCTCTGTCATTGCCGACAAGGATCGCGGCAACATGGTCAGGGCTTACGCGAAAATTTTCGACAATCCGGCGCACCCCGATTTGGAACGGGCGGTCAAAGCCTGGTCCGGATGGGAGGATGTCACCAGCAATCTCGCGCCGGAAGAGGGCGGTCATGCCAACCCCCAATTTGCCCGGGCCTTTGCCAGACTTGAAAATCTCTATTTCATGAACGGCGGCTTCCTTGACGGCAAAAAATGCGACAACAATTATTTGTTGGACAACGTGAGGAAAATTGCGCGCCTGCCCATCTATATCGTGCAAGGCCGGTTCGATCAGGTCTGCCCCAGATACCAGGCCGACGAGCTGGTCGCCGCCCTGCGCGAGGCCAACGCAAAATCTGTCAAATATATTGTCACAACCGCCGGTCACAGCCAGTACGAACGCGAAACCATGCAGGCGCTGACCAAAATCATGGACGACTTGTCATCGCCGGCGCGCCCCGGTCATAAATATTAGGCGCCAATGGCGGCGCGTTCAGGACCGCGCGCCGGCAAAAATCCCCAAACCGCTCCGCGCTCCGCCGTTCCCCGGCGTAGCGCATGAAGAGGGGGCGCAGTTCGCCCGCAATGTCTTCCGTCCGGACGCTTTCCTTGAACAACTGATTCAGCCGCGTGCTGGCTTGGTTGCCGCCAAGATACAGGTGGTATTTGTCCGGCGCCTTGCCCACCAGTCCGATCTCCGCCAGCCGCGAACGGACGCAGCCATTCGGACAGCCGGTGAGGCGGACGACGATTTCTTCTTCCGCCAGGCCGGTCTCTGCCAGCAGTTGCTCGATGCTGGTCAGCAGATTGGGAAACATTCGTTCCGCCTCCGCCAGCGCCCGCCCGCAGGTCGGCAATGAAGGACAAACCATGGCCGCGCGCCGGATGACGGTGGCTTGGTTCTCCACCGGCACGCCGTGTTGCAAAAGGATTTGCGTGATCGGTTCGCAGTCCGAATATTTCACGTTGACCAGCAGCAGATTCTGCGATGGGGTGAGCCGGATTTCGTTTTTAAACCGCTCGGTGACCGTCCGCAGCGCGGTCTTGAGCCGGCAATGGTCGCTGTCCTTGATCCGGCCGTTCTCGACGTAAATTCCAAGGAAGTAGTTCCCGTCCCATTGCCGATGCCAGCCGAAAAGGTCCCCCTGCTTGCTGAATTGGTACGGGCGCATCGGCTCCAATTCAAAATCCATGCGCTCGTTTAGCTGGCTGCGAAACCATTCCACGCCCTTTTCTCGAATAAGATATTTCAGGCGCGCGTGCCTGCGATTCGTGCGGTCGCCAAAGTCCCGGTGAATGGTCAGGACGGCCCGCGCCGCCTCGACCACCCGTTCCCGGGGCAAAAAACCGATGCCGTCCGACAGACGCGGGTAGGTCGCCGCATTGCCATGACTCATCCCCAGCCCGCCTCCCGCCAGCAGATTGTAACCAACGAGCTTTTCTCCTTCGGCAATGGCCACAAATCCGCAGCAGTGGGTGAAGATGTCCACGTCGTTGAGCGGCGGAACCGCAAAGCCGATTTTGAATTTGCGCGGCAAATAGGTCGCGCCATAAAGCGGATCGGCGAAGTCTTTGACGGCCTCATCCGCGGGATTCGAGGGTTGGCCTTCCTGCCAGACCCGATGGTAAGCGGGGGCAAGCGGCAGCAAAGCATCGGAGACCCGGCGGGCGTCCGCCTGCACTTCCTCCACCCAGGGGCTTGTTGCCGGGGTGGGCGGGGCCATGACATTCCGGATCACGTCTCCGCAAGCGGCCACGGTTGTGGCTTCTGCCGCCTGAATACCCCGGATCACCGCCCCCAACCCCGACTTCGGCACCCCGTGCAATTGCAACGTCTGGCGCGAGGTGATGCGCAGGGTGTTGTTCCCATACTGGCTGGCCAGTTTGTCAAAGGTCAGATAGTGGCCGGCGCTGGCCGCCCCTCCCGGCAATCGGACGCGTACCAGAAAAATATACTTCCTGGCCGTCTTGCGCAGGTCGCGATCATCGCTTTGATATATCCCGTGAAACTTGAGGAATTCGCAGTCGTCCTCCGAAAAATGGTCGGCGGCCGCATCGGCCAGCGTGGCTGCAATGGTCCCGGCCAGGGTCGGGCAGGCGGCCTTCAATTCTTCATTGTGCGAGGGTTTGACCGGCGGATTCTCTGTCATCGTATTCATTTGTGGGCCCACTCTAGAATTCCCTACGCATAACACAAAGACATTGTATCTATATGAATCATATCATAATGTTATGTCATGAATCGGAACCACCTCGCCTTGTTTCACACCGTTGCCCAGGCGGGCGGCATCAGCCGCGGCGCCGCCGCCGCCCGCGTCAGCCAGCCGGCCGTCTCCAAGCAAATCGCCGAACTGGAGGACGAACTGGGCGTCCGCCTGCTCGACCGCCTGCCGCGCGGCTGCCAGCTTACCGAGGCGGGAAAGATCCTGGCCGATTACGTGAATCGCTGGTGTTCACTGGAACAGGACGCGGGGCGGGCCATCGAGGAATACCGCGGCTTGAAGCGCGGACGGCTGGCGGTGGGGGCAAGTCTCACCATTGGCGGCTACCTCCTGCCCGCTGTGCTGGCGGAATTCAACCGCCGCTTCCCCGAAATTGAATTGCGCATGGAGATTGCCAATACCCGCCATATCCGCAGCGCCCTGCTCGAGGGCGCCATTGAACTGGGCCTGACCGAAGGTCCCCTCGTCTCCGAGGAACTGGAATCCGAAGTGTTTTTCCAGGACGAATTGGTGGCTATCGCGCCTTCCGGCCACCCGCTGCTCAAAAAAGGAAATGTTACCGTCCGGGAACTTTGCCGCGAACCTTTCATCCTGCGCGAGGAGGGTTCCGGCACGCGCGCCGTGGTGGAACGGGCCTTGCGCCGCAAGGGGTTCAAAATCAAACCGCTCCTGTCGCTGGCCAGCCCGGAGGCAATCAAGAATGCCGTTGCCGCAGGCATGGGGCTTTCCATCCTGTCGCGCCTCATCATCTCGCTCGAGTTGCAGGCGGGTTCCCTGGGTGTCATCCCGCTCAAGGACCTGACCATACAACGTCCGCTGCACCTGCAACAAATCCGGGGCCGGAGCCGGAGCCAGTCGCTGGTCAAATTTCTGGAAATCCTCAAGGCGCGCAACCCGCGCCGACCCCAGCCCCCGGATTGAGCGAAGGAATAATCCGTTCCGGGCTGTTTTTCCGCTTTGCGTTCGTGAAATTTTCACAAATGACTTGTGCGCGGACTGCCCGGATCATTATTTTGCTTCGACTCAGTAAATTCATTTGATCGCGCTTTATGAAGAGGTTTGTTTTTTCTCTGCTGGTGGTTGTGTGGACTGGTGCCTGGCAAATGGCTTCTGCCGGCGATGTTTCGGGTAAAATTACCTTGGACGGAACACCACCCCCGGAAAAAAACATCGTCTTTGACGACAGTTGCGGCCCCGTGCGTCCCTCCATCACCACCACGCGCCACTATGTGGTGGGCAAGGACAAGGGATTGGCCGATGTTTTTGTCTATATCTCCAAAGGATTGGAAGGCAGGAAGTTCACCCCTCCCGCGGAAGCCAGAATAATCAACCAGGAAGGCTGCGCCTACCTTCCCCTGGTCACCGGCGTCATGGTCGGACAGGTCCTCAAATTCAAAAATTCAGACCCGATCCTGCACAACGTCCACGGCCTGCCCACCGTCGACGGCAACCAGGAATTCAATTTCGCCCAACCCAGCCAAGGCGACATCGATGCCACCAAGTGGACAGCCTGCATCACCCAACCCGAAGTCCTGGTCAAAATCAAATGCGAGGTGCATTCGTGGATGTTTTGCTACGTGGGCGTGCGGGACAACCCCTATTTTGCGGTGTCCGATCAGGACGGGAATTTTAAAATCCCCAGCCTGCCCCCCGGAGATTACACCCTGACCGCCTATCATTTGAAAGCGACAGCCGGCACCCCGGGCATATCCAAGCAGATCAAAGTGGGGGCGGACCCGCTGACAGTCGATTTCACCCTCAAAGTCCCCGTGGCGCGGTAGGAAGGCGGGACCAACCCCGCGTTCAGAAGACAAAAAAGCCGGACTCAAGTCCGGCCTTCGTGTATGAGAACAAAGATATAATACTTTTTGTTTTCTGGTGCAGCGCCGCAGACAAACGCTTTTCCACACACACGGAACACTGCAATTCGCCCCATCAACACGCACACCATACCCCACCCCGGTATCCCCGCCAGTCACCAGTACTGGTGACACCACCCGCCAAGGGCTGGGAGCGTCCCACATCCACCCGCAAAATATAACCGGAGCCAGATTGGGCATCCCCCTCGCCTGCGCAGACGCGGGCGGCAATCCTGAAAGGATTGCAATCATTCAGCCCAGGGTTGCGAGGAACGAGCTACCCTGGGAAAAAATCAGGAATTGATTCAACTCTGTAGGAGTTGAGTCAAAAGCAGAGTCCCCGATCTGAATGGCTTTGCGTGGCAGAAGGGCTATGGGGT
>CAZLEE010000209.1:7148-7570 GCA_964558455.1 uncultured Verrucomicrobiota bacterium | reverse complement strand
CGCGCTCGCGGATGATGTAAACACCGGATTTGCCTTTGAGGGCTTTTACCCATTCGGCAATTGTGCGGCCTTCCTTGACGGCGCGAAATTCAAGATTCATTTGCGCCCCCCTTCCCTGCCTCAATGGCGGTTTCCTCGAAGTGGGTTGTCGGAATCTCTGCCGTCGTTTCGCGCAAAAATCTTTCAAGTTCTTTTACCGAATAGAGCGGGCGGCGTGTTGCCCGTGACGGTTTTAGAAGTTTGCGTTTGGTGAGGCGGTCAACGGTAATCGGGCTGATGCCCAAAGCCGCCGCCGCTTGTTTTCTGGTGAGCGCCAGCTTTATCGCTGGTGCCTTTATGAGTTCTGGTGTCGTCATGGACACCACAAGACCACAGCTAAACTTTCTCCGGTAGGGACAGACGGGGGGGGGGGGGGGGTTCCC
>CAZLEE010000209.1:0-7138 GCA_964558455.1 uncultured Verrucomicrobiota bacterium | reverse complement strand
TTGTCCCCTCTCTTTAAAGGGTTTAAACTTGACACCCATTCGCCTGCAAATTTTTTTCACTCGATCCAAGCGATTATCATAACACAAGTCATCTTTGGTCAAACCGGGATTCAAGAAAACGCAAAGTTCGGTGGGGCCGGAAAGCTCCTCAATTGTTGGCCATTTTCTGACCATTTGACCATAAATTTTTGTCAGAGTTGTTTCTTGAAGCACACCGTTTTTGTCAAACGTATTCTGTTTTGCGTTTACGACTCCTTCGATTATCTCAAGCAGTTTGGCTGGAACCGCGTTAATGAAACTGCTTATGTGTGGCTGGATTTGAATTTGTAAAGTTTCGAGCGAAACACCGCCCCCATAAGCTTTAAAATCCTCAAGTGAAATCTCCTTCTTCTCATACGCAGCCTTAAGCAATGAACTGTGATTTTCGGCCAGGGCCATTAAGTGGCCAAATACCGCGCCGAAGTGGTGTATTCCAACTTCTGGTATTCTGATTAAGTTTTCTTCAATGGAGCAATTCAGTTTTTGTTCAGTAAAACAGTCTGTGTCCGCCGTGAAAACGAAGAAATGTCCAAAGCGCACGGCATCGTTAATTGTCGATTTTGGAATCGTCGGCAAGTAAACCCGCAAAATCTCGACGATCATTTTCAACACCCAATCCGGCCAAGGCTCGAAACATCTAAGCGCATGGCGCAAGAATGCTTCTCCTTTCTCGGCTGGCATGTGCCGCGCGAATTCTGTCAAAGCTGGCAGACATTCCCTTTTGGCAATTTTAGAGGCTGTCTTTGCGTTGCCAGAGCAATCCTTTACGGTGGTGATTTCTTTTGTCATTGTTGCCAATTCATACACCCCACAATACGGCATTGCCGGGGCAAGCTTGCACAAAGGTTACGCTCGCATCTTTGAATTTTCATCGCCTCATCAAGCATTTATTTTTTTGTCACCCGTTTTTGTCACCCTACGGTTAAATTCCTGATGTTTCAGGATTTCTCACGCTGACGATTTTGCGATAACGGCATTAACGCAAACCATTATGATTGAATTGCTTGCAAATACAGGAGGACATAAGAGGATTAGGGAGTATGAAGTGTGAATTTCGCCCTTTTCGAGTTACAAAACCGTTGCTCTACCACTGAGCTAAACTGGCGGAATAGCCGTTCTTATATAGGGGCGTTCAGGGAATCGGTCAAGTTGGTTTTAACGGCGATTTTGCGGACAGGGAAGGCAAGGATCTCTCGCGGGGCTGCGGGAGCAGGAATGCGCTGGCACCTGGGGTCATCCGGCGCATCCCTCACGCCTGCTCAAGTCAACGCCGCTTGGTCCGACATGGAGCGCGATTTGCAGAGCAGCCGGTTGGTTTCCCAGCCGGTCAACTGGATGCCGGATTTATCGCGCGGCAGAAGTCGCTGCTCTCGCGCTCGGGAATGACTGCAAACCATAATTGGCGGTTGTGGCGAGCGAAGCGACAGTTGTATCCTTAACAAGTGGCCGATCAAATGTTCCGGTTGATTGAGAGAGTTCTATTCTGGCGGTTGTTCAACCGTCGCGCCGAAGTTGCCCACTTTCGTGATTATCTCAAGTGGTGGGAATTACGACGCCTGCCGTACAATGCCATCGTTGGCGCCGCAGGAATGATTACCTGTACTGTGATTCTGGTGGTCGCGGGAATTGGTTCGCAAAAGTTTAATGAGCCGCTCGGTATGACCTCGCCGTTTTTCGCCGTTATGGGAGTGCTTCTTTTTGGAATCGCCGCCAATGTGTGTTATACGGGCGGCTGGATTGTTGAATGGTTCGTACGAAAGTTTTGGCGGGAACGGGCAGGCGCTTTCGGTGAAATTTCTTTTTTTCTTGGTGTCGTCTTTTCTGTCCTGCTCGCCCTGTTTCCTTCGGTCGTATTCGTTGGGCTTTTAATCCTACGACTTCTGCTCGGAAAATAGACAATTTAACCAACAAGATTGTTGCAGGGCTGTCTGGTTGAGGATTGTTCCCCGCAAAATACATCAAAATAAGTTGCGTTTCCTTGGGGAAAATGAGGACACTTTGGGCTGAACGCATAATTTATAATACAATGAGAACTTGCCGTTTCGTTTTTGCCGCCTCTTTGACCGTGGCGGCGTCGCTGGCTCTGACCTGCATGGCGCGGGCGGAGGAAGTCTGGGTTTCCTCGCTGGACCTTTCGCCGATCATTCAAGGCTGGGGCAAACCGGTCGCGGATAAGTCTGTCACCGACACGCCTCTTTCTGTTGGCGGACGCAAATTTGAGCATGGGATCGGCACTCATGCGGATAGTTTTATCCGCCTGGAATTAGCCGGGAAGGCGACGCGCTTTTCGGCTTGGGTCGGGGTGGACGACAACGCCCGCAACAGCACAGCCAACATCCGTTTCAAGGTGAACGGGGATGGCAAGACTCTTTTCAAATCCGGTGTCATGCATTTCGGGCAGGCGGCGCAGCCGGTTGATGTTGATGTCACGGGAGTGCATACGCTTTTGTTGACGGCGGATTCGACGGGGAAAAGCATTGCGTTTGATCATGCGGATTGGGCCGAGGCGAAAGTTCTCTACACAGGCACCCGCCCCGTCATCGTCGGTTCGCCGCATGAGAACGCGGTGATACTGACCCCCAAACCGTCGCCGCAACCGCGCATTAACGGAGCGCGCGTTTTCGGGGTCCGGCCCGGCCACCCGTTTCTGTTCACCATTCCTGCCACGGGAGATCGTCCGATGCTTTTTGGGGTTGAGAATCTGCCGGAAGGTTTGACGGTTGATACGCAAACGGGCCAGATCACGGGCCGTCTGCAAAAGGCGGGGGAATATCATGTCACGTTCACAGCGGCCAACGCGCTGGGCCAGGCGAAGCGCCCGTTCAAGATTGTTTGCGGGGAAACCCTGGCGTTGACGCCCTACATGGGCTGGAACAGTTGGTATGTTTGGGAGGGGCATGTGACGGACGCCATTATGCGGGCGGCGGCGGATGCGATGGTGAGCAACGGGATGATTAATCACGGGTATCAATATGTGAACATTGATGACTGCTGGGCGGTCAAGCCGGGATCGGGCGACCCGACATTGGGCGGCGCGCCGCGTGATGCGGAAGGAAGGGTCAACGCCAACGGCCGGTTTCCTGATATGAAGGCGATGACCGATTATATTCACGCCAAGGGACTTAAGACGGGCATTTACACGTCGCCGGGTGTGACGACCTGCGCGGGACACGTCGGCGCGTTCGGCCATGAGGCGCAGGACATCCGGCGCTTCGCCGACTGGGGTTTTGATTTTCTGAAGTACGATTGGTGTTCGTATGGGGCTCAGGCGAAGGACCGGAGCGTGGCGGAATTGCAAAAGCCCTACCGTCTGGCGGGCGATTTATTGCGGCAGCAAGATCGCGACATTATCTTCAATCTTTGCCAATACGGCATGGGTAATGTCTGGCAGTGGGGCAAGGAAGTCGGCGGACATAGCTGGCGGACGGCGGGCGATTTGGGCGGAAGTTTCAATGGCATTCCGGTGGCGTTGTTCCGGGACGGTTTTGATGTTTATGCCCGGGAAGGGTTGGACAAATTCGGCGGGCCGGGCGGCTGGAACGATCCCGATTACCTGTTGCTCGGCGAACTGAGCAATTGGAAAGGCAAGACCGTGCCGACGCCTCTGACCCCCAACGAACAATACACGCACGTCTCGCTCTGGAGCCTGGTGGCGGCGCCTCTCATCCTGAGCGGCGACATCACGCGCCTGGATGATTTTACGCTCAGTCTGCTGTGCAACGACGAAGTCCTCGACGTGGATCAAGACCCTCTGGGCAAGCCTGGCCGGCGCATGGCCATGGATGGCACCTCGGAAGTATGGGGCAGGGATCTCGAAGACGGATCGAAGGCGGCGGGTCTTTTCAACCGGGGCGAAAAGGAGGCCACGGTCACGGCGAAATGGTCCGACCTCGGCCTGACCGGGCGGAAGAAAGTGCGGGACCTTTGGCGTCAAAAAGACGCAGGCGAATTCGACCGGGAATTCAAGACGATGGTGCCACGGCACGGGGTGGTGTTGGTGCGGATCACCTCCCGGTAAACGACGGCGAAATTCGTCATTCGTGAAACATGGTATTGGCATTAATCTTAACACCCTTATCCATGACAGTTATGAATCGAACAATCCGATTATTTCTTCTCCTTGGCCTGGCCATCGCCGCGACGAATTTGGTTGAAGCGGCCCCGCCCCGTTTTGCGGCGGAGATCGCGGCCTTTGAAGCGTCCGACAAAACGAATCCGCCACCGCGAAACGCCATCCTGTTCACGGGCGCGTCAAGCATCCGCAAGTGGAAAACGCTGGCGCGGGATTTCCCCGACCACAAAGTCATCAACCGCGGATTCGGGGGGTCGCAGATCATCGACGCGATTTATTATTTCGACCGGATTGTGACGCCCTACCATCCGAAGATGATCGTGTTTTACAGCGGGGGCAACGACATCAACTCCGGAAAGACGCCGGAAATGGTGGTGGATGACTTCAAGACATTCGTGCAAAAGGTGGAAACAACCCTGCCGGACACGAAGGTGGCCTTCATCTCCATCAATGCCAGCCCGGTGCGGTGGAAGGATGTGGAAAAGGTCAAACAAGCCAACCGGGCGATAGCGGCTTTCATGGCGAAAAGCGACCGGCGAATGTTTATTGACACCTATTCCGCCATGCTGGACGCCAACGGCAGGCCGCGTCCCGAACTTTACCTGCAAGACCGGTTGCATCCGAACGCAAAAGGTTATGCGATCTGGACATCGGTTATTGCCCCGTATCTGAACCGGTGAGGTTGGCGGGATCGTCGGGAGCGGGAAGCGGGGTTGGGGACGGAGTGGAAGAACGGGCTTCGAGAAATTTTTTCAGTTCCAAGGCAGCCTTGCCGCCGAAGCCCGGCACGGCGGCAATGGCCTCGACAGTGGCGAAGCGCAGGCGCTGGACGGAGCCGAATTTTTTGAGCAAGGCGATCTTGCGGCGGCCGCCAATGCCGGGAAACTCATCAAGGATGCTTTCCGAGATTTTTTTCAGGCGGAGTTGGGCATTGTATGTGTTGGCAAAACGGTGGGATTCGTCCCGCACCCGCTGCAATAATTTCAAGGCGCCGGAATCGCGGCTCAAACACAACGGCCCGGCAAAACCCGGCCGGAATATTTCCTCAAACTCCTTGGCCAGTCCGATAATCGGGACGTGATTCAAGGCCAGCTTGCTCAATTCGGCGGTGGCGGCGTTGAGCTGGCCCTTGCCGCCGTCAACAACAATTAAATCCGGCAGATTGGACGGTCCGCTCCCCTGCCCGCCTTGCGGCTGTTCGCGCAAAAGCCGGGAATAACGCCGCCGCACCGTTTCGGCCATGCTGGCAAAATCATCCTGGCCGGTGACAGTCTTGATGCGGAAGCGGCGGTAGTTGGAACGGTCGGGTCTGCCATCGCGAAAACTGACCATGGAAGCGACGGCGAAAGTGCCGCTGATGTTGGAAATATCGAAACCTTCGATGCGAACGGGAACGGCGGGAAGGTTGAGCACCCCGGCCAATTCCGCCAGGTCCTGCCGCGGTTCGATGGCCAGGGGAAGATTGTAAGGGACCCGTTTGAATTGATGGACTTTCTGGGTGGTGAGACGCAAATCTTGCAGGGCGTCGCGGAACTGGGCGGCCTTTTCAAAATCCTCGGCGGCGGCGGCTTTTTCCATTTGCTCCTTCAATTCGGCTTCCATTTCGCCGGTCTGGCCGGCAAGGAAATCGCAGGCGGCGAGAACCTGTTGAAGATAGACCTCGCGGGTGACATTGCCGATGCAAGGAGCGGTGCAATATTTGAGATGGCCGTAGAGACAATGCTTGTAATCCTCGCCCCCCGGAGTGAGAGGCCGGCAGCCGCGCAGGTTGAACTTGCGGCGGGCGAGAGTCAAGGTGTGCCGGGCGGAGGAAGAGTGGACAAAAGGACCGAAATAACGGGCGCCATCGTCCTGGCGCAGCCGGGCGAGCATGAAACGCGGGATGGGGTCGTTGAGGTTGATTTTGATGAGGAGGAAACGTTTGTCATCGCGAAAACTGATGTTGTAACGGGGCTGATATTCCTTGATCAGCTTGCCTTCCAGAAGCAACGCTTCCGGCTCGTTGCGCACTGTGTAAGTGTCCAAGTCGTAAACCGCGCTGACCAAGGCGTTGAACTTCAAGTCCCAACCCATGCGACGGGAGGGTTGGAAATAGGAACTGACGCGCTTGCGAAGATCGCGGGCCTTGCCGACGTAGATGACTTTCCCGAACCGGTCCTTCATCAAATAGATGCCCGGCTTGTGCGGCAACTCGCTGACTTTCTTTCGAATCTGGTCGCTCGCAGGCATAACGGAAACAGACCCCGCCTATTTCGCCCAATCAGGATTTTCCATGAAAGCGTAACAGAGCAAGTGGCAGATGGTCATTTGGGCATCCTCCACCCGGCCATAATGGAGCGAATCGATGACAATGGCGTGTTTGGAAATTTTGGATAATGCGCCGCGTTTTCCGCCGCAGAGGCCGATGGTTTCCAAACCGTTTTGATTGGCCCATTCCACCGCTTTGACCACATTGGGCGAATTGCCGCTGACACTGATGGCCAGGATCAAATCGCCTTTTCGCCCGAAGTTTTTTAACTGGCGGTAGAAAATATCCTCGTAGGAATAATCGTTGCCGATGGCGGTCATCCAACTGACGTTGTCGTTGAGCGAAAGGCAGCGGAAAGGTTTGCCGACTTTGTCGGACGCGCCCTTGGCAAGATCGGTGACAAAATGGGAAGAGTTGGCTGCGCTGCCGCCGTTGCCAAATACGAAGATATGGTGGTCTTCGTGCAGCGCTTTGCGCAGCAATTTGATGAGATCGGCGACGGCGTCGGTCGGGATTGAGTCCAAGGCCGCTTTTTGAGCTGCCACATAATTAGTAATCCATTGTTTCATCATTAGCAGTCTAAAGCAGTTGCGGCGGGATTCAAGAAAACTCGTTCACCGAAGCGGGACCACCCCCAACTTGAACATTTGACATGCCCCTGTTTTTTTGCCATTCTTCAGCTATTCTGATTCTGAGAATAATCAGAATACTTAAAACCAGACCCGGGGGGCATATGATGCATAAAAACTCAAAATGCTTGGTCAGACTGGCCGTTTGTT
>CAZLEE010000208.1:0-7573 GCA_964558455.1 uncultured Verrucomicrobiota bacterium | reverse complement strand
AGCGTCTCAGCGTTTCAGTTTTTCAGCATTTTCCCGCTTGTGTCAAGAAAACATACTTGACAAAAACGGGTGCGAAACGCCTAACACCCTGCCAACAAGTTAGTTAACTTTTTAAAGAAAAGGGTTACGGTCAGCTCCTCTTTCCCCCCATTTGTGCCAAAATACCCATCAGTCAGAAAAATGAGCAACAAATCAACATCTCGCGCCATTCGCCGCCATACGTCCCTTTCGTCCTTCCGCCCCCGTCCGATTTCGAGATTTCAGTTCCCCAAGTCTCTGCGTTTTGCCGTCTTCTTGTCCTCCAAAGCCTTGGCGACGGAGGATGCGTTGAATTCTTGTCCCCCGTCCCATCCAATTTCAGCTCTTGCCTCCGTAACACTTCGTAACTGTTCTGGCATTTTTCAAAAACACCAAAATAACACCAACCCAATTCCGGCTGGAACATCCATATTTACAATCATTTGCAACAAACCAGGCGATGAATCCGTAACACCCGTAACGTTACCATAACATGTTATTTCGTTTTTTTCTTTTCTCGCTCTGTAACACAAGGACCAATGACGACCAACAAAAAGCTCCCCCGCGCCCGCCTTTCCCAATTTCAGCTTTTCAGTTTTTCAGCGTTTCAGCATTTTCCCTGCTTTCCCAATTTCAGCTCTTGCTTCATTGTGCGGGTTCTTGCTGGGTGATGCAGTGGAAGGAGCCTAGTCCCCAAATCAGTTTCGTCGAATCGACTCCGACGACCTTGCGATCGGGAAATTCCTTTTGCAATATTGCCAACGCCACCTCGTCATTTTTATGCCCGTAAACGGGAACAATCACAAGCCGGTTGGCAATGTAAAAATTGGCGTAGCTGGCCGGGAGACGCTGGCCTTCAAATTCAACCAGCCCCGGCATGGGCAGCGGAACGATGCGGAATGGTTTGCCATCCAAACCGCGAAATTTTTTCAGCCGCGCCAGATTTTCCTGGAGCGGTGCGTAATTGGCGTCAGCCGGGTCTTCCTCCACCACCGTCACCACCGTGCCGGGATTGACGAAGCGCGACAAGTCGTCAACATGGCCGTCGGTATCGTCGCCGGCGATGCCTTCGCCCAGCCACAAAACCTGCTCCACGCCGAGATAGGCGCGGAGATACCCTTCAATCTCGGTTTGGGTCAGGCGCGGATTCCGGTTGGGATTGAGCAGGCAGGAGGTGGTGGTGAGGACGGTGCCGCGACCGTTGACCTCCAACGATCCGCCTTCCATGACAATCCCCGGCGAAAAAAGCGGCAGACCGCGCAACCGGGCCACATGTTGGGGAACGGCGTCGTCCAAATCGTGCGGCGGATATTTGCCGCCCCAGGCGTTATAATTCCAGTCCACAACGGCCCGCTCCCGCCGTCCCTCTTTCTCCCGCGTCAAAAAAACCGGTCCATGATCGCGGCACCAAGGTTCGTAGGCCGGGAAACGATGCAAATGCACGCGTTCCAACGAAACGCCCTCCTGCGTCAAAAACTGGCGGACAGTGGATTCCATGGCGGCGTCCCACACATTAATATTAACCTCCTCCACCCCGGTCAGAAGCCGGATCAACTCCGCATAGACGGGCGGGATTGTGTCATAGTGGCCGGGGAAACTGATGCCATTGGGCCGCGGCCAAGTAAGCCATGTGCCCGCGTGCGGCTCCCATTCGGCCGGCATGTGATACCCCAAATCCTTGGGCAAAGGCGCGCTTGGGACTAAGCTTTTCAAATTCATTTCAACACTGAAAACGTAAGATTGAACACTGGCAAACTAATTCGCTTTCAGACAATCTATGGCCTTGAGGAAAATTTCGCTGAAATTATGGGCAATGCGGCGCTACCTGGCGGCGGGGTTTGGCGGGCTGCTGCTCAGCGCGGCCTTTGCGCCCCTTGACTGGGCGTGGGCGGCGTGGATTGCGCCCGGAATCATTCTTTTCAGCGGCCTCGGCGAGCGGGGCGGAAAAACCTTTCGACTGGGTTTCGCGGCGGGGTTTGTCCATTTTCTTTGCTCGCTCTATTGGCTGCTGCACATGCCTTTTACCTGGCACGCCATTCCCCTGACCCCGGCGTTGGGCTGGGTGGCGTTGAGCGCCTACTGCGCCCTCTATCCCGCGGCGTGGCTGTGGCTGTGCTGGAAATTTTTCCCGCCGGTTTCAAACACGGACGAATTCATGGCCATCGCCTGGCAGCGACGGCTGGCCTGGGCGGCGGCGGCAGGGGCTGCTTGGACGGTTCTGGAATACGGGCGCGGGTTGATCCTGACCGGGTTCCCGTGGAATTTTGTGGCCGCTTCGCAATATCGGATGCTCCCCATCATTCAGGTGGCGTCCTTCACCGGCATTTACGGAGTCTCATTCTTGGTCGTCTGGACGTCGGTATCGCTATGCAACGGCGCGCTGGCCCTGACGCGGCCCGGACGGCAAAGTTGGTGGAGCGGCGCGGGATTGCCGTTGCTCGTCGTGATTGGCGTGATGATCTCCGGCACGAACCGGCTCGCCACCGTGCGCCCGCCCGGGCGGGAACTGACTGTGGCCATGATCCAGCCCAGCTTCCCGCAAACATTGATTTTTGACCCGGCCGGAGATCAGAGCCGTTTTCAAACCCTGCTGGAACTAAGCCGGCGCGCCCTCGTTTCGCACCCGCAACTGCTGCTCTGGCCGGAATCGGCCGTGCCGGACCTCACCCCTGAAATCCAGCAATCCATCAGCCAACTGATTCGTTCCAACCACGTCTGGCTGATCTTCGTCGCCGGCACGACCGAGCCGGCGCCCGGCGATCCCGCCGCCTGCTTTTGCAGCGCGTTGCTTAGTGACCCCGACGGCGGATTGCAAGGCATCTATCACAAACGACGCCTGGTTATCTTTGGCGAATATATCCCCCTCGTCCGCTGGCTGCCTTTCCTGAAATGGCTGACCCCGGCCGAAATGGGAATCACCCCCGGAGACCGCGCCACCACTTTTGAAATGAAGAATCCCGCGGCCAAAATGTCCACGCTCATTTGCTTTGAAGACATGTTCCCGCAGGAAGCGCGCGAACACGTCGGACCCGACACGGACTTTCTGGTGAACCTGACCAATGACGGCTGGTTCGGCCACGGACCGGAACAGTGGCAGCAAGCCGCCTCCGCCATTTTTCGCGCGGTGGAAAACGGCGTGCCCTTGCTGCGCTGCACCAACGACGGCCTGACCTGTTGGGCGGACGCCCAAGGCCGGCTGCGCCAGATTTATAACGACAACGGCAACGTTTATGGCGCCGGATACCTCAACGCAAAAATTCCGTTGCGCGACCCGCAAGATCGAAGCCGCACCTTCTACAATCGGCACGGCGATTGGTTTCCGTCCCTCTGCGCGGGAATCAGCCTCATTGGGCTGGCCTCTGGAACCTGGCGGGACCGGAAAAGCAAAAGGCTGAAATCCGGAATCTGATGGGACACTGCCCAAAATTGGGGCGGCGCAAGGCCTGTCCGCCGGTGATCCAAGGCTGATTTTTTGCTGGCACAGGTCGTGCTAGTGAGAAGGCGAATTAGAAACCGCATTATGAAAACGGCAATTAAATACATTCGTTTCCAAGTGGTTCCGCCAATGTCCTTTGGACTTTATGTGGCAGTCGAGTGCATTGTTCTTTACGGACTCTACCGGGCGGTTGTGCATTGATGCGGCATACTCCGGCAGTCCGGCACAAGGACTATTTTTTATTTGAAATTAACTTCATGTGAGGGCATTTAAGAGGCAATGATCTCTGACAAAGGCCCGTCTCCCGCCAGTTCTGCCCGGTGGTATTCCGGCGTTACTTCCTACCAATGGCTGATTCTGGCCATTGCCTCCACCGGTTGGATATTTGACATTTATCAGGCACAAATCTTCAACATCACGGCGCCGCAATTATTGCAAAGCATTCTCGGCGGCAAAAACCCGCAGGGCGTGACGTTTTGGAGTGATGTCTTTTTTGGCATCTTCCTGCTGGGCGGCGCAACCGGCGGTTTGTTGTTCGGCGTGATGGCCGACCGCTGGGGTCGAAAACCGACCATGATCGCGACCATCCTGACCTACTCGCTCTTTTCGGGACTGACCTATTTTGCCCATAGCCTGTGGCACGTCGGAATTCTCCGCTTTCTGGTGGCGCTGGGCACGGGCGGCGCCTGGGCCGTGGCGGCAAGCTTGGTGGCGGAAGTTTTCCCGGCCCGCGCCAGGACTCATGCGGCGGGAATCTTCCACGCCTCCAGCATCCTTGGCACATGGATGGCCACTTTTGTGGGGATCATCGTCGCGGCCCAATGGCGGAACGCCTATCTGGCCAGCATCATCCCGGCGCTGCTCGTCGCCTGGGTCATGGTCTGCGTAAAGGAACCCCCGCGCAAACAACTGTCCGCCGAAGAACTCGCCTTGAAGCCAAGAGGAAAGTTCGGCAGCCTCAGCGAATTGCTTGGCGATGCGCGTTGGAGGAAAAGGGCCATTTTGGGCATGCTTCTGGCCGCGGTCGGCCTGAGCTGCTATTGGGGTGTCCATGTTGCCGGACAAAGTCTGGCCCAAAGCATCCTGATCAAAAACGGCGTCACGCCGGCCGTGGCCCTGGAAAAAGCCAAGCCGGCTTATGGATATATCGAAACCATCGGCGCCGGATTGGGACTGCTGTCGTTCGGCCCGCTCTGCGCGCGAATCGGGCGCAAGCGCGCCTTTTTCTGGGCGCATTTCGCCGCGTTTCTCAGCGTGCCGATCACATGCTACCTCCCGCAAACTTACGGGCAGCTTTTATGCATCCTTCCCTTTTTCGGTTTCCTGACCCTGGGCATGCATGCGGGCTACGCCATCTACTTCCCGGAGCTTTTCCCCTCCCGCCTTCGCGCCACGGGCACCGCCTTTTGCTTCAACATCGGACGGGTGCTTGCCGCCTTGGTGCTGATTTTCTCCGGCTGGTTGAAAACCCAAATGGACCTGCGTCTGGCCGTTTCACTTTTAGGCTGCCTTTTCCTGCTGGGCTTGATCGTCATTCATTTCATGCCCGAAACCAAGGATCAGCCTTTGCCCGAATAAAATATCCGGCGGCTCGCGCTTAATCTCCGCTCCATTTGTAACCGTACGCAACCGGCGGGTTGTAAGCACACGCCATATAACCCGGCACTTCTTCGTAGTAAATCTTGATATAGCTTGCATGGCCGTCCACGAAACTAACCACGTCTTTGGCATCGTTGAACTGTGGCCCTTCGCCACGCTTAGGTTGATGCCATGAATAGGGCAAAAAAGCCGGTGCTTCAAAGACCAGCAGGGTTTTGGCAGGCTCTTTGATCGCAGTAATTTTCACGCCGGCAATGCCAAGACGGGGGGGATCGGAACGGGCAGGGATATTGTTTCCATTAAACCAATAACTGGTGTAACCCCATTTGGCATATTCATGCTGAGGCCCATTGGAAAGGTAAAGGCCGCCGTTGGTCGAACTATCGTAATAAAAGAAGGTGTCAGCCGGGCAGGCAAAAATCTTGTCTTGCGGCGACGAAGGATCCTTCAAGCCGACGTAACTCTCCATACGTTTCTTGTAGGCCACCATCGGCGTTCCTTGCGGGTGGTAAGCGGCAGGAGAAGCGTCGTTTGAATCATCATAGTACATGCGGATGCCCGCATTGATTTGTTTCAAATTGTTTAGGCAGGTCGTGCGCCTGGCGTTGCCTTTGGCAGCGCCCAACGCCGGCAGCAACAATGCCGCCAGTATCCCGATGATGGCAATGACAACCAGCAGTTCCACCAGGGTGAATGCCCGGTCAGATTTGATCGTCGGTCTCATACAATCTGGCGTCATAAGCCGCCGTCCACGTACCAGTGTTTCTCGGGATTATCGCACCGGACTTGCAGTCGGAATCTCTTGACTTCGCCACTTTTCAACCGGATTTCGTAAGGCACAAAGGCGCCGCCAACCTTCTGGTTGCCAGACCGGGTCCAAGCCCAAAACGGTTTGCCCAAACTGACGATCTGCAGGCCGCCAAGATACTGCTTGAGTTCGTCGTTAAGAGGATAACGGGTTCCGGGTTCGTTCCAAAACTTGGCCACTTCCGTCCAATCCTCCCGGCTGCAGGCTTCAAAAAAAACCTTGGCGGCTTGTTCCGGCGTGCTGCCAGCATATTTCGCATATTGCGCTTCCACGTCGCTGGATATCTCTTTCATCTTGGAAAACATAACGAGGTCAACAAAGGGTGCGGGGTTATGGAGAAATGTAATGGTCGTTGTCCCGCCGGCCAAAATGACCGCAACGCCGGCCACGATAGCGATTTTTGCTTTTGTCCATGCCATGATTTTCAATGCTCCTTTGATGAGGGTTAAGGTCGAACCGCTGGCCATCGCGCCTTTCGTAAGCGCAATGGCTGTCACGGATTTTGCCAGCGCCACGGGCGCGGCTTGAACGGAATTAGACGAAACCGCCTCCGCAATCGCCACCGCCGACAAGGCGATTCCCCGTTTGACAAAAAACCGGCGCAATTTCTCCACCGCGCGGCTGACCCGCGTCTTGGCCGCGTTTTCGTTCACTCCCAAGGCGGCCCCGACTTGTCTCAAATCCTTGCCTTCAAAAAAACGGAGCACGATGGCGCTGTGATCTTTTTCGCCCAACTCCGCCATTGCGACGTCCAGCAGAGGGGCGATTTCAGGCCAGGGTGAGGGGTCGGGGTCGGGCTGGTTCAACAAGGATTGCACATAGACCTCCTGTTCGCGACATTGGCGGCGGTGTTGCGTTCTCAAGGCCCTGGCGGCGACGTACTGGGCCGTGCGGCAAAGCCATGCGGAAACAATCGTCTTCGACCCGAGCGACCCTGCCTTGCGCGCCAGGATGATGAAGGCGGCCTGGGTGACTTCTTCCGCCAGATGGGCGTCGCGAAACTGGCGCAGAGCGACGGAATAAACCAGGTTGATATGCCGTGCGACCAGCGTGGCAAACGCCTCTTCGGAACCGTGCCGGGCATACTCCCGCACCAAGTCCATGTCGTCGGTTATCATCCTGCCAATATATGCCCGCCGACCGGAAAAGGTTACACCCCATTTTGCGCGACGGCAGCACGCGGGAAAAATCGCCGGACTACTTCAGTTCGGCGTCGTGGAATCCATTCCAGTCGTCCAAGTTGTTCAGGTTGATCGCATCACGCGGAGCATTGGCGTCGTCCCGCACCCCGCTGTCGGTCAAAATCGCCCGGCGGGTGCCGTCGTCAAAAATGTAGCCGGTGAGGGCGCCGTTCAGGCTGCGGATGGTGGCCTTGTCCAGTTTCACGCCCGACTGCTTTTTAATCCACGCCTCGAACTGCGGATAAGTTGGACGATTACTTTTGATGTAATAAATGACCGCTTCCTTTTGCAGACCAAGCGCATCGATCACCATCTTGTCAAAGCCATGGCAGCAGGCCGGATAGCCGGGAGCGAGTTTGCCCCGACAATCGAGGGAGATTTTTTGCCAAAGGCGGGGCAGATGCAACACGCCCAAAGGACCGGCCACGCCGGAACTGATCAGAGGCACGATGGTGTTCATATTTTAAGCTGACTCCATGTCAGTAACCTCCGGCAGAGCCGGAGGCTTGAAATAGCGTGAACCGCTCAAAG
>CAZLEE010000207.1:0-7596 GCA_964558455.1 uncultured Verrucomicrobiota bacterium | reverse complement strand
CCCGCCAATTTTGACAGAATTTGACGGGGTGCTAAAATGGTCTTGCCATGAGAGGTGACTATCAATTCGTTCTGACCAATCCCGCCCGCGTCAAGGCGGCAGGCGCCGTTTCGGAGCCTTCCATCGCGCTTGTCAAACCCAAGAAAAAGTTTTCCCATCTGGCGGGCGACATTCTAAACCACGGCGGACCCGGTTACGTGCAGTTTGCCATCACCAATATTTGCAACGCGAAGTGCGGCTTTTGCGGGTTCGCAACGGACAAGTTCGACCCGGCGCAACGCCGCTCCGTGACGTTGGAACAAGCGATGGATGCAATCGACATCCTAGTCAAGAACCACATTGGCTACCTGCTATTCGTGGGAGGCGAACCGCTCGTTCACAAACACCTTCGCGCCATGACCCGTTATGCGGCCGAACGCGGTCTGCATCCCATGATCTGCACCAACGGCTCGCTTTGGACGGACCAAAACATGCGCGGGCTGGCGGAGGACGGACTGAGCAGCGTCATCATGTCAATAGACGCGCATGACGTGAAGCGGCATGAGCAAAATCGCGGTTTACCGGATGTTTGCCAGAAGATACGGCACGCCAATCAGGTGTTTGCCAGGCTGGGGGTGAAGACGACGGCCAGTATCACCGCCAGCCGACTGATTGAGGATTACAAAAAACTGCCGGATTTTTTGCAGATGCTGGGTTTTTCCGATTGCACGTTCAGTTATCCCCTCACCAGCCTGGAGTCGGGGTATCTCAGCTTCAGCAATTCGTCCCTGGTCAATTACCGGCGGAAGGAATTGATTGAGGTTTTTGAGGCCATCAAACGGATGAAGAAGAACAGCGGTTTTCCGGTGATGAATCCGTCCGAATCCCTGTCAGAAATGCAACGCCACCTGCGCCGGGAGCCGGAACGATTCGGCTGTCTGGGCGGTCACAAGTATTTCTACTTGGATTGGAACATGAACCTTTACCGATGCCACGCCTGGAACAAGCCGATGTGCGGCATTTACGAATTTGACCGGAGTAAATTGATCCGGGACGGCTGCACCAAGTGCATGATCGACTGCTACCGCGACCCGAGCGTAATCCAGTTCGCAGCCATCAACGCCAGCGATGCCTGGCAGAATCTGCGCAAGGGCCGGTTGGGCGCGTTGCTGGGCAACGTATTTGACAAGCGGAACCTCATTTCCGCCCTGGCGATTTGGGAAAGCCGGAAGTGGATAGGCGGGGTGTGAGCCGCGCTACAACTTTTTTCCGCGCAGCGCCGTTTCCAGTTGGCGGAGGTCTTTCGGCAATTCAGCCGTCCACGACATGCGTTTGCCGGGCCAGTTGGGATGTTCCAGACTGAGCACTTCCGCGTGCAGGGCTTGCCGGTCGAATTCGATGGATTCGCCGCTGCGAACGCCGGGATTATAAGTACGGTCGCCGACCAAAGGCAGCCCGGCATGGGCGGCTTGCACCCGGATTTGATGTTTCCGCCCCGTTTCCAGCCGGAGGCGCAACTTGGTCACGAACCTTTTGCCGTCGGCCAACGGGTATTCCGCGATGACTTCGTAATGGGTGATGGCCTCACGGACTTCAGGCTCGGAGAGACTGGCGGACTTGGCCTGCGCTTCGGAAACGATGTGCTGGCGCAATTCATCCCTGCTCAATTGCAACCAGTTCTGCCAGGTCCCTTTGGGTTCCCGGATGCGGCCTTCCGCGTAAGCGACGTAGGACCGGCTCATGGTATGCGCCTGCAATTGTTCGATCAGGAGACGGCGGGCCGCCGGATTGGTGGCGATGCAAAACACACCGCTCGTGTATTGGTCCAGACGATGCACCGGCAACGGGTCCAGGCGACGGTAAGCGGGAGGAAGTGATTTTCCGGCAATGCCCCGATCCAGCGCCCGAAGTTTGCCCACCAGAAAATCGGCCAGAATGCTCAACGCGGACAGATCACCGGCTTCCGCCGGAACCGAAATCAGGCCAGGACCCTTGTTGACAATGGCCAGCGCGGAATCCAAATAGAGCAACGACACCCGCGGATGAATCTGCCATCCTGAACCGCAGTCCAAAGTCGTGGCGCGGCGGTCGCCCAGTTCCAATCCGTCCCCCGGATCCGGAATCTCGAGATGGGGTTTGCGCACAATGACGCCATTGACCTTGACTCGTCCGGCCAGAATCCACTGTTTGGCGCGGGTTTTGGGCGTGTCGGGATATTGACGCAGCAACCAGTCCAGCAAAGGAGCGTTTTTACCTTTGATGCAAGTCTCGTCGTGAGCAGATGTGTGCGGCACGGGACGACGCTACCAAAGCAGCAAGGACACTGCAAGAACCTGTGGTGCGCGCCGAAATACGAACCCGGCCGGTTTTCCTTCTATTTTAAGGCAGGCGCCCCGGCCTTCGCCGCCATCCATCGCACAATCCGGTCCGCCAATCCCCGCGCCCCCAGCACGCTGATATGGCCGCAACGCAGGCGCCAAAGAGGGGGTTCTCCCCAAACGCGCCAAAGCTCCTCCACGGTTTCCCGCGGCACAAACAAATCATGCTCCGCTTCTATCAATAAAATGTTGTCCCGGTCAGTCAAAGGCTGATTGGCGGCAAGGTTCAGCTTTCGCAGATCAATGAGCCTTCCTTTAACCGCCGCCCGGATCGTGGCGCAAAACGGAACTTCCTGGATCAATCGATCCAGGCGCGCCACCGGCACGGTCAACACGGCGGAACCGATGCGGGAATCATGACAAACCGTCAGGCCGGCGAGCCACGCGCCCAACGAAACGCCCCACAAACCAACCGCCGGACATTTCTTCTCCTCAAGCCAATTGATAAGGGAACGAATGTCGGCCAGGGCCTGCCGCGCCGCCTCCACAGTGCGCAAAATATCCGCGCTTAGAAAGTTTCCCCGCGCGCCCAAATCGCGCGGACGGCGGTCAAAATGCCACGGCATTTGCAGGGTGGCCGCGTTCAGACCCATGCGGTTCAATTTCCGGGCATGACGGGGAAAAAAGTAGTAGTGATCCAAAACATCGTTCCACCCGTGCAAAAGCAGCACGACCGGACGGCGCGTCCAGTCTTCGCAGCAGGGATAAAGCCGGCCATGCGCAACATTATTGACGGCGCTGTCCCCTGCCCTCGCGCTGGGAAAATGGAAAAGGTTCGGGGCGGTGAATTCCAGCTCGGCCGGATCCAGGCTGGTGGAAAAAAAATCAGGGCGTTGCAGCAGGCTCAGGGCGGCGTCCAGGTGAAACTCGTTTTCACCGAGGCGGGCCATGCGGACGGCGGCAAAATGGATGGCCGTGCGATCAAGCCATTGGCAGGCAGCCGGGTTCATCAGGCGATGGCTGATTTATTAGGTATTGTGTTCAAGGCGATCTCACTCTATCACAAATGGAAGGTTTGAAACCGTAATTTTGATCATGACCGCGAAACAAAAAATATTCCGCTGCTTGGGAATGGCTTGTTCCCTCGCCCTCCTTTCGGCTTGCGCCCACGACCGCCGGGAAGCCGCCGAGTCGGTGGATACACCCGTCGCTCCCGTTGCAGCACACGTTGTCGCGCCTGCGCCCGCTCCCCCGGCGCCAGTCAAGCCGGCAACGGCTCGCGACTCGTCGCGGGTAAATCATTGGACAACCGATTGGACGCCCCTCTTTGACGGTCAATCACTGACGAACTGGGCGGTCACGGATTTCGGGGGACATGGAGCGGTGGATGCAGGGGCCGGACGCATCAATATTCCCGTCGGCGACGAACTGACCGGAATCACGTGGACCAACGGGACGCTGCCCAAAACAGATTACGAGCTTTACCTGGAAACGATGAAGGTGGACGGCAGCGACTTTTTTTGCGGACTGACTTTTCCCGTGGCTGATTCCTCGTGCAGCCTGATCATCGGCGGATGGGGCGGCGCGGTTATCGGGTTGTCCAGTCTGGACGACAATGACGCTTCCGAGAATGAGACCAGCAGGACCGCGTCGCTGAAAACGAATTGCTGGTATCGGGTGCGGCTGCGGGTGACGCCGGCAAAAATCGAGGCGTGGCTTGATGATGACAAGATCGTTGACGCCTCAATCGCCGGACGCAAGGTTTCGTTGCGACCCGGTCCGATTTATCTGTCCGCCCCGCTGGGGGTCGCCTCCTACGAAACATCCGCCGCCATCCGGGAATTCAAACTGCGCCTGATTGAACACTGAACCCGGAACAGTACCGCCCAGTTTGCTCTGGCTGCTTGAGACAGTTGTCGAGCCTCTGGCTGTCAATAAAATGTTTTTGCGCCCGCAGCCGTTGCAGGTGGAATTGGGCAGCGGCGACGGCTCCTTCCTCATTCAATACGCGACCCGGCATCCGGAGTGGAATTTCATCGGGGTGGAACGGCTGCTGGGACGGCTGCGGAAAATCGACCGGAAAGGGCGGCGCGCGGGTTTGGAAAACGTGCGCGGGGTGCAAATCGAGGCGGCTTACTTTCTCGAGTATCTCCTGCCGAAGAATAGCGTTGCCGGCCTGCACATTTACTTTCCCGATCCGTGGCCGAAACGGAAGCATCGCAAGCATCGTTTGATCAATGAACGTTTCCCGGAACTGGCCCGGGCGGCTTTGCTTCCGGATGGCCAGGTGCATCTGCGCACGGACGACGCGGATTATTTCGGCCAGATGCAGGCGGTTTTCAAGGCTTGCGCCTTTTTTCAACCCATCACGCCCCCCCCGTCGCTGACGGAAGTGTTGACGGATTTTGAGCGCGGCTTCCTGGCGCGGGGCATTGAAACCCGGCGCCTGTCCCTGCAATTGACAACTCCCGGCGCGGCTTAGGCCGGTATCATGCCGGTTTTGCGGGCGTAATTGAACAAGCCGCCCGCATCCACCACCGTGCGAACATCGCCCAGCGGTTTGAGGGAGTGAACCTTGCCGGTGGCCTGCACGGTCACCGTTTCCCGGTCGAGATCCAGCGTAACCACGTCGCCGGTCTTCAATTCATCGCACAAACGGACGGCGCATTCGCAGGGATAAAGCTCCCCGGTGGCGACACTGTTGCGGAAAAAGATGCGGGCAAAGCTTTCCGCCACCACGGCCTTGCAACCGGCGGAGCCGAGGGCGATGGGCGCGTGTTCGCGGGAACTGCCGCAGCCGAAGTTGCGTCCGCCAATGACAATGGGATACTTGCTGTCAATCGAACCGGACTCGACGTAGCGTTGCGGGTAAATGGAATCGGGCAGGCCGGCCAGGGCAAAGTTGCCCAGCTTCTCATACTCATCCGGGATGGTTGGGATGAGGTTCAGATACTGCGCGGAAATAATCTGGTCGGTGTCGATGTTGTCGCGCACCACAAAAACCGGTCCTGTAACTACTGATTGCATGGCGATAATATGCCGCCAACAGCGGGGAGAATCAATGAGATTTATACTAATGCCGCGGATGGAATTGGCGGTAAATCTCCCGCAGGCGCGATGCGCCGACGTGCGTGTAAACCTCTGTCGCGCTGAGATTGGCGTGGCCGAGCAATTCCTGTATGATTCGCAAATCCGCGCCGTTTTCCAACAAATGGGTTGCGAAACTGTGCCGGATCATGTGCGGGGTCACGTTTCGTTCAATCTTCACCCGGAGGGCGCGCCGCTTGATCCGGCCCCACAAAGTGGAGGCTGCAAACGGACGTCCCGCCTGGTTCAGAAAAACGTTGGCGGGGGTCTTTGCCCTCACCAGCTTGGGCCGGCCTGAATCCAAATATCTTTTCAACGCGTCGATGGCGGTGTGTCCCACCGGCACCACGCGCTCTTTGTTGCCTTTGCCTATGACTGTGACAAAACCGGCCTCCAGATGCAGTTGTTCCAGGCGTACGCCGCGTAACTCGGCCAGGCGCAGTCCGGCCGCGTAAGCCAGTTCCAGCACGGCTTGATCACATAAAGTCGAGGGTGTCGCCGGCGTTTCCGGTTCCAGCAATTGTTCGATTTCCGAATTCGTCAACGCCTTGGGCAGCCGTTTCCAGCGGCGCGGCAGCGAAAGATTTTCGGCAATATTGCGCGGCAGGAATTTTTCCGTCTCGGCGAAATTGTAAAAGGCGCGCAGCGCGGCGATCTGGAGATACAGGCTCTCCGAACTGAGCCGGGCGGCGCTTTCGCCTTTGGCCGTCTTGAGCGCGCGACGACGCTCGTATTCGAGGAAATCCATCAGGTGCCGCAGCGTGACCGATTTCCAATCATCCAAGCAGTGCGTTTTGGCCCAAGCGAGGAAGTTGCGCAGCAACGCGTCGTAGGTTCTTGCAGTGTGCGCCGCCTGCCCTTGCTCGTGGCGCAGATACACCAAAAAATCCTCGACGAGTTGTTCCATCAAAGCGGATGTCCGGTCAGGCGGGCGTAGGCCTCCAGGTATTTCTCGGTCGTTTTGGCCACCACTTCCGGGGGCAAAGCCGGGGCTGGCGGCTGTTTATTCCACGTCAACGTTTCGAGGTAATCCCGCACGTACTGTTTGTCAAAACTGGGCTGGCCCCGCCCCTCTTCATATTTGTCAGCCGGCCAGAAGCGCGACGAATCGGGCGTCAATACTTCGTCGATCAAAATCAACTTGCCATCCCGCAAACCGAATTCAAATTTGGTGTCCGCGATGATCAGGCCGCGTTTGAGCGCGTATTCGGAGGCGAAGGAATAAATGCGCAGGCTCAGGTCCCGCGCCTGCTTCGCAATTTCCCGGCCGACTACTTTTTCCGCCTGCTCGAATGAAATATTTTCATCATGCCCCGTTTCCGCCTTGGTGGCGGGAGTGAAGAGCGGACGAGGCAGCCGGGAGGAATCGCGCAGACCGGCCGGCAGCTTGATGCCGCATACGCATCCTGTTTTCTGATAATCCTTCAGGCCGGAACCGGACAGATAACCGCGCACGACACATTCAATGGCCAGCGGCTCCGTTTTCTTCACCACCATGCTGCGGCGTCCGATCAGTTCCGAATATTTTTGCAGTTCCGGGGGCAAAGCCGCGCCCGCCGGGCCGGTAAGGTGGTTGGCAATGATGCTTGCCGTTTGAGCGAACCAGAAATAGGAAATTTGGGTGAGCACCTCCCCTTTGCGCGGGATGCCGGTGGGCATGATGCAATCAAAGGCGGAAATGCGGTCTGTGGCCACAAAAAGCAGCCGGTCTCCCATATCAAACACTTCGCGCACCTTGCCGCTTTTAAGTTTTTTGATGCCGGGCAATTCCAGTTTAAGCAACGGTTCTTTATTCATGCCCCGAAAAGTTAATCGGAAACGGCAAAGTTTAAAGCGTAAACTTTTATGAGATGAATTGAAGCCGGACAAAAGCCGAAATCACAGGCTCTGGCTGTTCTTTTGCGCTTCGAGCGGAAGTTCCAGGGTGAAAATGGCGCCACGGCCGACACCTTCGCTGAAAACGCTCAGGTGTCCGCCCATTTCCTTGGCGGCGTTGGCTCCGCTGTGCAGCCCAAAACCGTGGCCTGTTTTCCGGGTGGTGAACCCGTGCGAGAAAATACGGGTGAGGTTCTCCGGCGCAATGCCCACGCCGTTGTCCGCCACGGTGATTTTCACCCGGTTGCCGCCGTTCAGGTTCACGCCGAGCGTAAGTTGTTTGTCCGTCCGGTGTGATTCGTCCAGCGCATATTTCGCGTTATGGACGAGGTTGACC
>CAZLEE010000206.1:0-7610 GCA_964558455.1 uncultured Verrucomicrobiota bacterium | reverse complement strand
GGGAAAAAATCGCATCGCCGGGGGCATTGACGGTTTTTGGGCGTTGTGGGAGTATTCTTCCCAGTCAATGAAAGATTAACCATGGAAATTAAAAAAGCCATCATCACCGCCGCAGGCAAAAGTCAGCGCACCCTGCCGCTGCAAACACTCATTGACAGGGATGGTTCGCAAAAGACCGCCCTGACCATCATCGTGGAAGAGGTGCTGAAAACCGGGATAGATGAAATCTGCCTGGTGGTTTGCCCCGGTGACCAGGCGGCGTATCGCGCGGCGGCCGGGTCTCATGCCAATCGCATCCAATTCGTCGAGCAGACTTCCCCGTCCGGCTACGGTCACGCGGTGCAATGCGCCCGCCATTTTACGGGCGACGCCCCTTTCCTTCTGCTGGTGGGCGATCATCTTTATGTGAGCCGGTCGGAAAAGAATTGCGCCCAGCAATTGGTGGAGGCGGCGCGGGCGGAGTCCTGCGCGGTTTCCGCCGTGCAGGCCACGCACGAAAGCAAGCTGCCCTTCTACGGCGCGGTCGGGGGGCATCTGGCGCCGGGCCGGCAAAGGCTCTACCAAATTGAAAGCGTCCTGGAAAAACCGACCCCCACCGAGGCGGAACAAAAGTTGATCGTGCCCGGATTGCGGGCGGGGCGTTACTTGTGTTTTTTTGGCATGCATGTGCTGACCCCGGCGGTCATGCACCGGCTGGCGGAGATGGCGTCCGCCAAGGGCGTCGTTTCCCTGACCGCCGCGCTCAACGATCTGGCGGCCAAGGAACGTTACCTGGCCCTGGAATTGCACGGACGCCGCTACGACATCGGTCTCAAATACGGATTGTTGACAGCGCAACTGGCCCTGGCCTTCGATGGCAAAGACCGCGCCGAAGTGCTGGCGAACCTGGTTGAAATGATGGCGGTACAAGGCGAATGACCCCCTTTCAGCCATGACACTCCACCTAAGCGACATCATCACCTCCCCGGACCCGGCGACGCGCAATCAATCGCTCGATGCGTTCTGCCGGAAGGCGTCCCTGCAAGAATTGCTGGCGGAATGTCGGGAACTGGAAACGTTCCGCCACCACAGCGAAAATCTTTACGAACGCGTGCGCGCGCTGTTTTTCCTGTATGCCATACACCGCTTTCATCTGCCCTTGAAGCCCGGCATGCAAATGCGCGGGTTCATCCCCTTCCAGGGCCACACCCATTTGTTGCAGCGCCGGTTTGAGGAGGCGATCAAGGTGTTCCTGGGCGGCCAGGAAAAAGACGGCCCGAGCGACGCCATTTCGAGCGGGCTGGCGGCGGCTTATTACCGGCTGGGCATCCAAACCCTGGCGGATCAGGTGCGGCGCAGCGTCCGATCAGTGCGGGGCAATCAATGGATGTTCCGCGTGGGCCATCCGGCCGATCAACCCTTGCGCATCCGGCCCGAACTGCTGCAACGCGGCCCGGACGGGACATACCCGGTGTTGCGCGAGCAAACCCCGGTGCGCATGGACCTGACCCACAGCGCCTGGAGCGATATTTTTTTCCTGGGCATGGATTACCCGGACGGAGCCAAGGTCCTGAACGTCTCCATTGATCTGGGCGTGAAGGGGCGGGATGCCGCGCCGCGTCCGCCCATTGAGGTTTATCTGCGCGTGATTGAGGAACCGGTCTTGCGTTTGACCAGCGTTGATCTGGGGGCGGCGGCGGATGTGACGAACCTGGCGGAAGTTTTTGATTTTGCCAAGGACTACCTGGGATTGCTCAAGGCGGCGGTGATCGCGGCCGGGATTGTGCCGCCGGGAATTGAAGGATCGGGGCAGAGCCTGGCCGATTTGCTGGCGCGATTGCTCGGCCCGGGGCGCGGCCTGGAAATCGTGAGCAATGTGCATGACATCCCCAAAGGATCGCGGCTGGCGGTGTCAACCAATTTGCTGGCCGCGTTGATTTCAGTGTGCATGAGGGCCACCGGCCAGGCGCAATCGTTGCGCGGCGCGTTGCGGGAAGAGGAACGGCGGCTGGTGCTGGCCCGGGCCATTCTGGGGGAATGGCTGGGCGGGTCCGGCGGCGGCTGGCAGGATTCCGGCGGGGTGTGGCCGGGCATGAAACTGATCGAAGGCGCGCCGGCGCGGGAAGGCGACCCGGAATTCGGATTGAGCCGCGGCCGCCTGATGCCCACGCACACGGTGTTCGGCGAAAAAGAGGCGCCGGCCGAAATGCGCCGGAAATTGCAGGAGAGCCTGGTGCTGGTGCATGGCGGCATGGCGCAAAATGTCGGGCCGATCCTGGAGATGGTCACGGAAAAATATCTGCTCAGATCGGAAGCGGAATGGAAGGCGCGGCAGGAAGCGCTGGGGATATTGGGGGAGATTCTGGAGGCCTTGCGCGCCTGTGACGCACGCAAAATCGGCGCGGCCACCTCGCGCAATTTTCACGGGCCGCTCCAAACCATCATTCCGTGGGCGGGGAATTTTTATACCGAAACCCTGATTAACAAGGTGCGGGCGGAATTTGGCGCGGACTTTTGGGGATTTTGGATGCTGGGCGGAATGTCCGGGGGCGGCATGGGATTTATATTTGACCCCGCCCGCCGGGCCGAGGCGCAGGAACGCCTGCAACACATCATGGCCGGGAGCAAAAGCGAATTGGAAAACGCCCTGCCCTTCGCCATGGAGCCGGTGGTTTATGATTTCGCCATCAACGAAAAAGGAACCTGGGCGGATTTGCTGACCGCCGGGGACGCGCTTTTGCCGTCGCGCTATTACGCGCTGGTCGTGCCGCAATTGCTCAAGCTGGATTTGCAGACTTTGCCGCCGCTGCGCCGGGCGGAATTGGACCGGTTTGCCGCGGCCAGCCGGAACAAACCGGAACTGCGCGGCGTGGTGCAGGACATTTTTGACCGGTTGCTGCCGCAACTAAAACAAGACGCCTCCGGCGGGCGAAGCCTGGAGGCCTTGCTCAAGGAAAACGGCTTTGACCGGGCTGAACACGAGCAAATCCGATCCGATCTCAAGGACGGAAGAGTCGGGCTGGCGCAAAACCGCCTGCCGTCCAACGCCCGGATTGAGGACACGCAAGAGGGCGATGTGATCGACGCCACCGGAACGCTGGATGAAAAATATCTGTCGCTCGGACGGCAGGCCCTGGCCGGCGGAGAAGCGGCGGTGGTCACGCTGGCGGCGGGAGTGGGCAGCCGTTGGACGCAAGGCGCGGGCGTGGTCAAGGCCCTTCATCCCTTTTGCAAACTGGCCGGGAAACACCGCACCTTTCTGGAAGTTCACCTGGCCAAAAGCCGGCGCGTCAGTCTGGAGTGCGGCGCGGACGTCCCGCATATCATCACCACCAGCTATTTGACTCATGGGCCGATTGAAAAGTGGCTGGCCCGCCAAAAAAATTACGGCTACCCCGGTCCGGTGCTGCTTTCACCCGGGCGGGCCATCGGGTTGCGGCTGGTGCCGATGGAACGGGACCTGCGTTTTTTGTGGGAGGAAATGCCGCAGCAAATCCTGGACGAGCAGGCGCAAAAAGTGCGCGACAGCCTGCGCGCGGCCCTCATCGGGTGGGCGCGGCAGGCGGGGGAAGGAAACGATTACACGGACAACCTGCCCGCGCAATGCCTGCATCCGGTGGGCCATTGGTACGAGATTTCCAATCTGCTGCGCAACGGCATCCTGCGGCGGCTTTTCCAGGAACGGCCCCGCTTGAAATATTTGCTGGTGCATAACATTGATTCGCTCGGAGCCGATCTTGATCCGGGACTGCTGGGACTGCATATCGCCCAGGGCGCCGCGCTCTCGTTCGAGGTGATCACCCGCCGGCTGGAAGACCGGGGCGGCGGTCTGGCGCGGGTGGACGGGCGGCCGAGAATTCTGGAAGGTCTGGCCATGCCCAGGGAAGAGGACGAATTCGGCCTGTCCTACTACAATTCCATGAGCACATGGATTGACGCCGACCGGCTGCTGGACATTTTTGAATTGACGCGGGCCGGCTTGGAGGACGGCGAAAAAGTGGCCGCCGCCATCCGCAAACTGGCCGCCCGCCTGCCGGCCTACATAACGCTCAAGGAAGTCAAAAAACGGTGGGGTCACGGGCAGGAGGATATTTTCCCGGTCGCGCAATTTGAAAAGCTGTGGGGCGACATGAGCGCCCTGCCGGAAGTCGATTGCCGCTATTTTGTCGTGCCGCGCATGAGAGGACAACAGCTCAAAGACCAGGCGCAACTGGACGGATGGCTGCGGGACGGGTCCGCCGCCGCGGTGGAGGCGCTGTGCCGGTTTTCATAGGCGGCGCAGGCCGGGGTCCGGTTGCAGCCCGCGCAGCAATTCCGCCGCCGTTTCGGTCCGGCCGGGCGGGATCCAGTCCGGGGCGATCTCGCACAGCGGCTGTAAAACAAACGCCCGCAGATGCGCGCGCGGATGCGGCAGCGTCAATTCGGCGGAATCCGCGGTTTGTCGGCCAAAGGCGATCAAGTCCAAGTCAAGCAAACGGGATTCGTTGTGGATTTTTTTGGGAAGCCGTCCGAACGCCTGTTCCAGCGCGCGCAATTTGGCCAGCAAGGTGACGGGGGTTTCCTCCGGGAGCGGCGCCAATCCCGCCACCGCATTGACAAATAACGGGGAGCCGGGCGGACAATCCAGCGGCGTGCTGCGCCAAAGGGAGGATTGCAAAAGGGGCTGGACGGATAATTTTTGCAGTTCGCCAAACGCGCGGGCAATGATGCGCGCCGAATCCCCGAGATTCGAACCCAGGGCGACAAAGGCAAGTTCCGGCGCGTTCATTTAAGGCCGAGCACGTCCTGCATGTCGTAGAGACCGGGAGGCTTGTCCTGAACCCACTGCGCCGCGCGCAACGCGCCCAGGGCGAAGGTGTCGCGGCTGGAAGCCTTATGGGTCAGCTCCACGCGTTCCCCGGCGGCGGCGAAAATCACCGTGTGGTCGCCGACCACGTCGCCGCCCCTCAACGAGTGAATTCCGATTTCGGCGGACGTGCGTTCGCCCGTGATTCCGACGCGTCCGTGGCGGGCGACCTGGTCCAATTGCACCTGGCGCGTCCGGGCCGCAATCTCCGCCAGAGTGCGCGCCGTCCCGCTGGGCGCGTCCTTTTTTAACCGATGATGCATCTCGACGATTTCGATGTCGTAATCCGGCCCCAATATCCCGGCCGCCCTGGCAGTCAACCAAAACAAGACATTCACACCCGTGGAAAAATTGGAACTCCAGACCATGGGAATCCGGGTGGAAATGTGGCGCAGCTCGTCTCTTTCGGCTTCGCTGTGGCCGGTCGTGCCAATGACCATGGCCTTCTGGTGTTGGGCGCAGGAACGGGCGAACGGAACGGTGGCGTCATGGCTGCTAAAATCGACGACCACGTCGGCGTTTTGGATGACATCGGCCAACTGCTGTCCGAGTTCGATGCGTCCGGCCACGGCCAGGGCGGGCAATGTTTCCGCGCCCCGCAGGAGGGCCTGTCCCATTTTCCCATTTGCGCCCGTGACAATGATTCTGGTCATGATTTTAAAAGTTTGCAGTGGATGAGGGTGGCTTTCAAAGCGGCGCGGGTGGCGGGACTGACCGGCACCATGGGCAGACGGTATTCTTCCGCCATTTGTCCGAGCATGGCGGCGGCCGCTTTGATCGGACCGGGGTTCGTTTCCAGGAAAAGATTCTTGAACAAGGGATAATAACGGCGGTGCAATTTGAGGGCGGCGGCGTAGTCGCCCGAAGCGCAGGCCTTGATCATCCGCGCCACTTGTTCCGGAATAATGTTTGACACGACGCTGATGACCCCGTTCGCTCCCAAGGACATGAACGGAAGGGCCAGGGCATCGTCGCCGCAGAAGATGGAAAACCGGTCGCCCAGCGCCGCGCGCAACTGGCTGACGCGGTCGGCATTGCCCCCCGCCTCCTTGATACCGACCACGCGAGGGGTGGCTGCCGCCAGCCGGCGCACCGTTTCAACGGCAATTTCAACCCCGCAGCGCGAAGGAATGCTGTAAAGAACCACCGGCAGTTTGGTAGCGCGGCTGACTTCAAGGAAATGCCGGTAAAGCCCCTCCTGCGTGGGACGGTTGTAATACGGGGCGACTTGCAAAGTGGAATCCGCCCCCGCCTTCTCAGCCTCAACGGTCAAGTAAATTGCTTCGCTGGTCGAATTGCCGCCCGTGCCTGCCATCACCTTGATCCGGCCGGCCGCAAATTCCACCGCGCGGGCGATGACTTCGATGTGTTCCTCGTAATCAAGCGTGGGCGATTCCCCTGTCGTCCCGACAGGCACAATGCCATCGACGCCAGCCTTGATTTGCCGCGCAATCAAAAGGCGGAGAGCTTCGATGTCCAATTTCCCGCGGCGGAATGGAGTAACAATGGCGGTATAAGTTCCGGTCAACATAAGCGAATGGAATCCGCTGCGGCGGTTGAGTTCAAGCCAATTTTCAATCAGCGATCCCGGTTTAAATTTCCGGCGACGCGGGCGGACCACAGGGTTGGCAGGCGTTTGGAAACGACGACCATCAGCTTGTTCTTCCAACCGGCCACGGCCACGGGGTTGCCCTCGAACATGGCTTGACAGCCAATTTCGGCCACCCGTCGCGCGCTCATGGGTTCAAACCCGGCCGCGTTGAAGGCGCCGGCTTTTTCCATGCCGGCCCGTTTTTGAAATTCCGTCCGCGTGCCGCCCGGACACAAAACCGTCGCCGTCACGCCCGTGCCCTTTAATTCCAAGGCCAGCGCGCAGGTGAACGAATAAACAAACGCCTTGCTCGCGGAATAAAGAGAGAGACGCGGTCCCGGCTGAAACGCGACGGTGGAGGCGACGTTGAGGATGCGGCCTTCGCGCCGGTCCAGCATCGGTTTTAAAAACAGCTTGGTCAGATGCGTCAGCGACACCATGTTGACCTGCAACAGTTCCAGTTCCCGGTCGAGATTCGTTTCGGCAAACGGGCCGTAAACGCCAAAGCCGGCGTTATTAATCAAAATAGAAACAGGCGTGGTTCGAACCTGGTCAAAAATGGCCTGAGGCGAGGCAGGATCGGAGAGGTCGGCGGCAATGGTTTGCGCATTGATTTTGTATCGGGCGGAACAAGAAGCGGCGCAATCGTCCAATCGCGCCTGATCCCGCGCCACCAAAACCAGGTCGCAGCCGGCCGCCGCGAGCAAATCGGCAAATTCGCGGCCAATTCCAGAAGTTGCGCCGGTGACAAGAGCAGTTTGTTTCATAATGGAAGGCGATAAAGACGCTTCGGCAAGCTACCATTCTTGCGCTTAATCGCCAAGAAACTTGACGGGAGGGGGTTTCGGCGGGATACTAGCGCAAGTAAATGGGGGCGTACTGGTTTCGACCTGCGAGGTGCGCCAGAGGCGGCATGCCGAGGATGGTTCGTTGGCCTCGTAAAAAATCGAACCAAAAAATAACTGCTAACGAACAATTAGCCCTCGCGGCCTAGTGCTGCGACGTTCGCCCTTGGACACCTGCTACGGGGGATGAACGCGACAGCAGGATAGGCAAGAATCGGAGTCCGCGCGGTTTTTGCCGAATAGTTTTCATGCGGGCTGGGTTGGTGGATTCGCGTCAGAACGTTATTCACTGACTGAGACTCTCTTCTGACTAAGCATGTAGTCGCGGCTGGTTTATTTGGCAGGCACG
>CAZLEE010000205.1:0-7684 GCA_964558455.1 uncultured Verrucomicrobiota bacterium | reverse complement strand
ACGCAACGACGCGCTGCCCCTCGCGGCCTAAATGAAGAATTATGTCTCACACCCAAGATGAGGAGTTACTGGCCCTCATTCTTTACATTTCGCGCTGCCGGATGTATTCCCGATTCTTATGATGCTGTGCGTTGTGAATAGAGGGATTGGAATTGCGTTTTTGTTGGCGGGGCTTTTTTGTCGGGCCGGGGAAGCGCCGGGGGCGCGGGATTATTTTGGGATTCAGGTGGTGGATGAGCAGACGGGGCGCGGGGTGCCGATGGTGGAATTGAAAACGACGAGCTTCATCACTTATTACACGGACTCCGGCGGGTTCATCGCCTTTTATGAGCCGGGGTTGATGGGTCAAACGGTCTGGTTCAGCGTGGCCAGCCATGGTTACGAATTTCCGCTGGATGCGTTTGGCCAGCGCGGGGTGAAACTTAAAACGCAGCCGGGCACTGTCGCCAAATTAAAAATCAAACGGATCAACATCGCCGAACGGCTCTATCGCATCACGGGCCAGGGCATTTACCGGGACACCGTTCTGCTCGGACAGAAGCCGCCCATTGCCCAACCGCTGCTGAACGCGAAAGTGACAGGCCAGGACGGGGTGCTCAATGCGATTTACAAGGGCCGGCTTTATTGGTTTTACGGGGACACGGACGGGTTGTCCTATGGACTGGGAAATTTCGCCATGACCGGCGCAACCACGGTGTTGCCTTCGGAGATTGATCCGTCGGCCGGTTTTGATCTGCGCTACTTCACCAACGCCGATGGATTCGTCCGCTCCATGGCGCCGATGCCCGGGAAAGGGGTCGTCTGGCTTTATGGCGTGACGGTTTTACCGGATGAACAGGGGCGGGAACGGATGCTGGCGTATTACCAAAGACGCCTCGGCATGGGGAATGTGCTCGAAAACGGATTTGTGGTTTACAATGACGGCAAGGAACAATTCGAGAAGCTGAAGGAATGTCCGCTTAATCCGGCGATTTATCCGCGCAGCTATCCGTTTCGCGTCACTGACGACAAAGGGGTTGATTACATTTATTTCCCCGCGCCTTACCCCGCCTTGCGCGTGAAAGCGGATTGGAAATCGTACTTGGACCTGTCGAGTTATGAAGGTTACACCTGCCTGAAACCCGGCGCGGACGGGGGGCAACTGAATCGCGACGCCGCAGGCAAGCTGGTTTGGTCCTGGCAAAAAAAAGTGAGTCCGCTCAGTCCCCAGGAGCAGTCAGACTTGATCAAAGCCGGATGGATGAAGCGGGATGAATCGCCCTTCCGCCTGCAGGATGCGGGCAACAAAAAGCCCGTCCAGCTCAACAATTGCACCTGTTGCTGGAACAACTACCGCAAACGCTACGTCATGATCGCCTCGGAAACGTGGGGGGCGACGATGCTGGGCGAAGTGTGGTACAGCGAGTCAGAGCACCCGGAAGGGCCTTGGGTTCAGGCGCGCAAAATCATCACCCACGCCGACAAGCTGAACGACGCCCACGACTTCTATAACCCCGCGCAACACCCCTTCTTCGACCAGGACGGCGGGCGGCTGATTTATCTGGAAGGGTCGTACGTCAATACTTTTTCCGGGAATCCGCACACCACGCCCCGCTACGAATACAACCAGATCATGTACCGTCTGGACCTGTCCGATCCGAGACTGGGCGGAAGTTTTTAGCCGGGGAAAATTGAAAAAACTTTTAAGTAGCAGGCGCAAAAAACGCGTGCTAGTACTTGCCGATGCTTACGCGGTTGAAAGTAAACGGTTTTAAAAATCTGGCGGACGCCGACGTGCGTTTTGGGCCGTTCACCTGCATTGCGGGGGCAAATGGCGCGGGCAAATCAAACCTGTTCGACGCGATTCATTTTCTGAGTCTCACGGCCAATTATCCGCTGCTGGAGGCGGCGTTGCGCGTCCGCGATGAGACGGGACATAACGCGGACGTGCGGAGCCTGTTCCGTCGCGTTGGCGAAACATGGGGCGACACCATTTCCTTTGAGGCGGAAATGATTGTGCCGCCGGAAGCGATTGACGATTTGGGGCAAAAAGGGGAAGCCGCCATTACTTTTCTGCGATACAACCTGGACATTCGATTGCGAAAAGGCGCGGAGAGCAACGCCACATCGAATCCGTTGGAAATCATTCGCGAGGAACTCAAACACATCCTGTTGGGGTCAGCGCACGATCATCTGCTTTTTCCGCATAATGCGAGTCTGTGGCGCAAGCGGGTCCTGACCGGCAAACGGTCCGGCACTGCGTTCATCTCGACGACCGTCAAGGAGGACGGGAGCCGCACGATCAAGGTGCATCAGGACGCCGGCGGGGGCGGCCGCGCCTACGAGCGCGCGGCGGCCAGTCTGCCGCGAACGGTTTTGTCTTCCGCGACAGCCGCCGAAAGTCCGACGGCCTTGTGCGTCCGCCGGGAGATGCAGGGATGGCGATTGTTGCAACTGGAGCCGGATGCGCTGCGGCAGCCGGACGAATTTTCTTCTCCCACCCATCTCGAAAGCAGCGGGCGTCATTTGCCGGCGAATTTAAGCCGGCTGGCCACGCGCGAGCAGGCGGAAGGGGTCTATTTCCAACTCGCCAACCGGTTGAGCGAACTGATTGGCAGCGTTCAGGCCCTGCGCATTGATCGTGATAAAAAGCGCGAGCTGCTCACGCTCATGATGGCCGGGCCCGACGGGACGGAACTCCCCGCGCGCGCGCTGTCCGACGGGACGTTGCGCTTTCTGGCCCTTTCCGTTTTGGAGCTTGATCCCGAATCGCGCGGGCTGATTTGTCTGGAAGAGCCGGAAAACAGCATTCACCCCGATAGGATTCCGGCGATCATCCGGTTGCTGCAAGACATCGCCACCGACCCAAAACAAGAAGCGAGCGAAACCAATCCTCTCCGGCAGGTGATTATCAATACTCATTCGCCTTCCGTGGTTGCAGCCGTTCCCGAAGACAGCCTGCTGCTGGCCAAGCTGGAAAAAGACGGGCAAAACGGGCAAAAATTCACCAAGGCGGTTTTTGCCTGCCTGCCCGGAAATTGGCGGTTGGAAGGAAAACCCGCCTGTCCGGAAGCGGAGCCGGGGGAAATGCCAGGCTATCTTGATTCGGCAAAAATAGCGCAATATGCCGAAACGCACCCGGACCGGCCACGGCGCGTCATCAATCATCCGGAGTTCAAATTGATTACATCAATGTTCAAGGGCAGGGGCGATGAAGCGCCCGATGATACGCCGGCGAAAACCTGATATTCCCCGATTGAAATATTACAAAGCCATTGCCGCGATGAGCGAAAATCGCGTGATCGGCCAGGGCGGCAAAATCCCCTGGCACCTGTCGGAGGATTTTAAATTTTTTAAAAAAACGACGACCGGGCAGGTGGTGGTGATGGGACGCAAAACATTTGAGTCAATCGGCAAACCGCTGCCCAATCGCACCACGATCGTCCTGAGCCGGGGTTCGTTTGCTTATCCGGGGGTGCTGACGGCGGCGGACCTGGGCAAAATCGATTGGACGGACGCGGCGCTGGCGGGGCGCGAGGTGTTTATTTGCGGCGGGGCCGAGATTTACGCCCAAACGCTGGCGTCCTGCTCTGACCTTTATTTGACACTTGTTAAAAAGAAGGTTGAGGGCGACGCTTTTTTTCCGCCATTCGAGCATTTGTTCCAGCCGCCGGAAGTGGTGATGGACCGCCCGGAGTTTAAAATCCTGCATTACCGCCGCATCACGGGCGGCGGTTGACATCTCCAAAAGAACGTCCCACCCTCCGGTGGTCCTAAAAGAAGTCATATGAAACCGAACCAAACGAATGATGGCGGGATTTTGCGGGAGATTCGTCCGGTCAACCTGCTTTCGTTCGGCCCGAAAACGCAAGCGCTCCCGCTGGGAAAGCTCAATGTGCTGATCGGCCCCAACGGCGCAGGCAAGTCGAATTTGATCGAGACCCTCGCGCTGATGCGAGCGACGGTGATCTCTGCGGAGGCAACCTCCAATACCGACGTCCGGGGTGTGGTGCGACGGGGAGGCGGGGCGCAAGAGTGGATTTGGAAGGGGGCCAAAGACCAGGCCGCCTCCATTGAACTGGTGGTCAACAACCCTGGTGGCAGGCAACCCTTGCGGCATTTTTTTGCGTTTGACAGCGACACGCAAGGGTTCCGTTTGCGGGACGAAAGGGTGGAAAACGAATCATCTTACACTTCTGAGAAAGAGGCCTACTTCTATTATCGATTTCAGGACGGCCATCCCGTCGTCAACACCGCAGACCATGGGAGACGAAAGCTGGCTCGGGAGTCGGTCAACTTGCAGAGTTCCATCCTCGCGCAGCGGCGCGATCCGGAGATTTACCCGGAAATCTCCTATCTGGCGGGTACCTATGAGAAATGGCGCCTTTATCGCGAGTGGGCGTTTGGCCGTAATACCGTGTTCCGCGAACCGCAAAAGTCGGACATGCGCAATGACCGGTTGGAAGAAGATTTTTCGAATCTTGGACTTTTCCTCAGCCGCCTGCGCAAGACGCCGCAGGCGAAGCGGGCGATCCTGGAAGGATTAAGCGACTTGTACGAAGGAGTGACCGACTTCGAGCCGGTGGTCGAGGGAGGGAGTGTGCAGGTTTTTTTCACCGAGGGGGATTATTCCATTCCGGCCACGCGTTTGTCAGACGGCACGCTGCGTTATCTTTGTCTGCTGGCGATTCTCTGCGACCCCAATCCGCCGCCTTTGATTTGCATTGAAGAACCGGAATTGGGGCTGCACCCGGACATCCTGCCCAAACTGGCCGACCTGCTGGCGTCAGCTTCGGAACGCACCCAACTCATCGTCACAACCCATTCGGATATTCTGGTGGACGCCATGACAGAACGGCCGGAAGCCGTGGTGGTTTGCGAAAAGCACGAAGGCCAAACAACGATGCACCGCCTGGAAAAGGAAGAATTGGCCAAGTGGCTGGGCAAATACCGGCTGGGGCAGTTGTGGATGGACGGCCAGTTGGGGGGCAAACGCTGGTGAGCGCATATATCTATATTGAAGGCGGCGCGCATGGCGCCGGTTCCAAGTACCTGAACACAAAATGCCAGGAAGCGTTTCACAAGCTGTTTGACAGAATGGGATTCATAGGGCGCAAACCCCGATTGGTGGCCTGCGGCAGCCGCAGCGATGTTCATGATCGCTTTGTCACCGAACACACGAACAACCAAGCGGACTATGTCGCCATGGGGATTGACAGCGAAGAACCGATGGCGGATCCAGACGCGGCTTGGAAACATTTGCGCGCTGTCACAACCGTTCCGCCATGGACGAAACCTGCCGGAGCGGAAGACGATCAGGTCCTATTCATGACGACCTGCATGGAGACGTGGATTGTGGCGGATCGCGATGTGCTGAGAGCCCACTATGGCAGCGAACTACAGGAAACGGCACTGCCTCCGTTGGACGATTTGGAAAAGCGCAGACGGCATGATGTCCAAGACAAGCTGAAGCATGCCACCCGCAATTGCCCCAATGCTTATGAGAAGGGCGCACGCTCTTTTGAAATTCTGGGCAAACTTACGCCGGCGACGCTGGAAACCAGCCTGCCAAGCTTTGGCCGTGTCCGGCGAATTCTGAATAAGAAGCTGTAAGACCGCAGCCTAACGCTGCCAGGCGGCGATCTTTTCACCGGCCCAAATCTCATCCAACTTCTCGCGGCGGCGGACGACTTCGGCATCCTTGCCGTTGACCAGGACCTCGGCGGCGAAAGCGCGGGAGTTGTAATTGGAGGCCATGGCAAATCCGTAGGCGCCTGCGCTCATTATCGCCAGGTAATCGCCTTCACCCACCTTGGGCATCGGACGGTCGTGGCAAAAGAAATCGCCGGACTCGCAGATCGGCCCGACAACATCGGAGGAAATGGATTTCCCCTTGCGCTGCGTGAGCGGGACAATTTCGTGATAGGAATCGTACATGGCGGGCCGGACGAGGTCGTTCATGGCGGCGTCAACAATAACGAAATTCTTTTTGCCGGTTTTTTTGACGAACTGCACCTGGGCGACCAGGATGCCGGCGTTGCCGACGATGAAGCGGCCGGGTTCGATCATGATTTTCAAGCCGAGGGGCTTGAGCAGAGGGATAAGGCGGGCGGCATAGCTGGCCGGGGTCATGATTTTTTTGGCGGCGGCTGTTTTCCACCAGGCGGCCGAACCGCTGGCAAGGGCCGGGTCATAGACAATGCCCAGCCCGCCGCCGATGCTGAAAAATTCGAGGTTGTAACGCGCGGCCAGACGGGTGACGAGGGGAAGGACTTTTTCCACGGCCAGCTCGTAGGGTTTGATTTCCGTGAGCTGGGAACCGATATGCATCTGGACGCCGCGCAGGCGGAGATGGGGCAGCTTGGCGGCGCGGGCGTAAATGGCTTCGACGTCCTCAAACTGGATGCCGAATTTATACTTATAGGTGCCAGTGGTGATTTTGGCGTGGGTATGGGCGTCAATGTTGGGGTTGATGCGGACGGCGACGGGGGCGGTCTTTTTGAGACGGGCGGCGACGCGGTTGATGCGGATGAGTTCGGGTTCGCTCTCGGCGTTGAAGCAATAAATGTTCCGGCGCAGGGCAAATTCAATTTCCTGCTCGGTCTTGCCCACGCCGGCAAAGAGGCAGGAGGAAGGGTCGCCCCCGGCAGCGATGACGCGGCGCAATTCGCCTTCGCTCACGATGTCGAAACCGGCGCCGGCATTGGCCAGGACGCGGAGGACGGCAAGGTTGGAATTTGATTTGACGGCGAAACAGGTGTGATGATCGAGCGGCTGCAAGGCGGTCTCAAGCATCTGGAAACGGCGGACGAGGGTTTCCTGGGAGTAAATGTAAAGAGGCGTGCCGTATTCCCCGGCGAGGGCATGGACGGACCGTCCCTCACAAAACAATTTTCCGTTCCGATAGTAAAACGAGTGCATGTCAAATAAATTTAGATTTTACAACAAAAATCCCGCCAGCCATCCAGCCGGCGGGAACAGGAAATCAGACCCGCTCACGGCTCGGCAACAATCTTGGCGCGTTGCACATGATATTCGTAAGGCGTGATCTCGTCGGCCTGATAGCGGCGCAGTAAATCAGCCAGTTTCTGCTCTTTAACCGACACAGACGTGGGCGCGGCAGGAGCAGCGGGGGCGGCTGTGACGGTGGCGGCAGGAGCGGCAGCCGGTTTCATTTTCGCTGCTTGTTTCGATTCGGCGGCGCAGCAGGCTTTTGCTTTCTGTGCCTTTTTGCACTGGGCGGCGGCAGCCTTTGCTTCCTGAGCTTTTTCACGCTGTTCGGCGCGGGCGGCTTTGTCCTGAGCCTTTTTAATGCGGGCTTGTTCGACGGCGGCAGCCTTGTCTTCGGCTATTTCGCGCTGACGTTGGGATTCCACTGCCTGGGCATCAACTTTTGGCTCTGCCGGGGCGGCTGGAGCGGGAACCGGGGCAACAGTCGGAGCAGGGGCGGAAGGTGCGGCGGCGACGACATCTGGAACAACAGGCTCGCTTTCGGCCTTGCGCAGGGCTTCCAGTGCTTTGCTTTGGTCATCGGCAACGACAACCGCGGCGGGAACTGCAACGGGAGCGGCCGGTTCCGCAACCGGCGCGACGGGAACAGCGGGGACCGGGGCAACAGTCGGAGCAGGGGCGGAGGGTGCGGCAGCGACAACATCTGGAACAACAGGCTCGCTTTCGGCTTTGCGCAGGGCCTCCAGTGCCTTGC
>CAZLEE010000204.1:4952-7756 GCA_964558455.1 uncultured Verrucomicrobiota bacterium | reverse complement strand
CAGGCCACACGCAACGACGCGCTGCCCCTCGCGGCCTAAATGAAGAATTATGTCTTACACCCTTCCGCCGGAAGATTCAATAATTATTGTGGACCAGATCAGGCCGGTCCTGATATGGACGGAGGCCACTTTCTGTATGCTGATGCTTATTTCATCGCGGCTGAACCAGGATCGTTTGCGCCGCATGACGGCCCGGTCGGAAACCCCGATCACGGTTGGAAAAAGATGGTTGCCTGAAGTCCAGCGGCTGGCTTGAAAGATCTCGGATTCCATGCCGGAAATTAAGGGGGCCGGTGTGCTCATAAGCAAGCCAGAAGTTTGTTTTCCGGAGGTTTAGAGGCGGTTGATCTTTTCCAAAAGCGCGCTGGTGGACTTGCCCGGAACGACCGGCAGAATCTTGATTTTGACGCCGGCGCTTTCCAGCAGCCGTCGTTCATCCTGGTTGATGGTTTCCAGAGTGTAGTCGCCGCCTTTGACGTAGATGTCGGGCTTGATCGCGGCCAGAAACGCCCTGGCGTCGGGTTCGGGGAAAATGTACACGGCATCGACTGATTGGAGAGCGGCCAGCACCGCGGCGCGATCCCCGGCCTGGTTCAACGGGCGGCCCGCTCCCTTCAAGGCGCGCACATTGATGTCGCTGGTTACGCCCACGAGCAAAGCATCGCCTTGCTGGCGGGCGTGTTCGAGGTAAGTCACATGACCCAGGTGCAGCACATCGAAACAGCCGTTGGTGGCGACAAGCCTTTTGCCCTCGCGGCGAAGTTGCTCGCGCCAGTCTTGCAACTGGTTTGCTGACAATATTTTTTTTGTAAAATCCATAAATAATTGCGTCATTCGCCGGTCAGACCCAAATCTGCGCGGGCCTGCCGGATCGATTCCTCCTCCTGGCGGGCGTAGAGCGCGTCCGTGTCAATAATCGTTTTGCCCATGATTTTTTCCAGCATTTCGCGCCCGTAAACCGGCTTGGTCCCGGCGGTGGATTCAGTGCCGTACTGGCCCAGATTGGAGGCGAAAATACCGGCGGCGCTGATGGGCAGAAAATCTTCGTAACGCAATCCGTCGGCGCGGATGTAACCCAGCCGCATCAATTCATCAAGATCGGTGGCGCGGATGGCATGGGCCGTTTTGGCGGCAAGGCCCTTGGCGGTGGCGGTGAACCGTCCGCGAACCAGTTTTTTTTCCAGCAATTCGGGCAGGGTTTTGGGAAAAGGCGCGAAGCATTGCGCATGTTTCTTTTGATAGGCGGCGTAATCTTGTTTGATCAAATCGGGATTCCCGGCCCGGGCTGCTTCGGCGTTGGCCAGACATTGATCGTATAATTTCCGGCCGGCCGGAGTGGTGGCGTAGAAGCGTTGCTCGATTTCGCCAAAGCGGGCCGTGTGCTCCAAACTGACGCTGCCTCCGCCGGGTTGCTGGAAAACAACCGGTTCGGCCAGGGCCTTGTATGCGTCCTGGCGCAGCAATATGGGAGTATCTCCTGGCGGACCTTCAGTGAAATCCTTAAAGCCGGAATGTTTGAGTTTGCTGAGTTGCAAGTCCGGCTGTTGCAAACGGCGGGTCAATTCGTCCGCCAGTTGTCCGGTGAAGCCGGCGGGAATTTCACCGGCACTGAACAGGTCAATCGCCTCATGACTCAGATGTCTGAAATGCAGCCGCAGATAATCCTTGTCCGCAAATTGCCGCAGATGATCAAGGGCCGATTGCGCGCGTTCCTGATGGGTTGCGGCATCCATTTCGCCCAGACAAAACTTCATGGCGCCGGTGTAAAGGTCGATCCAAAACGTGTTCGGGGTCAGATGATTGAGGTGATGAAATTCGAAACAGGCGATGTCCGCAGCAATTTTGAAGCCGGCCTGGCAAAGGTCCTGATAAAGATCGTAATCGCGCGCGCGCCCGCTCCATTTAAAAATCCGTGTGACTCCTTCGCGGATAAGCTCTTCGGCCTCGGCTTCGGCCAGACCGTTTTGCCGTTCGTTTTTCAGGGTTAACTCCTTGGCGCGGTCGGAAAACACTTCGCGCGAATCGAGCAGCGTTTCGATGCGCCGGCGAATTTGCGGATCAAAATAATCCGTCATCAACAAGGAGCAGAAGATGCGGTGTTCCGGGTTGACGGAGGAACGAAAGGCGGTGGCGATGATGGGCTGGCTTTTGCAGCCCACGTTGGTCATGTCGTAAAAATTATGCGGTTCGAGGCCGAAGGCGGCAAAATATCCGGCGACCCAGCGGTATTCGGATGGTTTGCCGATGCGGATGGCCCCGTGCCGTTCCCCGCTGGTCTTTTCGAGTTGCGAATCGGACAGGCTGAATCCGGCGTGGATGCGGGAGAGCAGGGCGCAGACGGTCTGGTTGCAGACTTTGTTGACGAGCAGTGATTTGTCGTAGAGCGGCACTTCCTTGCCAAACAGGTTCGACAACCCGGAGAAGAGCCGGTTCTGCATCCGCACCTTGTTGGCAAATTTACTCATACGACTTTGATTTTGTTGTCAGGACAATCAGGCTCGCGCTGCATTGAATCTAATTCAATCCGGGCGGTGGATAAAGTGTTTTCACAAGCGCGGTCGGGTTCGGTGTGGTAATATTTTCCAATCGGCTATTATGCCCTTTTCGATTGGACTGCCGGTCTGTTTCGGGTAATGTTGTTCGCAGATGCCAATGGGTTTTCCTATGAAACGCATCTGCAATCATTGTGCTGTATTGGGTTTGGTCCTTGTTCCCCTGTTCTTGGCGGGTTCCGTCCGCGCCCAGACAAATAATACTGCCAACCCCGGTTTAACTTTCGACCCCATTAGCCCGAATATTGGCAC
>CAZLEE010000204.1:0-4852 GCA_964558455.1 uncultured Verrucomicrobiota bacterium | reverse complement strand
CGGCAACGAATCGTTGGTTGAAAATGTCCTGGGGCTGGACCTCAATCCTGACTTCACGATTGTAAACTATCTGTTTGCCCATCCCGGCTATTATGATCCGGGCATGATCATAACAGCAGCCAACGGAAACCCTGGCTTTATCAATATGTTTGGTCCCGACTTCCTGGTCAGTGCCGTCCCCGAGCCTTCCACCCTGGCACTAATCGGTCTGGGTGCGACCGCGTTATTCTTCCGCCGGCGCTCCTGACGGATGGCCGGTTCGTGGCGCTGCCATATTCCCCGGTGTCCCGCGAGATTTTTGTTATGAGATTGATTTTAGGCGGCGGGACAGGTTGGATGAAGGGTGTCCTATTTGAATTAGTATGAAAATCCAATTATCCGCGCTGTTCCTGGCAGTATCTGTGTTGTTTTGCGGCGGCGCGCCAGCCCGGCAGCAAACGACGAATGACGCTTTGCCGGGGTTGCTGGCGCGACTCAACGCCCAGGTGGATCAGCCGCGCTTTGCCCAAGCGCTATGGGGGATCAAGATGGTTTCCTGGGCGACTGGAGCGACGATTTTTGAGCGTAATGCGGACAAATTGATGAAGCCGGCGTCCAATGCCAAAATGTACACGGCGTCGCTGGCACTGGATCGTTTGGGGGCGGATTTTCGGATCAAGACCTCGTTTTATGCAGGGGCAAAACCGGACGCGGGCGGGGTGATTCACGGGGATTTGCTGGTCTATGGCCGGGGCGACCCCTCATTTGCCTCGCGGTTCAACGGCGGTGATTACAGCAAATCGCTTCAGCCGGTGGTGGACGCCCTGGCGGCGGCGGGAGTGAAAAGGGTGGAGGGGGATTTGGTGGGGGACGACAGTTATTTTCGCGGGCCGCCCTTTGGGGCGTTGTGGACGTGGGACGATTTGCAGAATTATTACGGGGCGCCGGTTTCGGCCTTGACGGTGGAAGACAATGCGATTGACTTGGTTTTCAAGCCGGGGCCGGCCATTGGACAGCCCTGCCTGATCGTCACGAAACCGGGAACAAGCATCCTGAATTTCATCAATCGGACGCATACGATTGCGGCAAAAACGCGGGGGCGGATCGATCTGTACCGGCCGGTGGGGGAGAGCAACACGTATGTTTGGGGGGAGATTCCGCTCGGTTCCCGTGGAGTGGAAGACTCGGTTTCGGTGCCGAACCCGGCGTTGTGGTTTGTTTCCCTGCTCAAGACCGCCCTGGTTGGTCGCGGCATCACGGTGACGGGCGGAGTGCGGTCGGCGGGCTGGCTGGATCGGGAAGCCGCGCCGGTGGATTGGTCGAAATGGGTTGAGGTGGCGTCGGTGCAATCGCGCCCTGTTGCGGAAATAGTAAAGAACACGCTGAAGCCGTCGCAAAATCAATACGCGCAGCTTTTGCTCTTGCAAGTGGGCGCCAACAGCGAAAATGCCGGGGCGGGTTATACCCAATCGGCGGGTTTGGAGGAGATGCGGACATTTTTAGCCGGGATTGGGGTGAAGCGGGGGATGACTTTGTTGGAAGACGGTTCGGGACTTTCGCGGGGTACTTTGGTGACGCCGGGCGCATCGGTGCAATTACTGTCCTACATGACGCGCGACCGGTATTACGCCGCTTTCTACGATGCGCTGCCGATTGCGGGAGTGGATGGGACGCTGCGCAACCGCTTCAAAGGAACGGCTGCGGCTGGGAACCTGCGGGCCAAGACCGGTTCGCTGGGACAGGTTGATTCTCTTTCTGGCTACATGACGACCGCTGGAAAAGAGAAGCTGATTTTTTCCATCATGCTCAACAATTACCGGGGCGGGGACGGACGGGCGCAGATTGACGCGCTGGCGCTGCTTTTGGCGAACTTCAGCGGGAAACTGCCATAGCGGTCACGGTTCAGGATGCTTTTTGGCGGCAATACGCATGATTTTAACAAGTTACAAATGTGCAACATGAAAATTACGGTTTAAGTTGACGGCTTCATTTCCGATAACAGGGCGGGTATGACTATGGATTCATTAAACATCCCATTGGCGCTGGCGGTAGTGTTGAGCTTTGTCCTCATCCCGTCCCGCATGGCTGCGCAAGAAACCAATTTGCGCCCGGTCACGTTGCATGTCGGCTTCACCCGTTCCAGTTTTCGCAACGTCAATGCCGCCGACGCCACAGCGGCCCTTCGCATTTTCGCCCAAACCACTGCACTCAAACGCGGATGGCAAATGACAGCCGACGCACGCCTCTTTGAGAGTTCGGCGGACTGCGCGAACGAAATCAAAAACGGCCACATCAACCTGGCCATCCTGGACACATGGGATTATCTGAGCATGGACATCCAGTCGAAAATGACGCCGATTTTTGTGTCATTGGAACAAGGGGCGATCTTCGGAGAATACCTGCTGTTAATCCATCGGGACGGCGGGGTGTCGGGTTTGGCGGATCTTAAGGGCAAGAACATCATGGCGTTGGAGGGTAACGGGGGCGACCTGTCACGCGCATGGCTTGATTGGCTGCTGCGGGCGAACCATCTGGAACCCAAAGAAACCTTCTTCGCCAAGCTGGAGCCGGTGACCAAACCTGTCTCCGCTGTCCTGCCGGTCTTCTTTGGCGCCAAATCGGCCTGTCTGGTGGATCGCGCCGCATTCCAGGACATGTCCCGGCTCAACCCCCAGGTGGGCAGCAATTTGGTGAGCGTGGCTGTTTCGGAACCTTACTTGGAGAATATGTTATGCATCAGCAAGTCCGGCTGGGCCTCCGACCAGGTGCGTCTGGATGTGATCTCATCCATAGCCGAATTGCACTCTGAACCGAGCGGACGGCAAGTTCTTAGCCTCTTCAACTTGGAGCAGTTGGCTCCGTTCAAAGACGAATATCTGGACACCGTGCGTAAGTTGCGACGGGACCTTGCCAGCGCCCCCGACGGCCAGACCAAACAGTCGCCATGATCCAGACCAAAACACGACGGTCCGGCATCATGCTGCGCATTGCTCTGCTGACGTGGCTGATCACCCTTGTGACCGTTTTGGTCTTTGTGGTGGTGATCATCCCTGACCAAAAACGAATCTTCGTCGAAAACCTTAACTCGAAGGCCAACGCCGTGGCCCTCGCCGTGTGCAATGTCGCGACTTGGTCAGTGGTCAACGAGGACTATACCACCTTGGTGGAACACTGCCTGCAAGTCCTGAAGGAGGACAAATCCATCGACTATCTGGTGATCACGAAAAACAGCGGCGAATCGTGGATTCACGACAAGTCCGGCTGGCGCTACAGCAAATTGCCCCCGGCATGGCACCCGGAAAATCGGGTGGCGGGCGGCGACATCGGGGTGGTTCCCAATTTCAACCGCCGCGTGTTCCATTACTCGCGGCCCTTTGATTATTCGGGTATCCATTGGGGATGGGTCCACGTCGGGCTTTCGCTGGACACCTACGATCAAAACGTCGCCGCCGTCTATCGTCGCACCGGCATTCTGGCGTTCGTTTGCATTCTGCTCAGTTTCCTGGCTTCGGGGTTTTACGCCAGATTCCTGGTCCGTCCGATCATGAACCTGCAATCGGTGGTCGATCGTATTAAAAACGGTGATCTTTCCGCCCGGGCTGCCATCAAAACGGGTGATGAGATTGAGCTTCTGGCCGACTCGTTCAATGCCATGGCCGACAGTCTGCTCCAGCGAAATAATATTCTGGGCGGCGTCCAGTTCGCCTCGCAGCAGCTCCTGGCGGCATCGGACTGGCGGACAGTGGCGGTGGAGGTGCTGACCCGGATCGGGAAGGCTGCCGAAATTTGCCGGGCCTATGTGTTTGAGAACCGCGTCGGGCCGGATGGAACCCTGCTGGCGGGCGAGCTTTTTGAATACTCGGCCCCTTCCGAGGCGCGGCTGATCAGGACCGCAAAAGAACCGGAATTCGCCTGGGAGAAGGCGGGCTGGGAAACCCTGTCGAAATGTCTCAAAGAGGGACGGGTGTTTACCGCCCTGGTTCGTGATTTGAACGCGGCGGAGAAGGTGTTTTTTGCCGCGCAAAAAGCGCAATCAGTCATCCTGGTCCCGATTTGGATCGAGGGTGCGTGGTGGGGGCACTTGGAGTTTGACGATTGCACACGGGAGCGGGTGTGGACGGCGGCCGAGATCGACAGCCTGCGAGCCTTGGCGGACATGTTGGGCGCGGCCATTGCCAAGCAACGCGTCCAAGATGCGCTGCTCAAGTCGAAACTGACACTGGAGCAACGCGTCAGCGAACGCACCCGGGAATTGCAGGAGCAGGTGTCCGCCAAGGAAAAGGCGCTTTCCGAATTGGCTGAAACCCAGCAGGAACTCATAATCGCCTCCCGCGAGGCAGGCATGGCTGAGGTGGCCACCAGCGTGCTTCATAATGTCGGCAACGTGCTCAACAGCGTGAACGTATCGGCGGGCCTCATCCGGCAGATGATGCAGCGGTCGAAGATTTCAACCATGAGCAAGTTGCGCGATATGCTCCTGCAACACGAGGCCGACATGGAAACATTCCTGACCACCGATGCCAAAGGCAAGCTCGTGCCCGGCTTTGTCATCCGGCTGTCCGAAAGTCTGGAAAAGGAGCGGAGCGCAATGCTGGACGAATACGAACAACTGGCGCGCAACGTTGAGCACATCAAGGAAATTGTGGCCATGCAGCAGAATTACGCGCGGGTCTCGGGCTTCATTGAGCCAGTAGCCATTTCCGAGCTGCTGGACGATGCGGTGCGGATGAACATTGCCGGATTGACCCGTCACGGAGTCGCCACGACCCGTCAATACTCGGAAGTGCCGCCCTTGACGGGGGACAAACACAAAATCCTGCAAATCCTGGTCAACCTCGTCCATAACGCGAAATATGCGCTGGACGAATCACAC
>CAZLEE010000203.1:0-7814 GCA_964558455.1 uncultured Verrucomicrobiota bacterium | reverse complement strand
ACGCGGCTGTTAACCGTGTGGTTGTAGGTTCGAGCCCTACCTCTGGAGCCAATTTCATTGCGGAAATCGAAGATTCTGAGGCCACTTGCACGGAATTTGCACAGAAAAGGCATAGAAACCCCGACAAGCGCGTGACTTTCCCTGTCACAGTCGAGCATTACGACCAGCGAGCCAAAATCTACCGGCCCGCAAAGGGCTTCCCGTTCTACCGTGCGGCTTTCAAGGTGGATGGCAAGCGCCGGATGCTCACATTCGGCAGCTACAGCGAAGCCAAGGCGGCCGCAGAGGCCAAGGTAAAGGAGCTTCACAAGGGCCAGAAATCCGCCGGGCTGACGGCGAGGGAGGCTCAAGACGCCCTCGATATCCGGGCGAAGCTCGCCAGTCATCGGCAGGACACCGGCAAACGCATCTCCGCGGTTGAAGCCATTACCGATTATCTTGCCGCCGTCAGGATACTGCCCCCCGGTGCCACACTGATCGAAGCCGTGAGGGTTTATGCCCGGACGATTGGCGCAGTAAAGTCAAAGGCCATCGCAGAAGCCGTCACGGATTTTATCACATCGCGCAGTACATCTGCCAAGCCGGGAGAACGGGCGCGGTTCTCCCCCGTTTACGCTCACAACATTGAAACGTGGCTGACGAAATTCAGCGAAACTTTCCCCGGCCATTTAGTTTCCGACTTGGCGCCAGACCTCATTTCCAAGCACCTGGACCAGTTCCTCGAGCTTTCCGAAAAAACCCGGAATGACCGCCGGGGCGCAATCAGCATGTGGCTGCGCTGGTGCGGCCGGAGAGACTTCATTGAACCGCACCAACTCGGAAAGCTGCTCGACTGTGACGTGATGAAGATGGAGGTCTTGCAGGCGGGAAAAATTTCATTCTACGCGCCTGGCGAACTCAAAAAGATTCTGGACGCCACCCGCGACGCTGAAAATGAGTCATGCAACGAATCGAGCCGGGACGCCCTGTGCGCGGTCACGGCAATGGAAGCCTTTGGCGGGGCACGCTTACAGGAAGCCTTGCGGCTGCGTTGGGAGGATTTACGCCAGACGGACGGGCATATCGAAATCAGCGGTCAGCACGCCAAGACCCGCAAGCGCCGTTTGCTGGAGGTCGGCACAGCCCTGAAAGCATGGCTGACACCATTCAAGGACAAGGCCGGCCCGATCTGGGATGCGCCGTTAAATTCATTCATCACAGAATGGGCGCGGCTCCGGGAATCTGTCAGCGTGCCAGCCAAGCGCAACGGCTTGCGGCATGGCTTCGTGTCTTACAGCTACATTCTGCGCGGCGAGGTTGAAACGTCGGCTTTGGCCGGGACCAGCCCGCAAATTCTTCACCAAAATTACCGCGGACTTGCGACGAAAGCCGAGGCGGAAAAATGGTTTACCGTCAAACCGCAATGAGGATCAAGAACGCGGACAAAAAAACATCCGTGGAAGAAACGACGGATGCACCTATGGAGTTTCGTAACCGCAAGCGATTTGGAAGGAAGTGCGATCCAGACGGGAACGAACTCCATCGCGTAGCATTGGCAGCTATCCGAGCTCTTCATTTCGCCCTGAATCTACCGTCGCGGGTACCTCTGCCGCGCTCCTTTAATAAGGAGTCTCACGACAGGTATCGGGAACAGTTTTGGCAACATGTCGTCAGTTACTACTCTCGCGACTGGGCCAATCACGACGGACGATTCTTCCGCGCTCTGGCCGATGCGATGGAGGTCCATTTACGCCCAAACGATCTTGTGTGGACCTCCGTTGGGGACGAAATAATTGTTCACCGGCTGGCCAGAATGCAACTGCCAACAGTGGCGGAAATGTACGCCGATTTGTGCCGAAAGGGGATTAAGACGACTCGTAAAACGGTAGAACGCATCTACAAACATTTTGGTGAAGAGCGCAAAGCTAAGCGTGGCCCGCGCCCTGGTACAAAGCAAAAATCCGTTCACCGGGCACACTGATAGTTCGCGACTTTTCTTTTTCAGGTTGTCCGTTTTTTCGCCATCGGATTGGCGGGAAACTATGGGCATGTCCGCAACCCAAGATGCAATACAACCGGCGAGCGGGGAAACTTTCCTCGACGAAAAACAACTCTTAACCCGGCTTCCGATTTGCCGCCGCACGGCTTTCACGTGGATTCAGCAAGGCAAGCTCCCCTGCGTCAAAATCGGCCGGCGAAAACTCTATCACTGGCCCAGCGTGGAAGCCTCACTCTTGCGCCAGCAACGCGGGGCAGAAGCGTAACCTTCGACCGATGAAATCAACCGGCGATCTCTTTTCCGACATGCTGGACGCCGTAGTCACCGCCGCCTTTGGCGCCCTACCGAAAGCCGGGCCCGAGCCCGTAAACCACATGCCCGCCGAAAGCACTGCAGCGGGGCAGATGCTTCAAAAGCTGATCCTGCAAGAAACCTCGAAACCTCACACCTGTAACTAACTCAAGAATATGAATCGCGCAGACGTTGAACTTTTAAACCAGTCGCTTGCCAACATGGGGCAGTCTTTCGCCAATACCCGCCAGCAGTCCGCCGAGGCCGCCTACCGGCAGGCGCAGCTCGATTTGCTCAAACAAAAGGTGGGGCTTGATGAGACCTACCGGAACGCGCAGCTTGCCGCCCAAACGAACGTGCAAAACCGGATGGCGGGCACGCAAGAGCGCATAGCCCAAAACGAGGCGGACAAAAACGCCAACGACGCCAAGCGGATTGACATTGAAAAATCCGGGCAGGATTTGGCGAGCGCGCACGATTCTTTTCTCGGAGCGGCCCAAGACTTCCAGGACCAAGCTGAAACGCTGGCCCAAAGTGTCGTTGACGGGAAAACCGACTCGCAAGACGCATTCGACCAGTTCGCCGCCAGCATTGACGCCATCGGCAAAATCAATCCGGTTTTGAAAACCCAAATGCTTTCGCGGCCGAATATGCTCGCCATTTATAACGGGACGCAGCCTTGGCAAGCCACTTATGACCAGATACAGCAGCGCAAGGCCCAGGAGGCCGCACAACAGTCCGCGCAAGCCCCAAAGATGAGCACCCTGAGCGACCCGAACAACCCCAACGGCCCGACGGCGACGGGCGTAACGGATGCACACGGCGCATGGCACCCAGTCACGCCGCCAGCGAACGAAAATAACCCGCAACGAGACAAGCTCATTGCCGGCCAGATCCAAGCCAGCTTGCCGCAGAACAATTCACCGACGAACGCCGCCTATGCCGCGCAGTTATTTGACAAGTTGTCACGGAGCGGGCAGCAGCCCCCGGCGCCGGCAGTGACAGCCCCCAACGGCGTGCAGCTTACGGCGCGAGACCTGGCAGGCATGAACGCGAATAGACAAGCCACGCAAGGCGCGGGGCCATCGGCGCAGACTGTTCAGCCCGATCCGCGAGACGCGATTTGGCTTAGTGGCAGCCCGACACCCGGACGCATTGCCAAGTTTGAGGCCAAATACGGGCAAGGCTCCGCTGCTGCTCTTTTGACTCAGCAGCAGCCGACTTCCGCGGGCATGGTCCAAGTGCAGCATCCCAACGGGCAAACGGGCATGATTCCCGCCGCGAACTTGGGAACGGCATTGCAGCTGGGCTTTAAGCTGGTCACTCCGGCGCAACCCATTGCAGGCGGGGGCGGTTTGCCGATCTCCACACCCAGCAGCGGGACGGGCGATGATGACGACGGGAATTAACGGCCATGTACGCCAAGGTTTTCACTCAAATCTTTGACAGCAGCATTGCGGACAACTACCCGCTGCGTCATTTCTTCATGGACATGCTCGTCTTGGCTGACGCCGACGGGTGCGTGGACATGACGCCAACGGCCATTGCCGCACGGACTCGAATCCCGCTGGCCGACGTTACCGCGATGCTGGCCACGTTGGAACAGCCCGACCATGAAAGCCGGACACCAGACGCGGAAGGCCGGCGCATTGAACGCCTGGACGAGCATCGCACTTGGGGGTGGCAGATCATCAACTACGGCCGCTTTCGGCAAATCGCCAGCGAGGAGCAACGGAAGGCCAGCCAGCGGGAACGCTTTAGCCGCTGGAAATCAAAGAGAAACGAGGCCGCTAACGCACCGCTAACGCCTGCTAACGCATCTAACGCTATGCAGAAGCAGAAGCAGAAGCAGAAGCAGAAGCAGAAGCAGAGCGCTCTTGCTGGTTTTGCTGAAATTCCAAGTTGGGAAGAGTTTTGGGCATACTGCCAGACCCAGGCTTGCCTACTGCCTGCAGAGCAATACGCCCGGGACAAATTCGAAGCCGCCAACGCTGAGAATTGGAAGCGGATGCCCAACTGGCGAGCTTACGCCCGTCGTTGCAGAGGGTGGTGGGAATCGGACGGCAGACCAATGCCCCCGGCCGCCAAAATCAGCCCTGCCAAGACCAGCAAGACCGGAAACCCCAAGACTCCGCGGAGCTTCATTCCTGATTGACCCATGATAGCCGATCTCCAAACCGAAAAGATACTTGAGAGCCTCCAAAAGACTCACGAGCGGACGCAACGTGAACGCCGGCACTTTATGTCGAATCAACCCCAGGCCGTGCGCTGCCGGGTGCATCCCGATTGCGAACGGCTGATTGACGAGAAGTTGACCGCCGTCGCAACCTCGAACAATTTCGGACAGTTCAAGGCCGGTTACACTCCTTGCCGGAAGTGCCTCGATGAAGCGCAGCTTGAACGGCTCCAAGGCTACGGCGTGCCGGAAAACTTGCTTCATGCCACGTTTGAGAATTTCATGCCGGACGCTGAGGACGACGCCGTCCACGTCGAGGTGGTTCAATCGTTTTGCGAAACGAAGCGCGGCTTCCTGATCTTGCTTGGCGGATACGGGACCGGGAAGAGTCACCTTGCCGCCGCAGCGTTCCGCGTTTATGGCCGGGGATGGTTCACGGGGCACAATTCGCTCTTGATGGCACTACGGGCGACCTACCGGGACAACGCCGCGTTTAATCCAATCGAGAAAGCGCAGTCGGCCCGGCTCTTTGTCCTGGATGACGTTGGCCTGTCCGCAGGTGGTAAGGATGAACTGCCGATGCTGCATGAAATCCTCAATCATCGGCACGGGCAGCGGTTGCCAACGATTATCACTAGCAACTTGCAATATGAGGGCTTGACATCGGTGTTCGGTGAACGCATGACGGATAGACTGCGGGAATCTGCTTTCCGTGTTTTGACGTTCACGGGCGCCAGCCATCGGCGCGAGGCCCGCGACCGCTACTTTGCCGGCGAATGAAATCCCCAAGCCAGCCGCGCAAAGGCGGACGGCCGCAGCAAATCACGCTGGCGGTTGTGGAACGTGTGGCCAAACGATTCGGGCATGGTATGCCGCTCAAAGACGCGCTGGCCCTCGAAAACAACTCGCAAATCAACCCCGATTCATGGCACAAGGCGCTCCAACGGAAACCGCAATTTGTCCACCCTTTTGAGGCGGCCAAGGCGGACTTTCTCGAAAAGGCTCTTACCCGGCTATCAGAATCGGAAGATTTGGCAAATCTGCGTTGGCTGTTGGAGCGCCGTTACCCGGAACTGTTTGCCCGCCCGGCGCAGACCCAAGTAAACGTCAACCAAACCAACCAGCCAACGATTGTCGGCCTGCCAAACGATATCCTTGCCCGTGTACGTGAATATGCCAAAACTTTGTGACCCACTGGACGCGCCTGGGAGAAACGGCAAAGGCACCCTACGCCAACGCCTTGAACGGCTCCGCAAGGAAAGGCCCGAAGTCTTGCTCCGCATCGCATACGGCCGACCAATGAGCATGGCGGAAATCGAGGCTGAGGCCGGCGCGGAAGCCGGGCGCAAGCGTAGATAATGCCCGACCCGGAAAAGCTCTGTGTCAAAGAGCTTGCCGCCGCCTTGCAGGTATCCACCAAATACGTTTACCAGATGCGGGCCCGCGGCTTCGAAATGCAGGGCGTCAAACGGAGCTGCCGGACCGCCACCGTCGCCGCGGCTGAGGCGTGGATTTAGGAAAACGGTTTCCGCCTGGTGTACGGCGTTGGCGTATGTGAGTCCCAAACCGCGCCGAATCTGGGCCCGGCCGCGCTGGACTGGAATTGTCAAATTTGTTCTTGATGGCCGCGCAGATAAGGCGCACCGTTCCTTTGTCGCTACGGAAATAGCGGCCCGGCATTGTCAGGCGGAGTAATCAACCGCGTGCGCCGATCCAAGACAAACAATCTGCCCGTGATACAATAGCGCCCTTGGTGATTCTTGGGCGTGATAAGGTTTCCGCCTTTGTGTCACGGGCGTTTGGCATCATCATGAGAAAACCAGCAGCACAGAAAAACCGGACACTCAGAGCAAGCAGCGGAGCCAGAATCACAGCCGAGCAATTCGCGGGAATTGAATCAGCGTTGAGGGTTGAGGAGGGCAACCAGCGTAGCGCGTTAATCGAAAGACTTCTGGCTGACATTGAGCCTGTAAGGTTCTACGAGGATGGCAGCCACTTTGGGTTTGGATTCCGAAAGAGTGATGGCAAACTTGTAGAGTGGAATATCCCAGCCAAGCACACGGTAGAGTTTTCCGAGGCATCATCCTGGGAATCTGAAATTACGCTGGCTGAAAGCCTGGAATGGGTCAAAGCGATGCTGTTCGCCGAACAACGGTTTGATTCGTGCATGCAGACCGGAGACGCCTACGCAAAGTGGATTGACGCCTTGCGGCTGGCCCTGCTGGCAACCGCCAAGCCCTGACGCCATCCAGAGCCACAGCCCGCGCTTCCAACGGCGCGGGCTTTTTGTTATCCTGACGGCATCAGCCCCATGAAACCACCGCGTCAAATCCCCGGTTGCCTTCCTCACGGCTACGACCTCGACAGTCTCTTGACCGTCGAACAGTTCTCGGTTTGGCAGCAGTCGCCCGAATCCACCACGCGCAAGCGGTTGTCGGTTACGCCGGGGGTCATTCGCCAGAGTCGCAAATCGGTCAGGATTCACCCGAGAACCTTCCTTGAACTCACCTTGAACCGCAAATGAGCCTGCCTCTTGGTCCTGAGTCGCTGCTGACTCTCACGATCTTGGTCAATGAGAGGCGTTGGCAGCCAGGGCGAAAGGTGCGAAAATGAACGGGCCGCGCCCGTAACTGACACCGTCCGCACTGCTGGCAGTGACGCCAGCAACGAAAGTCAAAGAGGACAATTCCCGACCCCTCCGGTCACAACGGAGAAGGGCGACATGGGTGTGACGGCGGAGGGAGGTTCAAGTCCTCCCCTCGGCGCGGCATTTAATTTCCGGTGCGATGCCCCGGCCACGATGAAAGCCACCAAATCCAAGACCAGCCAGCGCCGGCGCCGTAGGACATTTGCCGACGGCAGCCAGTTGACCGAGAGCTTTAGCGGCTACGTAATCTACGAAGGCATCCCCAAGCGGAAAAGGACCAGGCGGAAAGCCACGCCCGCGAAATCCTCACACGTGAAATAATACCCCTCCCGCCCGCGCTACGCTGCCCGCTGGCGTTCCTGAATGGCTGGTGACGACCGAACGCATGTCCGGAAGTAACCCCAGCCCGCCACGGGCAGCCAGACGCCACGGCGGGCCAGATCCTTGCACAGGTTTGCACAGATGACGGCCAGACTTGAGCTTGCACAGCATTTGCACACTCGGCCTAAATTGCACAGGTTTTGCACACACTTTTCTACCCGTAACTGCTCACAGACACGCAATATGCATTGACAGCACGGGATTTTGTGCGCTATTCTACGGGCAATGAGCGCACAATCAGAACCAGCATTAGCAACCACGAGCAATGGCGAGAATGGCCTTTATTTAGGTTCGAGCCCTACCTCTGGAGCCAATTTTGCCCAACAGCAGCCCGTGGGGGC